>CAVCKM010000150.1:0-57406 GCA_963602765.1 Alistipes putredinis | reverse complement strand
AGCACGTGATTTGTAATCTCGGGGTCGTTGGTTCGAATCCGACAAGAGGCTCAATAGACAACGGTGTCATTCTTCTAAAAGAGTGACGCCGCTTTTTTGTTAGTATAGCTGCATCCATTTGGCGAAAAGCAACTTTCTTGTATCATAGGGCAAGAAAAATGTGGCAGACGTGCAAGGTTTCTGTAAAAATGAGTAACTTTGCACCCCGATAAACAAAATCAACAGATGGAAAACAAAAAGGATAGCAAGCGCCCGCTGCTGGCTCACCTGTGCCTCTTCTGCTCAGGTGCGTTTTGGGGGTTGATGGCCCCCGTGGGCAAGGATGCCATGATACATGGCCTCGACGGCATCGACATGGTGTCATTTCGCGTACTTGGTGGTGCGATATTATTTTGGATAACGAGCCTCTTTGCCAAGAAGGAGCATATCCCCGCAAAAGACATTTTCAAACTTGCTGCAGCAGGACTGTTCGGACTCGTGTTCAACCAGTGCTGCTACACCATCGGTCTGAGCATCACGTCGCCCAGCAACTCCAGCATCATGACAACCTCCATGCCTATCTTTGCCATGATACTCTCGTTCCTTATACTGAAGGAACCGATAACGCTAAAGAAAGCGGCTGGTGTGCTGATAGGTTGCGCAGGTGCCGTCATCATCATAACCACAAGTGCCACGGCGGGCAACGATAAGGTTGGCAATATCTGGGGCGACTTGCTCTGTATGTGCGCCCAGCTGTCGTTCGCCTTGTACTTGTCGCTGTTCAAGAACCTGCTGTCGAAGTACTCCCTCTTTACCATCAACAAGTGGATGTTCACGTGGGCATCCGTCATGATACTGCCCTTCACGGCAAGCCACGTTGCGGCGATCGACTTTGCAAATGTGCCTCTGAGCGCATGGACTGAGACGGCATACGTCATATTCTTCGGTACATACCTTGGATACATCTGTATGATGATAGGTCAGAAGACGCTGCGCCCAACCGTTGTGTCTGTGTATAACTATGTGCAGCCGCTTGTGTCTGTGACAGTTAGCGTATTGACGGGTCTGGCTGTATTCAAGGGTATGCAAGCCGTAGCCGCAGTACTTGTCTTCTCTGGTGTATGGCTCGTCGTGAAGTCAAAGTCCAAGCGTGACTTGAAGACGGAAGCTGCATAATATAATAGCAGAGGGTAACGTAGTATAACAAAACGAAAGAGGACAACCTTTTACCTCCTTGACGAGAATAAAAGGTTGTCCTCTTTCGTTTTGTATCTGTGCTATAAAGGCTAAAGCTTGGCAAGCCCGGAGATAGTTGCTTTCGGGTCTTGTGCCTTAAAGACGTAGCTGCCTGAGACGAGCACGTCTACGCCTGCCTTGACAAGAGCTTCTGCGTTGCTGGCGCAGACGCCGCCGTCCACTTCAATGAGAGCCTTTGATCCGCTTTCGTTTATCAAGCGTCTCAGTCGGGCGATCTTTGCGTATGTGTTCTCGATGAACTTTTGTCCGCCGAAACCAGGGTTTACGCTCATCAGCAGTACCAGGTCCACGTCGCGGATGATGTCTTCCAATACGCTGACCGGTGTTGACGGGTTAAGCGTGACACCGGCTTTCATCCCCTTGTTGTGAATCTCGTGTATGCAACGGTCCAGGTGCGTGCATGCCTCGTAGTGTACGTTCATCAGTACGTCGTTGCCAAGAGCGGAAGTCTCGTCGATGAACTTCTCTGGGTGCTCAATCATGAAGTGTACATCCAGACGCTTCTTGCACACCTTGCCTACGGCTTCCAGTACTGGGAAGCCGAAGGATATGTTCGGCACGAAACTGCCGTCCATTACATCCAGATGAAGCCATTGTGCCTCACTCTCGTTTATCATCTCTATCTCATGGTCCAGATGCAGAAAGTCTGCAGCCAGCAATGATGGTGATACGATTGTCATCTTCTTTTTCCTTTTAATATAAATGTTCGCGACAACTTGACGGGTGGTAGCTGTGCATTGTCTTGCGTTTAGTTTACGCAGTAGCCGTATTGTTTGTTGTCAGAGAGTATCGTCCGGTATGTACGGGCAAATATTCTGATTAAGTCGATAGTGGCCTGCTTTGGCGCCAAGGTCTGCTTAGTGTGTAAATCTTTATCCATAGGCGTTGTTAGTAAGTAGTAATAGTATTCTATACAAGTAACGCCCCAGATGGAGAAATATTATGTTTGGATGTACAAAAAATCGCAAACATAGCGACCGTTACCGGCAGATATGTTTGCGACTGTAAAGGTATGTAGTGAAAGTGCTACGAATTTCTTACTTTACCTTGTCAACGATGGCCTTGAAAGCCTCTGGGTTGTTGACAGCGAGGTCAGCGAGCACCTTGCGGTTGATCTCGATACCTGCCTTGTGAAGCAGACCCATGAGCTGTGAGTAGCTCAGACCCTCGATGCGTGCTGCAGCGTTGATACGCTGAATCCAGAGAGCGCGGAATGTGCGCTTTTTGTTCTTACGGTCACGGTAAGCATAGGTAAGACCCTTCTCCCATGTGTTCTTGGCTACAGTCCAAACGTTCTTGCGAGCGCCGTAGTAACCGCGGGTAAGCTTCAAAATTCTCTTGCGCTTCGCACGTGAAGCGACATGATTTACTGATCTTGGCATAGTTTTTTAACTTTCTTTTTACAAAAAGATTTGACAATAAGGTGGATTAGCGGAGACGCAACAGGTCACGAACCTGCTTTGTGTCACAAGAGTCAACGATTGTGTAACCGAGGAGGTTACGCTTCTGCTTCTTGGTCTTCTTGGTCAAGATGTGGCTGTGGAAAGCGTGACGTCTCTTGAGCTTACCTGAACCGGTGAAAGCAAAACGCTTCTTGGCACCGGAGTTTGTCTTTACTTTTGGCATTTTTGTTTGTTGATTAATTAATTATTAATTATGGTGGCAACGCATATACCGGGCGTTACGCACTCTTCTTTTCTTGTTTTGTTTCTTCTGCGTATAGCCGAGCCTTACTCCTCAGGAGCTGTCTCGCGCAGTTTTGCCAAGGCTTCGAATCCCTTGGCGTTCTCAGCCAGACCGTTGTTTACGGGAGTCTCGTTCTGTGTTTCTGTTTCTGCATTTGTAGCAGCATCAGCTTCCGCCTCGCGGCGCTCACGGTCCATCTTCTGCTGGCTCTTCTTGGCCTGACCGGCCTTCTTTGGAGCGATGAAGAGGAACATCTTCTTGCCTTCCAGTTTTGGCATCTGCTCTACCTTGCCATATTCCTCCAGGTCATTGGCGAAACGCAGCAGGAGAACTTCGCCTTGCTCCTTGAAGAGAATGGAACGTCCACGAAAGAATACGTACGCACGTACCTTGTTGCCCTCTTCGAGGAATTCCTTGGCGTGTTTTAGCTTGAAGTTGTAGTCGTGCTCGTCGGTTTGAGGTCCGAAGCGTATTTCCTTCACTTCTACCTTCACCTGCTTCTGCTTCATCTCCTTTGCCTTCTTCTTCTGCTGGTAGAGGAACTTGGAGTAGTCAATGATACGACAAACAGGAGGCTGGGCGTTAGGGCTGATCTCTACGAGGTCTACGCCTTGCTGGCGTGCCATGTCTAATGCCTGACGGGTCGGCATAACCGTCGAGCCGTCTTCGTCTACGATGCGCACCTCACGCACACGAATCTGGTCGTTGATGCGGTATTGGCTTTTGGGATTTGGTTTTCTGTTGTCTTGTCTCATTAACTGTTTTAGGATGTTCTGTATATGTGCTTGTGCACTCGTGCGTGTACAAATCGGCTGCAAAGGTACTACTTTTACTTTGATGTACAACGCTTTTTATTTGTAGCATCTTTGTATTTAATCTTTTTTAACCAAAAACAAGTCTGTTGCGTAGTTCTGTAGTTGCCAAGTATTGGACGCCCTTTAGCTTAGCATAGTATTAAAGATTTTAAATTTTTTACATGAAATTTGGTAGAGTAAGATTTTTTAACTATTTTTGCAGCTCAAACTATGTAGTCAAGTATTAGTTCGTATGGATAATATTCACGGAATAACAGAAGAGGAAATACAGAAACGCGCGTTTGCTGTCTTCGCTGCCATGCAGCAGCGTTCAACACCGCAGGAGATGGAACTCATCCGCAAGGCATTCAACTATGCCCGCGAGGCTCACCGTGAGCAACGTCGTCGCACGGGCGAACCTTATATAATACACCCCATTGCCGTGGCGCTCATTATAGCACAGGAGTTGAAGCTGGGAGCTGCCCCTGTCTGTGCAGCCTTCTTGCATGATGTTGTGGAAGATACGCCGCACACCATCGAGGATATCCGTGATAACTTTGGCGACGACGTGGCATTCCTTGTGAAGGTTGTCACGAAACAGAACAAAAAGATGTACACGATGTCGAAGCAGCTTGACAATTTCAAGCAGATGCTCGACTCCATGCACTACGACGTGCGGGCAATACTTATCAAACTGGCTGACCGTCTGCACAACATGCGCACACTTGACTCCATGCGTCCGGACAAGCAGATGAAGATAGCCGGAGAGACAGACTATTTCTACGCTCCACTTGCCAACCGACTTGGTCTTTATACCGTAAAGATAGAACTGGAGAACCTCTCGTTTCGCTTCCGCTGTCCGCAGATATACAAGGAGATACTTGCACTTATCGAGGACGACAAGGAGAAGGACAAGACACGCCTTGCTGCCTTTGAAGCCAAGGTAGACCTGGTGCTGACGGCAAACGACATTAAGTTCCGTCGCGACCTTAAGTACAAGATGCCGTATAACATCTGGCGCAAGATGAAGGCGAGTGGTGAGGACTTTGAGCATTTGGAGTGCCGCCATTTCACGCGCATCGTCTTCAAGTGCGACGAGGGGGTCAGCGAGAAGGATATGTGTCTGCGCATATACTCGTTGCTGACCGATGCGTGCAAGGAACGCCCCAATTCCATTGTCAACTACGTGGACCAGCCCAAGCAGAACGGCTACCAGAGTTTCCACGTGCAACTGCTTTCAGAGTATGGTCTCTGGGAGGAAGTACATATACAGTCGGAACGCATGGCGCAGATGTCGCATCTGGGTTACCTTGCCGAGTCTGAGCGGCCTACTCAAACAAATAGCATCAACCAGTGGATAAGCACCTTCCGCAGTGTGTTGAAAGATGTGGCGCGCGATGCCGGCAATGTAGAGAATAATAGCGAGTTCTTTATCGAGTCTGTGCGTGCCTCTTTCTACAACGACGATATACAGGTGTACACCCCAGACGGTAAGGCCATTAAACTTCCGAAAAACTCTACGGCTCTCGACTTTGCCTTCAACATACATACCGAGGTGGGCATGCACGCCAAATACGCCAAGATAAACGGTCATCTCTGTTCGGTGAAGAAGCGGCTGAAGCGCGGAGACAGCGTTGAAATCGGTACGGATGTCCACGTCTGGCCGCAGTCGGACTGGCGCAATGTGGCAAAGTCATACAAGGCGCTGCACAACATACATCTGTACCTCGACCGTCAGCCCAAGCCGCCATATCTGCGTTGCGAGCACTGCTGTCCCATACCGGGCGAAGAGGTTATCGGATTCCGCAACGATATTGACGACACCATTACTGTGCACCGCCGTGACTGCCAACAGGCAATCAGCATCTCCTCGCAGTACGGAGACAGCATCATTGCCGTAGACTTCGTGGAGGACCCGAAGGTGGTGTTCCCTGCCACCATTACTGTCAAGGCGGTGGACCGCCTGCGCCTGCTCAATGACATCATTGACAGTATCTCCAACGAGCTGAAGCTAAGCATCAAGAATCTGCACACTGTCACGGTGGACGAGATTGTCACCTGCGAGATAGACTTCTTCGTTCACGGCTACAACGAACTACAGACTATCGTGGAGCGCATCCTCAGTATCCCCGACGTGGACGAGGTTAGTTGGAAGAACAAGTAATATTATCCCCGTTACTCTGTGCCGTTCGTCCTGTATTCGCGTGGCGACATGCCCAATTCTCGTTTGACGTATTTGCCGAAGAACGAGAGGTTGTCGAAGCCTGCCTCGCGGGCTATTTCCTTTATGGTCATCTCTGACGACCGCAGCATCAGTTTTATCTGTTTTGCTGTGGACTCGTTTATTATAGCCGAGGCAGGACGGTTGGCTATCTCCTTGCATATGGCGGACAGATACTTTGGTGTTATGCACAACTTGCTGGCATAATATCCCACTTCGCGTTGCCTTGGTGTTTCCTTATCTACCAGTTTTACAAAACGTCTGAATGTCATCTCTGCCGTTGAGTATGCACGCTTTGGCGGCATAGTGAGTTTAGGTGATATGGTGTCGTAAAACTCCAGCATCATCGACTTCAGAATCAGTGTCTTAATCTCCGTCATGTGCGGGAAGTTGCTGTAGCTTAGTTTCCATTTTAGGAACATGAAGTTACGGCAGTAGTTCTGTGCCTCTTCTTCGGTGAGGTGAATCAACGGGTTGTTGTGGAGAATAAATCCCGCTTCCCAAAAGCCGCCGCTCAGCGACAGTAGCCCTTCGAAGTATTTTGGCGACATTACGATGCCCATCGACTTGAAGTTGTAACTGAGCAAGGCATTCTCTACAAAGGTGTTAGGACGACTTATGAACACATCGTTCTTGTTGATGACGTACTCTTGTTCCTCTATCTTGCACGTGGCATGGCCCTCCGTGCATATCAAGGCGGCGTAGGCTTCCGACTGAAACGGTGCACGCGTGATGCCGCTGAGTTGTTCGAAGACGATAACGTCATTTTCGGACAGTGTGTCCATTATTTCCTGCTTGCGCTCCTCAGAAATGTCGTTGAGGGTAAAACTTGCTTCTTCTTGCATTCAGTGATAGTCTTTGATTTGCGTGCAAAAGTAGTAAAAAATACCATTATGTCCATCAAGATTATTGCTAATTCGTACAAAAGGGACACTTTTATGGGTTTATAGCACTGTGTTTGTTCTGTTTGCTTGCGTTAGTGTAATGTCTGTGTTCCAAAAGTAGTCATATGATACAACGAAAGTCTTGGGGGCTATACTATGAGATTTTTTTTTACGCAGAAAAAACAAAAAAGTGTCCAGCCTGTGATGATAGCTTGTCATCATAGGCTGGACACCTTTTTAGTGTATAACTGTCGTTGTTTATGCTTTAATCGTCTGCATGTTCTCCAGTCGGCGTTCTGCCATTGCCTCGTACTTGGTACCAGGGCGACCGTAGTTGGCGTAGGGATAGATGGAGATGCCGCCGCGTGGGGTGAAGAGTCCTGTCACTTCGATGTACTTCGGTTCCATCAGCTTCACCAAGTCCTTCATGATGATGTTGATGCAGTCCTCATGGAAGGCACCGTGGTTGCGGAACGAGAAGAGATACAACTTCAGACTCTTGCTTTCCACCATTCGTTCGCCTGGGAGGTACGATATCTTTATTTCAGCGAAATCAGGCTGACCGGTGATGGGGCAGAGCGACGTGAACTCAGGGCAGTTGAACTGTACCCAGTAGTCGTTCTCGGGGTGTTTGTTGACGAACGTCTCAAGCACTTCGGGTGCATAGTCCTGCCTGTATACGGTCTTTGCTCCCAGCTGCTTGAGACCTTCGTCCTTGCGTGTGTCAGACATGGTGTTTATGCCTCCTCTTCTTGACGGTCGTCGATGTAGTCGCCGTTTGTTGGTATCATCACTTCCTCGAAGTTTGTGATGCCAGCCTCAACGAGGAGGTTATACCACTGTATGAGCTTCTTGATGTCGCTATTGTGTACGCGGTCGCGGTCGAAGTTGGGCAGGAAGCTTGCGAAGTATTCCTGCAACTCGGCAGGGGTAGCCTTCTTATAGTTGAGGGAAGCCACCTTGCCGCCTTCTTTGTCGCGGAGAGCGGCGAGGATTTCGCCAAGCGGTTTGTCGTCTTCTTCGGTGTACATGGCGATATCAGCAAGCGAGGTGACACGGTCTGTAGCGAATGCCGGTGTGCGCTTGTGGTCGCTGATGTTTTCTACTATGAGGGAACCTTTGCCGCGTGAAACGAGCTCGTAAAGTCCTGGTTTGCCAGAGATGGCGAGAATTGTCTTTGTCATTTGTTTATGGTTTGTAATAGTTGTTTAATCTGTTCTTCTATTTCTGTTTCACCGTCGTTGATGATGACGTAGTCAGCCCGGCGTGCCACTTCCTGTTGGTCTGCCTGACGGTCTACCCATGCCTTTGCCTTGTCGTAGTCCAAATTGTCGCGCTGCATGACGCGACGTATACGCACCTCCTGTGGTGCTGTCACTGCCACGACTTTATCCACCCAATGCTCGAGGTGTGCCTCGTAAAGGATGGCACTCTCCATCCACTGTAGCCCGGTATCGTAAAAGTCCTGCATGACGGCAGGGTGTATGACAGCATTAAGGGCCTGCTTGTTTTCTTCCGATGCAAGGAGGTACTTCACGACGACGGGTTTGTTGTACGTCCCGTCCGGAAGGTACACCTCATCGCCCATCAAGGCTCTGAGTTTTGCCTTCACCTCCTCGGAAGTCTTCGTGATGTGCTTTGCACCCTCGTCGCAGTCGTAGATGTCGATGCCGTATTTACGCAACAACTGGCAGACGTAGGATTTTCCTGCTCCGATGCCTCCTGTTATACAGTAATGCTCCATGTATAATATATATAATAAGGTATATTAGGAGTGTGTGGCGGAGTGTGTCTACTTCTCGATGACGTAGTCGACCATGTTTTCCTTTATCGTTGTCTTCACCACGCCACTGGGTTGCATATATATTCTCAATTTAAGTTTTTCGGAAGGGTCTTCGGGGAGGTCGTTATAGTCAGCCACTACGGCAAACTGTTCTGCCTTCAGCTTTTTGCTTCGCTCTATGCCGACAGCCGCTACTATGTCCACACGTGCAGGGAACGTCTTGAGCAGCATACCCTCAGGCATGTTGATAGGTTGTACGGGGACGTTCAGCGTCACTTCTGTCAACTGTTCTACGCTGATTTTAAGTTTCACCGCTTTAGGCTCTATCTTTGCCCCCGTGATACCCTGTAGGGGTACCTGAAGCTCCTGTGACTCCTTTAAGTTGTGAATGCTTTGTGGTTCGGTGAACACGGCAGCGATGGAGTCAAACGCCGATTCCTCGGCATAGACCGTCACGCTGTCCGGTGAGAGTTGTATCTGCGTGATGTAGTAGTTCTCAGCAGGACGCAGTTCTCCGTCCAGTCTCACGGCTATCCGCTTGCGTGCTCCGTGGTTGTAGTAGAAGTCCCACCTGTCCGCCTTGACGGATACTATTGCGGTAGTGGATGCCAGTCGCATGAGCAGTATCTTTTGCAGGTCGGTGGCGCTGACATATCCACGCCCCTTACTGTTGGCATACAATGCAAAGTGCAGGGTGATGGGGCGCAAGTCGTCCGAGAAGTAGTATTTCAGCAGGTTGAATCCCTTGTCCCGCAGTCTTACCTTCACCGTGTCCGGCAGTGACTGTGTTATGACCACGTCCTGTGGAATTTCCGCGATGTGCAGTTCTACGTTGTATTCCTCTTCGTACGTATCGTTCAGTACGGAAAGGAACCAGAAGGCAGTGCTCATGGCCAGGAAGAAAATAAAAATCAAGAACTCCTTGCTACTGCGATTCAGCAAGAAGTCCTTGATGTCCTTATATTTTCTCTTAGCCTGAAATTTGTCCATAGTATGCCTTTAGGACGTACGTCACTACCGTATCCGTATATGTACGCCGCACGGACGAGCGTTTTTACTTCTGCTGCTGTGAGCCTGCGTCAGCAAAGACGTAGTTGCGGTCAACCTTTATCGTCACTCCGTTGGCAACGGCGAGGTCAACAGTATTCTTCTCGATGTCGATGTGCTTAACAGTGCCGTATACACCACCAGCGGTAACCACCTGCGTACCCTCGGTAAGGGTGTTCTGGAAGTTGCGGATTGCCTTTTGCTTCTTCTGCTGAGGGCGAATCATGAAGAAATACATAATGGCAAAAATAGCCACCATCATGATAATCATGGAGTAGCCTCCACCCTGAGCTGCCTGGGCAGCAAGAATCATGTTAGATACCATAGTTCTTTCTGTGTTTTGTTATTTTTTCGATTTGTTGTTCTTTTTCTTCTCCGGCATCACCTTCATCATGCGTCCGCTGTCTATGAGGTGGCGTGCGATGGTGTCGAGCATACCGTTGATGTATCCGCCGCTGCGAGGTGTTGAATACAGCTTTGCCAGTTCGACGTACTCGTTGATGGTCACGTTGACCGGGATATTCGGGAACGATAGCATCTCGGCTATTGCCAGCTGCATGATGATGACATCCATATAGGCCAGACGTGAGAAGTCCCAGTTGCGCGAAGCCTCCGTCATGTACTTCTGATACTGTTCGCCGTTAAGTATTGCAGCACGGAATAGCTTGCGTGCAAACTCCTTGTCTTCCTCAGACGTGTAGTCTGGCAGCAGCTCCTGGTCGGCACCGCTCGTTTCCGTGAAACGCTTTATTGTCTTCAGCACGAAAGTGTCCACCACTTCCTTGTCGTCGTTCCAGTAAAGGCTCATCTCCTCCAGGGTAGCCTCCAGATCATCATTATTCTGGATAAACTGCTTGTAGAGCTTGCGCCAAACCTCGCGATGGGTCTCGTAGTCATCCTCCTTGGCCTCCAGGAAGTCGTTGTATGTCTCGCATTTCGTAATCTGCAGATAGAGATTCTTTATGAACTCCGTGCGCTCAGCCCATGGATCCTTCTGCTCCTCAACGAACAGACGCAACTGCGCATTCTCCTCCAGCTGTACGGCGAACTTGTTGTATGCGAAACGCATTGACGGGAGTTCATTTCCCTCACGTTCAGCCTTGGCAGCCGCAATGTCCACGTGCTTGCGTGCCATCTTTGTTATGGCTACGATGAGCAGCAGCAACACATTATATAAATGGTAGGACTTTGAGAGAGAGAAGAGCAGCTCCTTCTCTGCATTGTCAATGTTGTTGTTACCGTTTTGGAAGTACGCGTATGTCAACTGCACCGCTTTAATTCGAATCAGCTCTCGATTAATCATTGCTTTTTCCTGTAGATCGCTTGTAGAATAAATTAATTTCGATACAAAGGTACGCAAAAAACGTCATTAATACAAAGAAACAGGGTTGTTTCGTGCATATTTCGCCATAAATACAGTAAAAGACACAGCAAAAGTTTGTCGTTCAAGAAAAAAGTAGTACCTTTGCAGCCGCAAATTCATAGGCTATCCCACGTGTGATGGTGAATTAAGCACAAAATTCAATTATTCAAACTTAATTTAGAGTAACACAAAAATGTTAGAAATTAATCTTTCAGGCAAGAAGCGCGAAGTTATCGGCAAGAAGGCTTCTAAGGCTGCCCGTGCAGAGGGCATGATTCCATGTAACCTCTACGGTGAGAAGAAGGGCGAGAACGGTCCTGAGGCTCTCTCTTTCGTAATTCCTTTCGCAGAGCTGCGCAAGGCTATCTACACTCCTCACGTTTATGTTATCAACATCGACATCGAGGGCGAGAAGCACATCGCTATCATGAAGGAGATTCAGTTCCATCCAGTAACAGACGCTGTTCTGCACGTTGACTTCTACGAAATCACTCCTGAGAAGCCTATCACTGTAGGTATCCCTGTAAACCTCGTAGGTCACGCTGCTGGTGTACGTGCCGGTGGTCGTCTGAGCCTCTCTATCCGTCAGATCAAGGTTACCGCTCCTTTCGCTAACATCCCTGAGAAGCTGGACGTTGACGTTACTGCACTCGAAATCGGCAAGACTATCAAGGTTGGCTCTCTCCACTACGACGGTCTCGAGCTCGCTACTCCTGCAGAGGTTATCGTATGCTCAGTTAAGATGACACGTGCTGCTGCCGCTGCTGCCGCTGCTGCTGGCAAGTAATAAGCACTCACAACAATACTGATACACACAGAATCAGAAGTCGAGGCACTCTTGGGGACTCCAAGGGTGCCTCATTTCGTTCAAGGGCGTGTTATGAAAAATGCACGCATTAAAGACTCAAAAACACACATTATGGAAAAATATTTGATTGTCGGTCTGGGCAACCCAGGTGCCGAATACCACGAGACGCGCCACAACGCAGGGTGGATGGTGGTGGATGCCTTCGCCGCAGAGGCTGGTGTCACGTTCGAAGACAAACGATACGGTTTCATGGCGGAGACAAGCGTCAAGGGACGCAAGCTCTTCCTGCTAAAGCCCACAACATACATGAACCTCAGCGGCAACGCCGTACGCTACTGGCTGGAGAAGGAAAACATCCCCACGGACCATCTCCTCGTCATCGTCGACGACCTGGCTCTTCCACTCGGAAAGATGCGACTCAAAGGTAACGGCAGCAACGGCGGCCACAACGGACTGGGGCACATCCAGCAACTCATCGGCCAGAAGTACGCACGTCTGCGCATGGGCATCGGTGCAGACTTCCAGAAGGGACAGCAGATAGACTGGGTTCTGGGCAAGTTCTCCGCAGAGGACAAGAAGGTGCTTGAGCCGCTCATCGCCACTGCCGGCGACATCATCAAGTCCTTCGTCCTTGCCGGCGTGGACATCACGATGAACCAGTACAACAAGAAGTAGCACGCTGTTTAGCTCTGTGCACCAAATTACAAGAAGTACACCCTGACATAAAATATGGAAGAGAAAAAACTGAAATACCAAGAGAGTGCCCGCCTTGACAAATGGCTCTGGGCGGCACGCATCTTCAAGACCCGCTCCATAGCTGCCGATGCCTGCAAGAACGGACGCGTCACCGTCAGCGAGGTCCTCGCCAAACCGTCGCGTACCATCAAGACCGGCGAGACCGTGAACGTCAAGAAGCCCCCCATCACCTACTCCTTCAAGATTCTCAATGCCATTGAGACCCGAGTAGGGGCAAAGCTCATACCGGAGGTGTACGAGAACGTCACCGACCCGAAGCAGTACGAGCTACTGGAGATGTCGCGCATCAGCGGTTTCATCGACCGTGCACGCGGTACCGGACGCCCCACCAAGAAGGACCGCCGTGCCATAGATGCCTTTGTAGACCCCGCCATGTTTGGTTGGGACGACGACGAACTGGACGATGAACTGGACTAAAATTACTTTTTGAACGCCACGATGACGGTGACACCGGCGAGGATGAGCAGTATGCCCATTGCCAATTGGAGGGTAAACGGCTCGTTGTAGACGGTGATGCCGATGATTACGGCGGTGGCAGGTTCAAGGGCTCCCATGATGGAGGCAGGTGTGGAGCCGATGAGTTTGATGGAGATGTTCATCAGGAACATGGACAGGACAGTCGGCATGAGGGCGAGCTGCAGGGCACACATCCACTGCATGGGGGTCTGCAGGAGTTGTACGCCGTCGCCGGATATCCACGTGAAGAGCACCATGTATATGGCACCGAAGAAGAGAGCCCAAAAGGAGAACTTCGTGGGCGACATGTCCACCTTAAACTGGTTTACACCTATTATATATAAGGCATACAGGAGCGACGAGAGCATTACGAGGGCGAAGCCCGTGGCATTGAGTGCGCCGCCGTCACCTTGGTTGAGCATCGCCACGCCGCAGAGCGCCAGGACGATGGCTATGGTGGTGCTCCACGTGATGCGCTCGTGATAGAAGACTGCCATGAGTACCGCTGTCATAATGGGATAGACGAACAACAGGGTGCTGGCTATGCCTGCAGGCATATAGACGAAACTCTTGAAAAGCATCGCCGACGACATGGAGAACAGAGCACCTAACGTAGCAAAGCGTATGGCGTGGCCACGCTTGATGGCGAACGACTCGCGGCGCACCAGCATCACTACGGCGAGGATTATGGCGGCAAAGACGTAACGATAGGTCAATACCATCCCCGTACTGAAACCGTCCTTGTACAGTTGCAGCGCACCAAGCGGATTGGTACCGTAGAATATAGCGGCGAGGATGCCTAATAGGAAACCTTTTACTTTAATACTATTGTTCATATGATGTTGCTCTTTATTCGGGATAATGCTCTTTATTGTTGAAAACCGTGCAAAGGTACTACTTTTTGTATGTATGTACGAGTCATGAGACAAAAAGAAATACCAGTGAAACGTATCTTCACATAAGTGTAAACAAATGTTACTAATTTTGCAACCTGATGTAACTATAACTACAATTCTTTTCTAACTAAAACCTAAACAAAATGAAACATGCAAGAAAATTAATGACAACTCTTGCTTTGTCATCGATGCTTGGTTTCACCCCCCCCACTTGGGCACAAAACCAATCCATCAAGGGTACGGTAACGTGTGATGATGGCCCCATCATCGGTGCTACCGTACGCGTGAAGGGTAATGCGAAACTGGCGACAGTTACCGATCTTGATGGTAACTTCGTCATCAACGCCCCAAAGGGAGCCACCCTTCAAGTGTCATACCTTGGTTATAAGGACAAGGAGATAAAAGTCAGCGGACCACGCATGGACGTGATGCTGGCGCAGGACGCCGAGCTGCTCAACGAAGTTGTCGTTGTGGGCTACGGTTCCATGAAGCGTTCCGACCTGACAGGCTCCGTATCCTCCGTTGGCGAGAAAGCCATCTCCAAGAGCGTTGCCACCAGTGTAGACCAGGTGCTACAGGGACGCGCCGCCGGTGTGCAGATACAGGCAAACACTGGTACGCCGGGTGGCAGTAATACCATTCGCATCCGCGGTACCAACTCTCTCAACGCCACCTCGCAGCCAATCTTCGTCATTGACGGTGTCATCATCGACTCCTCGTCCAGCGACGACGGCAACTCCAACCCACTCTCGCTCATCAACCCCAACGACATCGAAAGCATGGACATCCTCAAGGATGCCTCCGCCACCGCCATCTACGGTGCACGCGCTTCCAACGGTGTCATCATGATTACCACCAAGCGAGGCAAGACGGGTGAGGCGCAGATAATGTACGACGGATACGTCGGTTGGCAGAAGATGCCTGGAAAGCTCGACGTGATGAACCTCCAGCAGTACGCCCAGCACTACAAAGACATCACCGATGCCGGCATCAAACCAGCATCAAGCCTCTACATCCGCGGCGACCTCATGGGCAACGGTACCGACTGGCAGAACGAGCTGTACCGCAGCGCCCTTATGACCAGTCACAACGTCAGCGTCAACGGCGGCACACAGGCGGTGACATACGCCTTCAGTGCTGGCTACCTCAACCAGGACGGTATTGCCATCGGCTCCGGCTTCCGCCGCCAAACTCTGCGCGGCAATATCGACGCACAGATGAAGAAATGGCTGAAGGGCGGCATCAACTTCTCGCTCGCAGACACAAAGCAGCAGACCTCCTCAACTTATAACATCATCATGACGGCGCTCACTTCGCAGCCTTCCGTCGCCGTGCGCAACCCCGAAGGGACGTACGACGGACCGGACGACCAGTGGATGCCGGACAACCCGGTGGCTCTTGCCGAGATAACGGACAATCACAACAAGAAGGTAAACTTCCGCGTAAATACATACCTGGAAGCTACCATTCTCAAAGGACTGACATTCAAGACCGAGCTATCCGCCGACTACAACTTCAATAACTACTATTACTACCAGCCCGATTACACCTTTGGTGTGAAGACCAACGACGTACGCACGGGTAAGTGGACCAAGACAAACAGCAAGTACTGGTCCTGGCGCAACATCCTCACCTACGACCATACCTTCGCCAAGAAGCACAAGCTCAACGTCATGGTAGGTCAGGAGATGAGTGCCAACCACTACGAGACACAGGTGAGCACCACGACCGGTTATCTCTCAAACAGCGCCACCGACATCTCCGCCGGCAGCTATGCTGACAGCCGCACCACGGGCTATCAGAACAAGACATCCCTCTTCTCCTTCTTCGGACGCGCTTTCTACAACTACGACGAACGCTACCTCCTCACTGCCACCTTGCGCCGAGACGGTAGCTCGAAGTTCGCCGACGGTCATCGTTGGGGCTGGTTCCCGTCAGCTGCCCTTGCATGGCGCGTCAGCAACGAAAACTTCCTCAAGGACAACAAGGTAATCAGCAATCTCAAACTGCGATTCGGATGGGGTGCCACGGGTAACCAGAACGTGGAGGACTGGGCCTACACTGCTCTCCTCACTACATACTCTACACCCTGGGGCGTCGGCGTGCTCAACGGCAACAACGCCAACTCGGAACTCAAGTGGGAGACAACCTATTCCACCAACATCGGTGTTGATGTCAGCTTCCTCGACGGACGCATAGAGTTCATCGCCGACTGGTACTATAAGAAGACCAAGGACCTCCTGCTCAAGCTCGACCTTCCTGCATTCCTCGGTTCCGGAGCAGGCTCCGGCTATGGCGTGGCAAGCAACCCGTGGGGCAACGTGGGTAGCCTGCGCAACACCGGCGTGGAGTTCACACTTAACACCCACAATATCAAGGGCAAGGACTTCAACTGGAACTCCAACGTAGTACTCTCCATCAACCGCAACAAGGTGACCGAACTGGATACCTCTACAGGCACTCTGCCTAAGACACTCCAGATTGGTTCGGAGACAGCCACCGTCACCAACACCGTCGTGGGCCAGCCCATCGGTCAGTTCTGGGGATACAAAGTCATCGGACGCTTCAACAACCCCGAGGACTTCTACTACAAGGATGCCAACGGCAACGTAAAGCAGGTGGCTATCCCAGAGGGCAGCAAAATATCCGAGAGCGGCACATGGCTCGGCGACTACATCTTCGAAGACCTCAACGGCGACGGTGTCATCAACAACGACGACCAGACCTTCATCGGCAACCCTGAGCCTTCCTTCACATGGGGCTTCGGTAACACCTTCTCGTATAAGGGCTTCGACCTCTCAATACAGTTCAGCGGTTCGTATGGCAACAAGGTGCTCAACTACGGCCGCCGCACACTCGAAGTGTCCGGCTCTACGTCCAACCTCCTTACCTCCGTGCTCGACTATGCACGCGTAGAGAAGATAGACCCCAACGGTCCCGACGACTTCCGCAACTACCACGTCACCAACCCTGAGACCACGCAGCCACGCCTCTACACCTCCAGCGGCACCAACCGCAACGACCGCGTCAGCGACGCATACGTAGAGGACGGATCGTACATCCGACTGCAGAACATCTCGCTCTCCTACACCTTCCCACGCAAGTGGCTGCGCAAGACCTTCATCAACAACCTGAAGGTATATTGCAACCTGCAGAACGTATGCACCTTCACTAAGTACAAGGGCTACGACCCTGAAGTGGGCAGCCTCTGGGGCGACGCTCTCATGAACGGCATCGACTACGGCCGCTATCCGTCGCCACGCATCTACACCTTCGGTATGAATCTACAATTCTAAGAAAGGAGCCTAAACAATGAAAAATATACTAGCTTATACAATGTGTCTGGCTGGCGCACTCACTCTGAACAGCTGCGCCGACTCGTTCCTCGAACAGGAGAACACACACCAGCTCACGCCAGACAACTTCTTCGACTCCGACGCCGCAGTAATGCAGGCCACATCGCCACTGTACAGCTACGTATGGTACGACTTCAACGACAAGTTCTACTACGGCATGGGCGACGGACGTGCCAACAACATCACGGCGCAGTACTCCAACTACATCTATCCCTACACCAACTTCACCGACAACTCCCTCTCGCAGGGTCTGAGCGAAGCATGGGGTTCACTCTATTCCGTTGTCTCACAGGCAAACAACGCCATCAACAATATAGAGACCAAGTGCAAGGCCGGCGTCAGCGAGAGTGCAAAGACGCAGGCGATAGCAGAGGCACGCTTCATGCGTGGTCTGGCTTACTGGTACATCGGTTCGCTCTGGGGATGCGGCATTATCTATACAAACACCTCGGACATGGTAAACAACTACGTCGTACCGGCCCAACCGCGTGCCGACGTCATTGAGTTCGCCATACGCGACATGGAGTACGCTGCCATGAACCTCCCTGCAGCACAGAGCGACAAGGGACGCGTAAACAAGTACTCTGCCTACGGCATGCTCACACGCTTCTATCTCACCATGGCAGGTCTGACCACCGACGGCATTTACGACGGCACAAATGTGGCCACTGACTTCAACCGCGGCACACGCAACCAGTACTACCTCACGCTGGCTGTCAAAGCTGCAGAGACAGTCATACAGAGCAATGCATTCTCGCTCGTCTCGGACTACTCCACCTTGTTTGCTGCCGCTACGCAGAACAACAACTCGGAGTCCATGTTCCAGCTGCAGTTCCTCCAGGGCGACGGCGTGGGCGGTGCCGCACAGAGCATGACACGCTTCCTCGCATGGAGCACCATGGTGGCCGACACTAACGCATGGGGTGGTGCCACTTACTGCTCGTACGACCTGTGGGCTGAGTTCAAGGAATACCTTGATGCCACTCTCGGAGAGACCATCGACGATGCCGTGCGCCGCCACTACTCCATAGCCTCCTACGGAGAGTCGTACCCAGAACTCAGTGCTGACCCGGCTGACCCGTATGTATACGGCGTGACAGAGAGTGCAGGCAGTCAGGGAGCAAACGTAAAGAAGTACGTCATCGGCACCAAGAAAGTCAACGGCTTCAGCGTGCCGAACAACTCCGGTATCAACACCTATATGCTGCGCCTCGCAGAGGTCTACCTCAACTACGCCGAGGCTGCACTGGGCAACAAAGCGAGCCTCAGCAAAGAGGAGAACAGCCAAGTGTTCGACTGCTTCAACGAACTGCGCCGCCGTGCCAAAGTGCCGGAGAAGTCGAAGATTACCTACGAAGACATACGCCACGAGAACCGTGTGGAGTTCGCCTTCGAAGGGCTCTACTGGTACCAGCTCATACGCCGTGGCTACTATCAGCAGCAGGAGGTGGTCAACTACTGCAACAACCAGCACCGCAACGCCAGCTACTACACTTCAAGCACGCACGAGTACAAGTTGCCGGACGACTACACGAAGCCTGCTTCCGTATCTACCGCTACGGCAAAGCATCTCACACTGCCTATGGCTGACACCGACCAGACGAAGAACCCGAATCTGAAGACTGATGCCGACGGAAACATTAATACCGTGGCATACACCTTCGGCGATCGTGAGGTAAGCCACAACGCACTCTTCCCAGATGTTAAATAACTAAAGACCATTCTATTATGAAGAAATATATATTTTTCCTCGCTGCGATGGCTACGCTCGCTGCATGCAGCGACGACGACAGTCTGAACTCTGCACAGATGGTCATCGACAAGGTGTACCTTGAGGACACCAAGGCCGCCGACGGCGTCACCGACCGCGAAGTCACCTTTGCACGCCTCGGACAGACACTGCGCATCGAAGGTTCTGGTTTCACAGGGCTGAAGCACATATACATCAACGGCTACGACAACTACTTCAACAACGCCCTGATGACGGACAACAACGTGTGGGTCACCCTCAACAGCAACATCCCAGTGGCAAAGGCTACGGAGGACGTACGCAACAAGATTACCTTCACCAAGGATGCTGGGACGACAACGAAGGAGTTTGCCATCCGTGCCTCGACACCCGTCATCACGGGTATCAACAACACCCTGCCTATGGCGGGCGAGATGGTCACCGTCACCGGACAGAATCTGGAGAACACCTCCAAGGTGGTGCTGCCCGACGGCACGGAGGTGGCAGCAGACCAAATAACCAGCGCCGAGGACGGCACCAGCTTCACCTTCACCATGCCCTCGGGAGTGCAGGCGGTGAGCGGTGCCATCACAACGGAGGGCGTAAACGGTCCTGCAGTGTCGCCTGCCATGTTCAACAACAACGACTGCTACATCATCAATTTCGACGGTAAGGGCGAACAGGGTGGCTGGAGTGCTACGTTCAAGGCGGAAGACCTCGTGGACGACCCTCTCAACAGCGGACGCGGAAAGGTCATCAAGATTATCCCCGACAGCTACCTGGCCGAGAATCCTAACGGCGTGAAGGCGGGAGTGAGCAACATCAAAGGCTTCTACACGGCAGGCAACGACAGTCAGGACGATGACTGGAACCGCATGACGGCATTCATACCGGGTTCAACGCCGGTGGACTCCGTGGCACTCCAGTTTGACGTCTACTGCCCTGAGGCATGGAATAACAGCGGACAGATTGAGTTCACCCTCCAGAACAACCTCTCCAACTATGGCTATGGCTCAGGTTGCACCAAGTACAACAAGGACTACAAGAACCAGGCGTATGCTTGGGTGCCATGGTTCAACCGTGAGACGGGCGACACGCTGAAGTCATTCCGTACGGAAGGATGGGAGACAATCACCATACCCCTGTCCTCCTTCGGCAACTACACCAACAACGAGCTGACATGGACATTCCAGAACGTCATCGACGACAAGAATGCAGGTTCATACCGCAACCTCGGCGTGCTCTTCTGCAACCCAGACATCACGTGGAAAGACGATGCCGGCAACGAGAAGACCCTGCCCGCACAGGACTTCAACCAGCCTATCTACATCGACAATCTCCGCATCGTGCCAATCACGACCAAGACAATTTCTGATTTCTAACCTTTAACTTGCATCCTAACATGAGAATCAACAATATTATCCTACCGGCCGTAGCAGCTACTATGCTGCTCACTGGTTGCGACGACCAGATAATGGAATGGGGCAAGCCGGACGGACATGCCGACGTGACAACGGCTGACATACCGCTGGCAGTCAAGGAAGTCATCGCCAACTATTCCAACATAAAGGACTACGCCAAACAGTACACGCCAAACATGCTCATCGGCATCGGCATGGGTGCATCGCTCTATACGGAGAACACCAACGGCGAGGGCACACTGGCTAACGCCAACTATATGCTTTTCACCCCCGGCAACGCCATGAAGCACGATGCACTCATGGGTAACAGTGGCACGCTAAAACTATCTTCCCTCGACAACCTCATCGAAGGACTGAACGGGAATATGCAGCTCTACGGCCACAACTTCGTATGGCACACGCAGCAGAACCAGACATACCTGAAGTCGATTATCGCACCCCAATTCGTCGTGGAAAGCAACAGCGACATCAAGACCATGCTGAAGAACGGCGACTTCGAGACAGGCACAAAGGACTCGTGGAGCTCGTGGGGAAACAGCAGCACCACGGAAGTGTGCGCAGAAGCAGCAAACAAGGGCAGCTATGGCATAAAGCTGGTCAACCCGACAGATGCAGGTAGCGGCAACGACTATAAGGCACAACTTGCACAGGATCTCGATGCGGAACTAACCGTAGGCAAGACCTACACCGTGCGCTTCAAGGCCAAGAGCGAGAGCGCAGCCGGAACATTGCAGTTCTGCGCACAAAACTCCAAGACATACGCTGGCGAGGGCTACCACAGCTACGCCGTAGGCAAGGACTGGACGACATGCGAACATGAGTACACCGTGACGAAAGAGGGCATGAACCGGTTCCTCATCAACTTCGGTGCCGTGGCAACGACGTACTATATCGACGACGTGGAGTTTGGCATCAAGGAGGAAAACCTCTGCACTAACGGTGACTTCAGCGACGGTACGGACGGATGGACTCTAACCAACAAAGGAGCTGGCATTGAGGTGGTATCCATTGCAGATGGTCCTAGCGGAAGCAATGCACTCAAGATGGTGGCAAGCAGCAGCTCGTCAAATGATTGGGATTTGCAGGTGCAGTCGCCTTCAATGGCTACATTGCCAGGCGAAAAGGTGCAGATATCGTTCTACGTCAAGTCTGACCAGACTGGTGCAGGAAGACTGTCCTTCTCCGGCTTGACCAACAACTACCCATATATGAACTGGACCGGCAAGCAGGAAAACTGGACCAAGTGCTTTTCTACGTCGACAGACTGGACTGAAGTGAACGTAGTACTGCAGAAGTACTCGACTGACTTCAAAGAAGGAGAAAGCAAATGGTCCTTCAACTTCGATTTCGGTACCGTGCCTGGTGTCACCTATTATATAAACGGCGTGAAGGTGAAGAAATACACTGAAGAGGCAACCACACGAGCTGCCTCACTCACTGCCGCCAAGTCATACTATGTGCTGAAGAGTGCCGCAGAGAAGCAGCAGAAACTTGAAGGCGCCATGGAGTCGTTCATCAAGGATGTGTCCGCATACCTCAAAGAGAAAGGCGTGACACCTTACGGTTACGACGTAGTGAACGAACCTATCGCTGACGGCACCAACAAACCTCGCGGCTACGACAACGTATTCGGCGGCAGCGTCACGGACGACGATGGTAACACCGTATACGACGCAGCACCAGAGGAGGACACCGAGAACGGACTTACCCTCAACTGGGGCAACAACCACTGGTACTGGGGCTACTACGTGCCGGACTATCAGGTGAAGGCATTCCAGTGGGCGCGCCAGTATCTGCCTGCCGAGACGAAGCTCTTCGTCAACGACTACAACCTCGAGACATCTCCAGGCAAACTAGCCGCCCTCATCGACTTCGTGAAGGATATCGACCAGAAGAACGGCACTCCTATCGTGGACGGCATAGGCACACAGATGCACGTCAGCCTCTCATGCAGCGACGACACAGCAAAGAACAATAAGAGTCTGCTCGAACTCAAGGCACAGGCGGACGCAATGTTCAAGACAATGGCGGCAACAGGCAAGCTGGTACGCGTCACAGAACTTGACATCACACTCAACACCACAGACCCGTCATCGGCACAGTATGAGGCACAGAGCAACGCCTACCGCATCATCGCCGAGTCGTACAAAGCAAACGTACCAGAAGCACAGCAGAGCGGCATCACCATCTGGAGCCTATCCGACAACGCCACAGAGCACGAATACTGGTTGAAAGACCAGAAGCCTAACCTCTTCGATACGGAGTATAAGCGCAAGTGGGCGTACAAGGGATTCTGCGACGGTCTGGCTGGCGAAGACCTCGGCTTGAAGTTCACTGGCAATGACTATAAGGCATACTACGAGAAGAACAACGTCTCGTCAGTATTTAAGTAGTAATAGTTTTGGCATATTAGCCAAGTTAGGACATTATTTTAATGTATTAGCAACAGAGGGGACGTGTCGCGAAGACACGTCCCCTTTTTCTTTATTGTTGAAAACCGTGCAAAGGTACTACTTTTCGGAATATTTTGCGTAACTTTGCACGGAAATATGGACGAACAGATATTCTTTTTCATCAACGGCCACCACACGGCCTTTCTGGACCAGTTCATGTATCTGGTAACGCAGAAACTGGTGTGGATTCCTTTGTACGTGAGTCTCCTCTACGTCACGTGGCGCAACTATTCGTGGCGCGGCGTGCTGACGCTGCTTGTCATGGTGGGACTGGGCATGCTCGTTACCGACTGGGCTAACTCGCACTTCCTGCGCCCGTGGATAGGGCGTATGCGACCGAGCAATCCGGACAACCCCATTGCGCATTTGGTACACACGGTGAACGGCAAGCACGGTTCGGGGTACGGTTTCCCATCGTGCCACTCGGCGAACATCTGGCTACTGACGTTGCTCGTCATCCATTGGTTCCGCGACCGCCATCTGTCCCCTGCGATGGTACTCGTTGCGTTGGTAGTCTGCTACTCGCGCGTCTATTTGGGCTACCACTACCCCGGCGACATTCTGGGAGGATTCGTGCTGGCCTACGTTGTAGTATGGGTGCTGACATGGTTGCACGAGAGATTCCTGCATTTCCGCGCTGTCAAGTTTGCACGACACGCGGACGTAGCCTCGGCAGTCTGCCTCCTGACCCTGGCAACATTCGCAGTTCTGGCATTTTTCAAATAAATAGGCAAACATTTTTTTATCGCACAAAATTGGCAATAAGCCAAACAAAAAGGCGCTACCGAATTTAACTCGGCAGCGCCTTTTTGTTGGCTTGATTTATGTTTTGTTTAGAAGTTCATTTCGAATCCAAGTCGGAAAGAGTGTCTTGAGAACGTTGTCTGGTCCATGTAGTTGAAACGTCTTACGTAGTCAACACGCAGCACCTTGATGATGTTGTGGATACCGATGTTCATCTCGAAGTACGGTTCGCCGACGTTCATGATATGCGATCCTTGCGGCATACGCATGAGGTATGGGTCGTGAGCATTCTGCGGCAGGGTCGGATTGTTCTTGTCCGAGAGACTACCCCAGAGCATATTGAAACCGATGTGCTCGCGCAGTTTGAGCTTCTTGAGCAGAGGTATACGGTTGAGCACCTTGCCCTGAAGGTCCCACTCTGCCATGACGGAGACGAACTTGTCGTTGAGGAACTCCATATTGTTTATCATGTAGAACATCTCCTTCTGGCGTATGTAGGAGAGGTTGGCAGCAGGTGCGATGAGGAGTGGGAACGGCACTTTGTTCCACTGTACTCCAGCCTTAGCCCATGCATCGAGTTTGCCGAGACCTTTAAGCCAGAAACGCTTGTATGCAGAGAACTCCGTAACGTGGTAGTTGTAGTCACCACCGAGGAATCCCTTGATACCCCACGTATGCTTCAACTTGAAGATGGGAGCCTCACGGTTGAGCGGGAAGCGGTCCATCTTGGCGTTGAGGTAACGCTGTCCTGGAGAGAAGGTCAACTGAACGTAAAGTTCCGAGGTACGGAAGCTGCCGTTGATGTCCGAGTTATATGCGTCGTTGGGCTGCTGGCGTGCTGGTTCGTTCATCTTGGTGTAGAAGAGCGAGCCTGTTGCCATGGTCTTCTCAGTCTTTACGCCACCCTTGATGGCAAAGCCCCAGTCCGTCTCGTGCTCATACTCCAACAGCTGACGGTTGTAGTACGCCATGTTGAGCGTCTTGCTCCACTTCCATGCGGCAAAGACATTATCCTTGTCGAGGAGCATGAACTTGTCCGAAGCGGAGGAGATGTCGTATGATGACGTGAAGGACAGGTTGCGGCGCGGGAATTCCTGCGGCGAGTACATCTTCTTGTTGAAGGAATAGGTCAACGTTCCGCTGTAGTAGTTGTTCTTGGAACGGAAAGCGTGTGCGTAGTATCCCTTGAGGAAGAGATGCGGATGAAGGTTCGCCGTTGTCTGGAAGCCTGGCTTCAGACGGAATCCGTCGATGGAGTTGGACGAGAATGTCGAGTTGAACGGACCGATGTCCACATAGCTTGGCTTGCCCGTCGGAGAGGTCTCGATGAAGTTCTCCAGCACCGCCTTGGCACCGAAGATAATCCAGCCGAACGCCTTGCTCTTCTTTATGCCCTCTATGAACTTACCCATTCCGGCTTCACCTTTCGTCTGTTCCACGTCGCGGTTTTCCGCCCAGTAGTTGTTGTCACGCATCTGTGCATACGGGTCGTATACCTCGTTAGCCTTTCCATGGAATATCTTCTTCTCGATGGGGTCGAAGGAGTAGTCACTTCGGCGTGAGGTACGGGTAATGAACATATTGCCAGATTTGCCAGTGATGCTGACATCCACATCCATGTCGTTCAGTGTCAGCACCCAGTCGCCCGTAGGCAACTGATCGTACTCCTGCGTGATGTTCATCGTCTTGACGAAGTTGACGTCGGAGCGGCGCGGTATGTCGAGTTTTACGCGGCGAACGTGCAGGGAGGAGTCGTTGACCACCCAAATGTCACCGCGGAAGCCGAAGTCCTGTTGGTTGTTCGGGAGGAAGGTGAGCTGTATGCACTGGTCCTTGTCCACCTGTACGGTGTCTACGATGTAGTAGCGGTAGAAGTCTGTAGCACCATTGCTGATAGGGGAGAGGAAGCGGTTGCGCAGCAGACGTATGTTTTCGTCGTATATGTCCACCTCGGTGAAGATATCCTTAATGAGCGAGGTGAACATCTCGCCCGTCTCTAGCAACTCATTGATGCCGGCAGAGCGTTCGCCCTCGATGATTGTCTTGGTCTTGTTCTGCTCCTTGTCGTAGTAGATGTGTGACACTTTCTCCGTGGTAATGACTGGCATGGTGTAACGCTCGGCGATGGAGTCGTACTGTATCTGGTTGCGCAGATGCTCCACACGGCCGTAGACACCGGAGTCTATCCTCTCCTTACGGATGATATTTGCAAGGGTGAGCTTCTCGTAGTTGCGGTACTGGTAGAAGTCCTTGTTCTCAATCTTGTTCTGTTTCTTTGCGGCGATGACGCGTTTCATGAGCAGTACGGCGGGGTTGTCCTTTCTGTCGTACTTTCTCTTTTTAGACTTCACCACCACCTCGTCGAGCTTGCGGGTGTCGGACTCAAGATATATCATCAAATAGCTTGCGGAGCCAGGACCGATGGTCAATGTCTGTGACTTGTAGCCCACGGCTGAAAACGTAAGTTTCCAACCTTCATGGCGCTGGATGGCAAAGTTGCCACCGCGGTCTGCTATGGTCGCGACATGGTTACCCTTGTAACTGATACTGGCAGCAGCCAAGCTGTCGCCAGTGTCAGCATCCAGGATTATGCCTTTTATTACCTGCGCATTAGCAACAACAGCCATCACTGCCAACAGGCACAGGACAAATAATCTTCTAAGTTCTTTCTTCACAGTCTATTCTCTTTCTATATTCGTTTCTGCGTTGATGCTCTGCATCACTCTATAGTATTTCCTTCCCTTAATTTCCCTTAATCAACTATTGCAGATTAATCAATCTCCTCATCCGCCTCGTAACCGCCCATCTCGCGTATGGCATTCTTCAGCATGGTGTACTGCTGGTAGAGATGGTTGACGGGCTGCTCTCCCTTGGTGTAGTCGTGCATAGGCGACTTGAGGTAGAAGGAGAGGAATCGCTGTATGCCGTAGCGTCCGGCGCGTGCTGCCAAGTCGCTGAGCAGGCAGAGGTCGAGGCAGAGTGGGGCGGCTAGGATGGAGTCTCGGCAGAGGAAGTTGATCTTTATCTGCATGGGGTAGCCCATCCATCCGAAGATGTCGATGTTGTCCCACCCCTCCTTGTTGTCGTTGCGCGGTGGATAATAGTTGATGCGTACCTTGTGGTAGTAGTCGGTGTAGAGGTCCGGCTGGTCCTCGGGCTTGAGTATGGTCTCCAGTGTGGAGAGCTTGCTCACTTCCTTTGTGCGGAAGTTGTCCGGTTCGTCAAGGACGAGTCCGTCGCGGTTGCCCAGGATGTTCGTGGAGAACCATCCGGAGAGTCCGAGACAACGTGTGCCGATGATTGGCGAGAAGCCCGACTTGACAAGTGTCTGCCCGGTCTTGAAGTCCTTTCCGGCTATCGGCATGCGTGTCTGCTCTGCCAGTTCCCACATGGCAGGGATGTCGACGGTAGTATTCGGTGCGCCCATGATGAACGGTGCACCTTCCTTCAGCGCAGCGTATGCGTAGCACATGGACGGTGCGATGTTCTTCGTGTCGTTTGCCTTCATGGCTGCTTCGAGGTGCTCCAGGGTATCATGCACGTCCATGTTGACGGGAACGTAGATTTCTGTTGATGCGGCCCACAGCACCACGATGCGTGCACAGTCGTTGTTGGTCTTGAACTGACGTATATCCTCACGCAGCTGTTCCACCATGTCCCAACGTGTGGCGCACTGCTTCACGTTGCTTCCGTCGAGGCGTTTGGCGTAGTTCTTGTCGAATGCGGCAGGCAAGGGGACAATCTTCTCCAGTTCGTCCTTTACGGGCATGATGTCCTTCTCCTTGAGCACTTCTGCGTACATTGCGGCTTGGAAGGCGTTCTGCGGGTAAACGTCCCAAGTGCCGAAGACGATATCGTTGAGGTCGGCGATGGGTACTATCTCGTTGTATGGAAGGTATTGCTTTTTGTCTCCTTTCCCTACGCGTATCTTGTCGTACTGTGTCATGGAGCCGACGGGCTTTGCCAGTCCTTTGCGTGCCATGAGTACGCCTGTCATGAATGTTGTGGCAACAGCCCCGTTGCCTACTACCATAATGCCAAGCTTTCCCTCAGCTGGCTTTACATCTGTTACTTGCATCGTTTAATTTATGTTTAGTTCTTTTCCTAATGGTCTGTTGCTTCGCAGTATTGTCTTGCATCCGAGGCTTTGTGCCGGTTGTATATCTTTCTCTTGCGAATCGCCAACTACTGTAATGTCTGCCGGTGTGAGCTCTGGGTAGTGCTTCTGCAGTGCCTCTATGCCCAGTTGCCATATCCGCGGGTCGGGCTTGCGTATGTTCACGTCGGCAGACTCTATTACTTCCACAAAGTATTGGCTTAGATCGAATTCCCTTAGCACGGTGTTGATGTTGCCGTAGAAATTGCTGACAAGTGCCATGGGAATATTGCGTCTGTGCAGTTCTTCCAGTGCCTGTCTGGATTCCGCTGTCACTTGCTTCACCTCGTCGTATGCCGTGTCGAGTATCTCGTCGTGCATCTTCTTCAGCGTCTCACGACCAAGTTTCAGCAAACCGCTGTACGTGAGCCACTCCAGTTGCATCTCTATCTTGGTGTCCAGCGTATGGCGGAAGGTATTGTATGGCATTATTATCTGCTCGCTGCCGAGTCGGCGCTCCGTGTTGCAGTAAGTCTGCCAGAAGTCGTCCCACGACACAGGCACTTCCGCCTTTTGGTATGCACGCCAGAGTACCTTGCTCCAGTGTTCGCCGCGTGTGTCCAGTGTGCCGCCGAAGTCAAAGAGGTAGCCCTCTTTGGGTTGCTCTACAGGTCCGGTACAGAAATTGCGGCATATTCCCTCGTGGCGTTTGTGCATGTATATCACGACGGCGTACATCACCGTCACCTCGAACATGAGGTATATCCACGGGCGGTTGATGAGGCAGCTGAAGAACAGCACGAAAGCGCGCCAGTTGTGCGTGAGGAAGTTGGTGTACTTCATCAGTGGCAGACTCTGCCGGCAGAAGTCTTCGCGTACGTCCTGCGGGATGTTGTCCATACTGCCATATCTTGCGACAAGCCGCTGTCGCAGCCGCTGGAACTGTGGTGTTGCAGCTTCCTGAGCGTGGCAGTAATTGGCGTAGTTGTAGAAGAACAGCATGCCGACGAAATTCCGCTCTGCCTTGTACTTTAGATATATCTCCCTTTGGCTCTGGTAAGAGTTCAGTTCTGACCCTTTGCTGCCCAAGAGGAAGAACAGGTGTATGTTGCGGTAGTAGTCGGCAAGGCGTGCTTGCCGGGCATGGGCTATAAAGCCAGCCAAAGAGCCCAACAGCCAAATGCCAATGCCCCAGTGTATGTCCAGCCCTGGCATCAGCTCTCCTTGCAGACGAAGGCAGATTGCAACGTACACACTAAAGAACCACACGTCGGAAGCGAATCCGTCGAGCATACGTCCTGTCAGCGTCTTCTTGCCTGTCATGCGTGCCAACTGACCGTCGGCAGAGTCGCAGAAGTTTGCCGCCATCAGCAGCAGGACGCCGTAGATGTTATGCACAAGGTCCGTGTGGTAGAACATCCAACCTGCAGCTATGCCGAGGAAGAACGAGAATATCGTCACGGCATTGGGATGTATGCCCAGACGTTTGCAGACTAGCGTAATGACCATGCCGATGGGCCGCGTGAAGTAGATGTCGATGTTCTCCTCCGTATCGCGTGACTTGTACGTGCTCTGCAGCAGTTGTCTAAATTCTTTTATACTCAATTTGTCTCTTTCAGTTTTTTGTTACATACAGCGGCAATGGCTGTTGCCGCATCTTCTCTACACGGAGCGAATGAAGGCCAGTCGTTGAAGTCTATTAGCCTTATCGTCCCATCGCTCAGCACTATGGCGTCTCCGCCATACACCGTTACGCCGATGCGCTTTGCCACGTCGGAAGCACTGTCCTTTAATACCTCCACGTCAAAAGGGAAGTTGTGCACTTGCAGATTGGTAGACTCAAGTCCAAACTTCGTCTGTCCCGTCTCCGCAGGATATGACCAATGGAAGAAGTCCGTGTCGGCGACGGCATAGAACTTCACGAGGTCTCCGTCGTAGTGCTGTTGCTCCACCCACGGAATATTGCGCAGGCGATACTCCGTCGTCAGCTTCTTATAGTCCTCTTCTGTGGCACACAGTGTTACATCAGCAACGGTCTGGGCACAACCGTCGGAACGCTTTACCCATTTGGGAAATCCGGCAACGGGTTCTTCGTCCTGCCACGTGCGCGCGTTACATTTTTTTATACCGTCTACACTGTTCAATACCGCTGCGCCCCTTTCCGTCAGCATGTTGAGAACCGCCTCACCTCTTGCCATTGACACGTACATGGTAGCATTCGGCAAACCGTGCTCCTCGATGTCTTCTTCTGTCAAGACGATATGCGGACAATCAAGTTTTGCCAGTACAGCGTCCATGATTTTGCGGTCGGCATCCACTTTATTTGGCGAAAACTGTCTGCGCCGGTAAATCCCAACCACTTCCAGTCTTGCTCCCGTCTGTTTGCGTGCCAACACCTCATTGGCCCGTGCCACATCGCTGGCATGGTCTATGTCGAAGACCATCCCAAGTGGATATGCCTTCAGCCCAAGCCCCTCTTCGAGAAGGGCACGCTGGAAGTTGCGCATGCGGCTTCTGCCTTCTGCCATGCACTTTTCTAGTACATGTACCGCATTGGTGCGCAGTCCATAGATGCCTGCCGATATATACCTGTACGGGCATTCCGTATCCTGTTTGTCAAGAAAAGCCTTTATGTTGTCCTCGGCATCAGTCTGCACGTACAAAGGCTTCTCGTCTTCGATGTAGTCTGTCACCGCCATGACACCGTCGGCATCGCTCGCCTCAAATGCCTTGACGTAGGCGGCAAAGGCGTGCTCGTCGAATATCGTGTCGACAGTGGTGAGGATAAACCTCCCGTCAGCGTCCTGTCTTTCAGAACCATTCGCCAGTAATGCCCTGCTCAATTCATAGAACGAGTGCATCGACGACGGTGTATCCTTTACGACGTAGCGCAGGGGCAACGGTGCGCCGTTCATCCCTTCTCGCTGCAGCACGTTCAGATGTTCTGCCACGTCGGTCATTTGCCCGTTGCAGATTACTACGATGTCCGTAGCTCCGTTCTGCATAAAGACGCGCAGAAGACGGTCGATGAGCCTCTCTCCACCGACCTGCACTAAAGGTTTCGGGCTTTCAATTCCCTCAGATTTTAATCTGGAACCTTCGCCAGCTGCTATGATAGCATATTGCATTACGAGTGCAAAGTTATATATAATATAGAATATGTACAAGTTTATTATCGCTTTTTGGGGGATAAAGAACATAATGGTGTCCAAATTTAACATTCTGTCTAAAAAAGTGGTTGAAAGATTTGGTCGTTACGAACTAAATGTATAACTTTGCACCCGAAATGAAAAAGTCTTACGCTACATACTTCTATTTCTTTTACTTTGCAGAGCACTGTGAAGCGGGAAGTTGCGTGTAAAGTTCAACTTAAGACAAGAAAAGCAAATTAAACTACAATAAATTGCAATGTCCCGCATAGTACCTACTATACGGGACATTTTCAGTTTAAGGACAACAAAAGTATAACCACACAACAAATTATGAAAAGAATAGCAATACAAGGTGAGGTGGGAAGTTTCCATGACATCACTGCACATCGTTACTTCGAGGGAGAACAACTACAAATCATCTGTTGCTCAACATTCGAGGATGTGTTTGCGAACATGAAGGCCGACCCTACCGTCATCGGTATCATGGCGATAGAAAACACCATCGCCGGCTCTCTGCTTCATAACTATGAACTGCTCCGCGAATCGCACATGGCCGTAGTCGGTGAGCACAAGACTCACATCAGCCACTGCATCTGCTGCCTGCCAGGACAGAAACTGGAAGACCTCACCGAGGTGCACTCACATCCAGTAGCCCTCGCACAGTGCAACAAATACTTGGCAAAACATCCTAACCTCAAGATGGTGGAGGACGAGGATACCGCTGGTTCTGCAAAGGATATAGCCGAAAAGGGACTCAAGGGCGTTGCCGCCATTTGTCACGCAGACGCAGCCGCGCTTTACGGTCTAGAAGTGCTGGAGAACCATATAGAGGACAATCCGCACAACTTCACACGCTTCCTCGTCATGTCAGACCCGCGTAAGGCGGACTTCCTGCGCTCCATCAGCAGTGCAGACAAGTCGAGCATCGTATTCTCACTGCCACACGAAGAGGGGTCGTTGTCGCAGGTACTGTCTATCCTTTCCTTCTACAAGATTAACTTAACGAAGATACAGTCCCTGCCCATCATAGGCAGAGAATGGGAGTACCTCTTCTACGTAGATGTCGCCTATGACGATATCACACGATACCGACAGAGCATCGATGCCATAACGCCGCTGACCAAGGACCTCATTATTCTCGGCGAATACACAGCAGCAAAATAATTCATAATGCATAATTCATAATTGTCCCTTTGGGAATACCACTATACCCATGAATATCAAACCAGCCGACCGTCTCGCTACGGTACAGGAATACTACTTCAGCCGCAAACTCAAGGAGGTTGCAGCTCTCAACGCACAAGGTCTTGACATTATCAGTCTTGCCATCGGTTCACCGGACATGCCACCGTCAGAGAAGACAATAGAAAAGCTCTGCAAAGTGGCGTACGACCCTAACGCACACGGATACCAGCCCACTGTAGGCACACCGGAACTGCGCCAAGCCATGGCATACTTCTACAAGCGTTGGTATAACGTGGACCTTGACCCGAAGACTGAAATCCAGCCCATGATTGGATCAAAGGAGGCGATTTTGCACGTCACGCTGGCCTTCTGTAACCCAGGTGATGAGGTGCTCGTGCCAAACCCGGGATACCCAACGTACACTTCGCTCTCAAAAATTCTCGGACAGAAGATTGTCAACTACGACCTCTGCGAGAACGACGGATGGCAACCGGACTTCGATGCTCTCGAGAAGATGGACCTTTCTCGTGTGAAACTGATGTGGACCAACTATCCCAACATGCCTACCGGCGGCAATGCACGCCGCGCCACGTACGAACGACTGGTTAAGTTTGCACAGGACCACAACATCGTGGTGGTCAACGACAACCCCTACTCGTTTATCCTCAACGACAATCCGCAGTCACTCCTTCAGATACCCGGTGCGAAGGACTGCTGTATAGAGTTCAACTCCATGTCGAAGAGCCACAACATGCCAGGCTGGCGCGTTGGCATGGTAGCCACGAACGCAGAGTTCATCTCGTGGATACTGAAGATAAAGTCAAACATCGACTCTGGCACGTTCCGAGGCATACAGCTCGCTGCTGCCGAAGCATACCACAACGACGATGCTTGGCACAAAGAATACAACTACGACAACTACAAACGCCGCCGCGTCATTGCAGAGGAGATAATGGACGTTCTCGGTTGCACGTACGACAAATCGTCTGTGGGCATGTTCCTCTGGGGACGCATACCAGAGAAATACACCACCTGCGAGGAGCTAACCGAAAAAGTGCTGCACGAAGCGCGCGTCTTTATCACTCCAGGATTCATCTTCGGCTCTAACGGAGAACGCTATATCCGCATCTCCCTCTGCGCAAAAGACGAGAAGATGCAGGAGGCACTCAACAGAATACGCACAATGCAGAATTCATAATTCATAATTTCTGATTCTAAATATAACAACGCATAATACAATGGAACTCGAACTTCAACCACTCAATCTTCCAAGCGACAACAACAAACGCCCATTCGTCATCGCCGGACCATGCTCGGCTGAGACTGAAGAGCAAGTAATGACAACCGCAAAAGACCTTGCAGGCAAGGGATGCCACATGTTCCGTGCCGGTGTATGGAAGCCGCGCACCAAGCCGGGCGGCTTCGAAGGTCACGGCGAACCTGCTCTGAAGTGGATGAAGGAGGTAAAGGACGAAACAGGCATGCTCGTAGGCACTGAGGTGGCTACACCGGAACACGTAGAGCTTGCCATGAAGTACGGCGTGGACATCCTCTGGATAGGAGCGCGTACCTCAGCCAACCCATTCGCCATGCAGCAGCTTGCTGACTCTATGCAGGGGCTTGAAATCCCCGTTCTCGTGAAGAACCCTGTAAACCCTGACCTCGAACTCTGGATTGGTGCCCTGCAGCGCCTCAATCAGGCCGGCGTGAAGAAACTCGGTGCCATACACCGCGGCTTCTCCTCGTTCGACAAGTCGATGTACCGCAACCTGCCTATGTGGCAGATTCCTATCGAGCTGCGCCGCCGTATCCCCGAGCTGCCTATCTGCTGTGACCCTTCACATATGGGTGGTCGCCGCGAACTCATCGCACCTCTCTCTCAGCAGGCACTCGACCTCGGTTTTGATGGCCTTATGATTGAGAGCCACTGCGACCCGGACAAGGCATGGAGCGACGCAAAGCAGCAGATTACGCCTGAGGTTTGCGACTACATCCTCTCCCTCCTCGTGGCACGCGACAAGACCTTCACCACAGAGGACATCAAGGCACTGCGCCAGCAGATTGACACGCTCGACAACGACCTCACCGACCTCCTCGCAAAGCGCATGCGCGTCTGCCGCGAGATTGGTCAGTACAAGAAGGAGCATGGTGTTACCGTACTGCAGACCGGACGCTACAACGAAATCCTCAATAAGCGCGGTGCACAGGGCGCCCTCACTGGTCTGGGCGAAGACTTCGTAAAGAAGATGTTCGAACTCATCCACGAAGAGTCCGTACGTCAGCAGTTGGAAATCGTAAACAAGTAAACCCACGATGAGAATACTTATTCTTGGCGCAGGTAAGATGGGGTCATTCTTCATCGACCTGCTCAGCTTCGACCACGAAGTAGGCGTTTACGAGAAAGACCCGAAGCGCATGCGCTTCACCTACAACTGCCAGCGCTTCACCACCCCTGAGGAGATACGCGACTTCGCACCGCAACTTGTCATCAATGCTGCTACGGTCAAGTACACAATACCGGCATTCGACGAGGTGCTGCCCTTCCTGCCGGACGACTGCATACTTAGTGATATCGCCTCCGTGAAGACAGGACTGAAGGACTACTACGACAAGTGCGGTCATAGCTTCGTCAGCACCCACCCCATGTTCGGTCCTACCTTTGCCAATCTCAACCAACTCTCCGAGGAGAACGCCATCATCATCACCGAGGGCGACTGCATGGGGCAGTGTTTCTTCAAGGACCTCTACAGCAAACTGGGGCTGAACATCTACGAATACACCTTCGACGAGCACGACAAGACTGTGGCTTACTCGCTCTCCATCCCGTTCGTCTCCACGTTCGTATTCTCTGCCGTAATGAAGCACCAGGATGCACCGGGCACCACGTTCAAGCGTCATCTGCGCATTGCTAAGGGCGTACTTAACGAAGACGACTACCTGCTTCAGGAGATTCTCTTCAACCCCTACACCCACGACCAGGTAGACCAGATTCGCGCCGAGCTGAAGGACCTGCTCGCCATCATAGACAATAAGGATGCTGACGGCATGAAGGCCTATCTTAGCAAGATCAGAGCAAACGTAAAGCGTGATGTCGAAGCATTGAAATAAAAAGTTGACATCTTTATAGAAAAAATACCCAAACGCCTGTCATAGCAATAGCAGTGGTAGGCGTTTGGGTATTTTTCTTTGTATTTTCTTTACAATAATTTGCACATATAAAAATGTTTTGCTACCTTTGCAATTGTAACAGCAACGTATAAAATCCAATATTATTGCCTATAGAGAATATTTACTTCTAAAACTTAATTTCAGTTGATTCTATGAAGAAGTTATCTCTTATGACCGACGAAGAGTTGGCCGTAGAATACGTTAATGGCAATGATAAGGCGTTCGACATTTTATTGGCACGAACGCAGACAGGAATTTTCTCCTATATAATGTTTATCGTCCGCAACGAAGAATATGCGAACGACATCTTTCAAGAGACGTATCTGAAAGCTATCACAAAACTACAGACCAGGCAGTATTCGCCAAGCGGAAAACTAAACGCATGGCTGATACGCATTGCGCACAATGTCATCATGGACTGGTATCGCCGCTGCAAGACACGTTCTATAGTTGATTCCAAGGATGATTTGGATATCATACAGACAAGCGACAACCTGCATCATGAGACGTGTAAGGAAGATGTCATGACAAACATGCAGACTCTTCAGGACGTAAAGTGTCTTATCTCATTTCTGCCAAAGCCTCAGCAGGATGTAGTCATCATGCGCTACTACCAGAACTACTCTTTTAAGGAAATAGCAGAAATGACAGGTGTCAGCATCAACACCAGCCTGGGGCGCATGCGATATGCACTAATAAATATGCGGAAGCTTGCAAAGCAACACAAGATGAATCTACAACTCATATAATTCTCACATCCATAATCTCTCATATATTCCTATGTCAAACAGGGCTCGTCACGAAAAATACCGTGGCGAGCCCTGTTTGCTTTTTTATTGTATGTTATCCCTGGCAGTCGTAGACTACCTGCATTATCTTCTTGCCTATTTCGTCTGCCTCTTCCATGGAGTGTGCTTCACTGTACACACGGATGATAGGCTCGGTGTTGGACTTGCGCAGATGCACCCATTTGTCGGGGAAGTCTATCTTCACGCCGTCGATGTCGTTTACCGTAGCGTCCGGCTGCGACTCGTACATGGCCTTCACCTTTGCCAGCACGGCGTCAACGTCAGTTTCGGGTGTCAGGTCTATGCGGTTCTTCGCAATGAAGTACTCGGGATACGTCTTGCGCAGTTCGCTGACTTTACAGCCCTTCTTTGCCAGTAGTGAGAGGAAGAGTGCAATGCCTACGAGGGCATCTCTGCCATAGTGGCTCTCAGGGTAGATGACTCCTCCGTTGCCTTCGCCGCCTATGACGGCGCCGACTTCCTTCATCTTTGTCGTCACGTTGACCTCGCCAACGGCAGCTGCCGTGTATTTGCCGCCATGTGCCTCGGTGACATCACGCAGGGCACGGGTGCTGCTCAGGTTGCTTACCGTATTGCATGCACCCTCCGTATTGTCAAGGATATAGTCGGCTACACTGACCAGGGTGTATTCCTCGCCGTACATTGTGCCGTCTTCGCAGATGAAGGCGAGTCGGTCAACGTCTGGGTCTACCACGATGCCGAGGTCATAGCCACCCTTCTTCAGCGCATCCATGATACCGGAGAGGTTCTTCTCCAGTGGTTCTGGGTTGTGGGCGAAGTCGCCGTTAGCCTCCCCGTTGAGGAAGGTGTACTTTACGCCAAGTCTGTCGAGCAGTGGTGGCAGGATTATTCCGCCTACGCTGTTGATGGAGTCTACCACAACGTTGAAGCCGGCCTTCTTGATGGCGTCCACGTTGACGAGTTTCAAGTCGAGGACGGACTGTATGTGTCGTTCGTCGAAGCTCTCTTCCGTGTACTTGCCCAGGTGGTCTACGTCGGCATATTCGAAAGCCTCAGCCTCTGCGAGTGCGAGCACTTCTGCACCGTCGGCGGCTGTCAGGAACTCTCCCTTGTTGTTGAGCAGCTTCAGGGCGTTCCAATGGCGCGGGTTGTGCGAGGCGGTTATTATGATGCCGCCGTCAGCACCTGCCATTGTCACAGCCAGCTCCGTAGTAGGAGTTGAGGCCAATCCGATGTTCACCACGTCGTAGCCCATGCCGATGAGTGTGCCGCAAACGACGTTTTTCACCATCTCGCCGGAAATGCGTGCGTCGCGTCCCACAACGATACGTCCACTTCCATTGGGGGTAGACTTACGTATGAAGGTGGCATATGCCGATGTAAATTTTACTATGTCGAGTGGGTTGAGGGTGTCTCCCGTTGGTCCCCCGATGGTTCCTCTGATTCCTGAGATTGATTTGATTAACGACATTGTTGAAGGTTTTTAGGTTATGTATAAAAAAGAGAGAGGACGTTATCTTCCCCTCTCGTATGTAAGGTGGTATGCGTACGCAATCACATCTTGAGTTGCACGATAGTGACCTTGATCATGTGGCACGATGATGTTGACCTCAGCGTATTTGTCCGTTTCGGACTCTATACGTCCCAAGTTTACAAATCTGAGTGGTACGAGCCATCCGCTTGGCACTGAATAGTTGAGATTGTATTGGTCATTTAGCCAGCTGTATTCAAAATTCGCGACGAAGGTACCGCTGTTGTTGACAACGTTCATCTTGTCAGGAGTAATTCCTGAAACATTATTTCTAGACGAGATGGAGTCTCCATTGATGTTATACTCCGTATAACGGCACAATACGTCTGCCGCTTCGCCGGATTTCAGTTTGTTGCCGCTACCCTTATTCACTATCTGCATATAAATGCCCGACTTACTGAGGAGCACGTACTGATTTTTGGATACGTCAGTCGTAGAGTCCTGAGCGTAGAAATCAGTCTCGGAGATTACCTGGATGTTGTTCTTGGTGATGTAATTGCTTATCGCCTCCAACTCCGTTTCGCGCTGCTCTGCGTAAGTTGTTGTGCTGCTGCATGAGTCAAACACCATTACTGCCATTATAGCAAGGAGAAGACACTGTAAAGTCTTTTTCATTCTTGTTGTTACGTTTTTTACTGTGTAAGTCGCTTTGTGCGAATCTCGAATTAATGCTAATGCAAAGGTAATAATTATTTCCTGATTACCGCACGGTGCGTCCGCCTTTTAACTTTCTTTTTGCTGCCCATGCATAGTCTTTGCCGGGTAAATGTCTACCACTGGTTCAAATCGGCAGTCTTTTCCACCTTTTTCTCTATGCCGTCCGGCAGGGCGGCGAAGAAGTCGTATCCCGTGATGCGCTCTACCTCGTCGACACTGTGTACGTATGCAGACATCTTCTTGTCCGTTGTCTCGTTACGGTAGATGAAGCCTATCGCCTTTGGTGTGCCTTTCATGCAGAGCACCACCTTGAAGAAGGCTTCGGGCACTACTACCTTGTTCTTGCCTATTCTGCGGTGCTGCTTGTTAAACAACAGCGGTCCTGCTACTATGTATATATCGCCGTACTCCTGCGCCCATTTTCGGCATTTCTCTTCCAACTCGCGCCAGTCGCCGGCGTTTAGGTTGTGCAACTGCGGACAGCAGTTGGTGTACAGAAACGACTCGAGCTGCGCCTTCTCGCTCCATTTGTTGTCGCCCGAAGGGCAGATATGTCCGCGGTCGTAGCCGCTGTTCACGTAGTCTGCATTGGTGGCGCGTGGCGCAGGTACGTCCTCGTCTTCCGCAAATTTTATTCCACTGCGCCCGTAGCTGCCGTTGGTGTGCGCCTTTGTCAGATGCCAACCTACCCACACGGGCAGACGCCACTCCTTATTATATAATAAGGTGTAACCCGTGCGCTGCAGACGTATCCCTGACTTCTCCATAGCGCTCGGCACCGTGACTTCACACAACTTGTCCACTGTTGCTGCCGTGCTGCTTGTCTTCGTGGCAGTTACCTTCGCCGGCTTGTTGGCTGTCTCTACGTAGCCGTTGCCTGTAACCCATGCACCGCACATGATAATCAGTGCGAAAAGTACGCCTATGGGAGTAGCTTTATGTTTTTTCTTTGCCATAAACTTTTTGTCTTTATTGGTTTTGTGGTACAAAGTTACTAAAAAACAAGCTATTAGACAAGCGTATCACCAACTTTCGTCGGCATATCACTAACATTGGTTATTTGCTGTTTTGTTTTTTTGCAGTAACTTTGCACTCAGAAATCAAAAGGAATAACTAATCAAACAAAAAGAAAGGAATAAACTATGAGCAACCAGAAACTACACATTGAGACACTCGCACTCCACGTAGGCCAGGAGCAGGCCGACCCAGTAACCGACTCACGCGCAGTGCCTATCTATCAGACTACTTCATACGTTTTCCACAACTCCCAGCACGCCGCTGACCGTTTCGGCCTCCGTGACGCAGGCAACATCTACGGTCGTCTGACCAACTCTACACAGGGTGTCTTCGAAGACCGCATCGCAGCCATCGAGGGCGGCGTGGCAGGTCTTGCAGTAGCCAGCGGCGCAGCAGCCGTTACATACGCCCTGCAGAACGTCCTTCAGTCAGGCGACCACATCGTAGCAGCCGACAACATGTACGGCGGTAGCTTCAACCTCATCACACACACTCTCTCTACACAGGGCATCACCAACACCATCGTCAACGTCAATGACCTCGAGGCTCTCGAGAAGGCCATCCAGCCTAACACAAAGGTAGTGTACGCCGAGACATTCGGTAACCCTAACTCTGACGTTACCAACCTTGAGGCAGTAGCTGAGGTGGCACACCGTCACAATATCGTCTTCATCGTCGACAACACCTTCGCCCCAATCCTCATCCGTCCTCTGGAGCACGGAGCAGACATCGTGGTTCTTTCTGCTACAAAGTTCGTAGGCGGTCACGGAACATCACTCGGCGGCGTCATCGTAGACGGCGGCAAGTTCGACTGGAAGGCCAACGCCGACAAGTACCCAACCATCGCAAAGCCAGACCCGTCATACCACGGTGCAGTATTCGCTGACGTAGCTGGTCCTGCAGCATTCGTTACACGTATCCGTGCCGTCATCCTCCGCGACACTGGCGCTACTATCTCTCCGATGAACGCATGGTTCCTCCTGCAGGGTACAGAGACTCTGCCACTCCGCATAGAGCGTCACGTGCAGAACGCGCTGAAGGTCGTTGAGTATCTCGCCAACAATCCAAAGGTAGCCAAGGTCAACCATCCGTCTCTGCCTTCTCATCCAGACCACGCCCTCTATCAGAAGTACTTCCCCAACGGCGGCGGTTCGATCTTCACCTTCGAGATAAAAGGCGGCGAGAAGGAAGCATGGAAGTTTATCGATGCACTGAAGATTTTCTCTCTCCTCGCAAACGTAGCCGACGTGAAGTCACTCGTCATCCACCCTTACACCACCACTCACTCTCAGATGACCCCAGAGGAACTGGAGCAGCAGCACATCACTCCGTCTACCGTGCGCCTCTCTATCGGTGTAGAGCACATCGACGACATCATCGCCGACCTCGACCAGGCTTTCGCACAGATCTAAGCTAATTTCCATTCCACACAATAAACTGAAAACTCCTGCAAACTACATTAAGTTTGCAGGAGTTTTTTTTGTAACGTATAAGTCTCTTCTTAGTACGACGTATAAGTCTATTCTTTTTGGGAGGACATTAATTGCCGTTAGAAGCGAGGACCGCCGCCGAATCCTCCACGTCCACCGCCGCCAGGGCCGCCGGGGCCGCCGAATCCTCCGCGGTCACCGCGTTTGCCGCGCCGTTCTCCGTCAGGACCACCTTCTCCTGGTCTTCCGCGTCGTGCTTCCTTGCCTCCAAAGGCGTTGAAGCGGTACACGACATGTATCATGCCGTAGCTGTTGATGGCGTTGTACCATGTGTCCGATATCTGCGTGGCAGAGATGGTACGTGTGAAGCTGCTCTTCTGGTTGAGGATGTCGTACCACTGCAGCATCACCGTGAGCGGTTTGCCCTTGAGGAACCCCTGTGATATCTGCGCGTTCCAGATGAACTCGTCCGTATTCATTGACGATTCGCTGTAGCCACGGCGTGATGTCATGTGACCGCTGGTGGAGAAACTCATGCCCCATGGTGCACTTAGTGTTATGTCAGTACCATAGTTGTACTCCCAGGTGTCGAGGTCGCTCGTGGGCTGTAGCTTGTTGCGTGAAATGGAGTATGTCACCTGACCGTTCAGCTCCACTTCCAGCCAGGAGTTGCGGTAGCTTAGTCCCAGTCGTTCTCCCAGACCCGTGGTGCGTACATAGTTCTTGGAGGCCTCCTCGCTCTTGTCGAGGTTTACGTAGCTGGCGCGGTTGTTGAAGTTGAAACTGGTGTATGTTGAAATGTTCCAGAGACCAACGGTGTCCAAAGCAGTATTATACATCAGCGAACTGTTGATGTTCCAGTTGCCGTTGATGTTCATCGGCTGGGTGGTGCGTCCGCCTGTTGTTGCATCATAGCGTACCATGTTTGAAACACTGTTACGGGTGTTGCTGAAATTGACAAACGCCATGATGCTTTGGAAGCGTCGCTGCACGAAGTTGTTGTATTGCAGACGGAAATTGTTGGTGAACGATGGCTTCAGTCCCGGGTTACCCTTAGTGATGTTCAGAACGTCAGTGTTGTCGGTGATAGGCAGGAGGTCTGTCATCGAGGGTTGCGCTGTGGTGCCGCGGTAGTCAACGCGCAGGCTTTTCTGTTTGTTGAAGCGGTAGCGGAAGCGCAGTGTCGGGGTGAAGTTTGTTACGGAACGCTTTGTTATAGTGTCCAGTTCAAGATACCTGTATGACAGTTTTGAGTTCTGCGGCTGCAGCATTACACCGACGTTGAGGTTGTACTTGTTGGTAGTACGTTTCAGCGACAGCTCTATCTCGTGCACGTTGTTGTCGTATTCGGAGAACCGGCTCTGGGCTGTGTCCCGATAACAACTGAGGGGGTTCGTTCCTGTCACGTATGGATTTAGAAAAGCATCGAAGGAACGGTAGTCGAGCGGCAGACCTTCGCCAAATCCCGTTGCGTCGTTAAAGTTGTACGTATTTCTATCGCTTGTGCTATTGTTGTGTCGGAACATATAACGCAGTTGCAGGAAAGTGGCACGCGCGATAGGTTCGCTGTATGTGAACGAGAGTTGGTAAGTCTTGTTTTTTGTAGGTGTGACGTTATACCTGTTAGTGTGCGAGATGCTGTCTTCCGTTGATGGGCGGTACAGTGTCACCTCCTGTGCTGAGATGGACTCCGATTCGCTCGTTGACGTGTTGTATCGTCCTTGCAGTGTTATGTTGCGTCCTTTGCTGGAAAGCTTTCTTGACACCGTAGCGTTTATGCTGAAGTTGGTGTTGGTGGAGTAGGAGAGTGAACGGTTGTAGCGGCGGTTGACAAGGATGGAGTCAAGTGCCGCTGTGGGGTTCTCTATCTGTGCATTTTTCGATACCTCGTACAGCGCCTTGTTGAGGGCAGACATGGATGCTGCGTCCAGTGCGTCGGTGACGTAACTGCCTGTGGCCGGGTTGAGCACGGTGGTAGGATTCCTGTTGTATGCCATGCTGGTACTCTCGGACGAGTTGTCGCTGCTTGAGTTGTTGAAGGAAGGACGTATGAGAATCGTGGTCATGGTGTCCGGCTTCCATTCGATGCGTCCGCCGAAGAACCATGTGTTTGAGCGCGAGAAAGTGCTGGACTTACTGTTGGTGAACGAACCGACGGTGCTGACGAAGTTCTCTGTTGAAGACTGCTGTTGCGAGTCGGAGTTCCTGTGGTCCCAGCGTCCGAAGAGGTCCAATGTGAATTTGTCCTTCTTCTCGTAGTTGTAGTTCATGGCAACGTTCTTGCTGGTTTGCAGTCCGAGCGATCCTCTGCCGCCGCCACCGCGTCCGAAGCCCCGGTCGTTGGTGTTGTTCATGTTGCCGAACAGCATCAGGCGGGTATTGTCTTTCATATATCCGCCCATCGCTCTGCCGGCATAGCGCGACTGTGTGCCGGCGGCGAGGTCGATGTTTCCGAGGTAACCCTTGTTCATGCCTTTCTTGACCCCGAAGTCGAGCACAGTCTCTTCTTCGCCATCGTCAACGCCAGTCATCTTTGCCAAGTCGCTCTTTTCGTCGTACGCCTTTATCTTATCGATTATGGAGGTAGGCAGGTTCTTGAGCGCCGTCTTCGTGTCGCCCGTCATGAACTCCTTGCCGTCCACCTTCACCTTCTTTACCTCTTTGCCGTTGATGGTGATCTTTCCGTCGTCGTCAATCTGTGCGCCAGGCAGTCGCTTTACAAGTTCTTCGATGACAGAACCTTCCGGCGTACGGTATGCTGCGGCATTGTAGATGAAAGTGTCTTCCTTAACCACAACTTTTGCTGCCACGCCCTTTGCCACCACTTCCTTTAGGAGGTAGGCGTCAGGCTCCATCTTCAGTTCGCCAAGAACCAGACTGTCCCCGTCGGCAACGGAGACGTTGTGGGTAAGTTGCTTGTAGCCGATGTTGGTGACCTTTATGATGTACTTGCCTTTCTCGGGAACGTTAAGGGTAAAGTCGCCGTCCATGTTGCTTACTGTGCCGGCAACGTATGAGGAGTCTTTGGCGTGCAGCAGTTGTACGGTGGCTTGAATGATGGGTGAGTCGTCTTTCTTGTCGAAAAGTGATGCAGAGACGCTTCGTTTCTGTGAGGGTTCGCCTTGTGCCCATGTGCTTACAAAGGTTATAAGCATAAGCATGGTGACAAGGAATAGCTTTTTCATCATTGAGAATTTTTGTGCATGGTTTATACTTATTCAGCTGGTTAGACCCTACAATGAGCCTAAAGTAAAATTACGGGCGCAAAATTACTCATAAAATTGTATTAAAGCAAGAAAAAAGCACTAAGCTGACAATTTGTTTTGCTTTTTGCAGAAAAATACGTAACTTTGTCCTCAGAAAATAACAGAAAAGGACAAAATGCGAAAAATATTTTATGCGGCATTGTCACTCTTCGTTGCCGCAATAGTCTTCAATGGATGTAGCGGCAATAGGCCGGAAGAGGGCATGGAGGATACTGTCGAGGACGAGTTGGTCATCAAGAACGACTCCATGATATACGGATTGGCATGCGACGGATCTTCTGACTCTGCCGTCGTGTTGTGGCCGTTCAAGGGCGACCCCGTCACATTCAGTTGTATTGATGCCAAACATTCCGGCAAGGTGATGGGCAGACCCGAGATAGGTGACTGGGTAGGCGTGATGGTGGATCCGTCTGACTCCACGGAGGCAACGCTCGTTGTTAACCTTGACGAGTTGAAAGGTACCTGGACTTATCCCGTCATGCCGGTGTTCAAGGATTTGCAACATATGAGCAAGCGTATGCAGCGCCGTTTCATGGCGCAGATGGACGACTCTATCAAGCAGAGTTTTATGATACCGCGACAGTACGGCTTCGTCCTGAAACGTAGCCGTCAGGCAATGGCTGTCGGACGCATCATGCGAAACAATACGCTGGAGGACGATTCGCCAGTCTCTTACCCGGAGGTGAAGAACTACAAACGTTGGTATGTTGCCAATGGAAAGCTATTGCTGGTGTCCGGCGATTTTGGTATGCCTGGAGACGCGAAGACAAAGCGCAGACCTGATGTTGTGGACACTCTGACTTTTGAGAAGCTGCAGGGCGACTCGTTGGTACTGAGTCAAAACGGCATAAAATACCACTTCCATCGTCAGGAGAGTGCCGCTGCCGCTAATGCCGCCGCTCAGGCTGCGGCAAACAAGCAGGACAAGAAAAAAGGGGAGACGGAACGGACGACAACATCATCAGCTGATACGACAAAACAACAATAGAACTGCTGATTAAAGAAGACTGGGGCCGGTAGAAGACAAAAGGTAAAACATAATAACAATGATAAAGTAATACAAAAATATGGCAGACAGCACACTTGAAGCAAAGAAGAGGGCCCTCGCGGCCGCTATGGCAAAGATCGAAAAGGACTTCGGCAAGGGCTCCATCATGAAGCTTGGCGACGAGAAGGTAGAGAATGTGGACGTAATCCCGACCGGTTCGCTGGGTCTCGACGTTGCTCTCGGCGTGGGCGGTTATCCACGCGGCAGAATCATTGAGATATATGGTCCTGAGTCTTCCGGTAAGACGACTCTTGCCATACATGCCATCGCAGAGGCGCAGAAGAAAGGCGGCATTGCGGCATTCATTGATGCAGAGCACGCCTTCGACCGTTTCTATGCCGCCAACCTCGGTGTAGACGTTGACAACCTCTTCATCTCGCAGCCTGACAACGGCGAGCAGGCACTGCAGATTGCCGACCAGCTCATCTCCAGTGCAGCAGTAGATATCATAGTAATCGACTCCGTAGCAGCTCTCACTCCAAAGGCGGAGATTGAAGGTGATATGGGTGACAATAAGGTTGGTCTGCAGGCACGCCTCATGTCGCAGGCACTGCGTAAGATGACCTCCACCATATCGAAGACCAACACGACGTGTATCTTCATCAACCAGTTGCGCGAGAAGATTGGCGTCATGTTCGGCAATCCCGAGACCACGACTGGCGGTAACGCGCTGAAGTTCTATGCTTCCGTACGTATCGATGTGCGCAAGAGCACAGCAATTAAGGATGGCGACGAGGTTATCGGAAACCTCACTAAGGTGAAGGTTGTCAAGAACAAGGTGGCACCTCCGTTCCGTAAGTGTGAGTTCAGCATTATGTTCGGTGAGGGTATCTCCAAAGTCGGTGAGATTCTTGACCTTGCCGTAGAGAAGGGCATCGTGAAGAAGTCCGGCTCTTGGTTCTCTTACGAAGACTCCAAACTTGGTCAGGGTCGTGAGAAGGTTCTGCCTATCCTGAAGGACAACGAGGAGCTGTGTGCAGAGATAGAGACAAAGGTACGCGAAGCTATCGACAAGGAGCATGGCAAGAACGCCGCTAAGCCTGCCGACGCTACTGCTCCAGCCGCTGAAGAGACGATAGAGTTTGGCGAATAAAAGAGGTACGTCTAAAGCGAAAAGCTTAATGAAGGTACAGGATAGATTCATACAATATATACGCTTTGACACGCAGTCGGCAGAGGAGTCGACGAGCGTGCCGAGCACGCAGAAACAGTGGGAACTTGCGCACTATCTCAAGGGAGAGATGGAGCGTGAGGGACTTGCTGATGTGACGTTGGACGAGAAAGGTTACTTGTATGCCACGTTGCCCGCAAATCTACCTGAAGGAACAAGAGAGAGCGATTGTCCTGTCATTGGCTTCATCAGCCATTACGACACGTCGCCCGACTGCTCCGGAGCCGATATCAAGGCGCGCATTGTAGAGAACTATGACGGCAAGGACATCACGCTCTCCGAGGGCATCGTGAGCAGCACGTCGTACTTCCCCGAACTGTTAGAGCACGTAGGCGAAGACCTCATCGTTACGGACGGCACGACGTTGCTCGGTGCTGACGACAAGGCGGGCATAGCGGAGGTAATGACAGCCGTATGTTGGTTGCGCGACCATAAGGAGGTGTACCACGGCAAGGTGCGCATCGCCTTCAATCCCGACGAGGAGATAGGCATGGGAGCACACCATTTTGACGTTGAGCACTTCGGATGCGACTGGGCCTACACCATCGATGGCGGTGACCTTGGTGAATTGGAGTACGAGAACTTCAATGCTGCCGTGGCCCGCGTAGTGGTGACTGGTATCAGCGTCCACCCCGGTTATGCCAAGGGTAAGATGATAAATGCCGGACGTGTGGCTGCCGAGTTTGCTGCCATGATGCCTGCCGCCGAGATACCAGAGCGTACGGAAGGCTATGAAGGTTTCTATCATCTCACCTCCATGCAGGGCGACTGCGAGAACGCCAAACTATCATACATTATACGCGACCACGACCGCGAACGTTTCGAAGATCGCAAACGCTATATCCTGTCACTCGCAGATCAGTTGAACGCCAAGTACGGCGAAGGCGTATGTACCGTCGCCGTCACCGACCAGTATTACAATATGTTGGAAAAGGTGCAGCCCGTTTTCCACATAATAGAGCGTGCCAAGTCTGCAATGCTTGCTGCAGGAGTCACACCGAAGGTGCAACCCATACGCGGAGGTACTGACGGTGCACAACTGTCATTCCAAGGACTGCCGTGTCCTAACATCTTCACGGGTGCAGTAAACTTCCACGGACCGCATGAGTTTGTCTCCATACAAGTGATGGAGAAGGCGGTGCAGACTATAGTGAATATCGCCAAGTACCAGCCATAATGTACACACAACACATATTCTCTTAACCCCAAAACGTAGACGCCTATGGCAGAAATCCCTTCTCTCGTAAAAGACTTGGCTTTGATACTTGTGACGGCAGGCATCGTGACGCTTCTGTTCAAGAAGCTGAAACAGCCGCTCGTCTTGGGATACATCATGGCTGGTTTCATCGTGTCGCCCAACTTACCACTGACAATGTCCGTCGTAGACCACGAGAACATCGAGACGTGGGCAAACATCGGTGTGATGTTCCTGCTCTTCACTCTAGGTCTGGACTTCTCCTTCAAGAAGATACTCAAGATGGGAATGGCCCCCATCATAGCGGCCCTTGTCATAGTGTTCTGCATGATGCTGACAGGCAATGCCGTAGCGTCCATGTTCGGCTGGTCCGAGATGAACGGGCTGTTCCTTGCCGGCATGCTCGCCATGTCGTCCACTACTATTATATATAAGGCGTTCGACGACCTCGGTTTCAAGCAACAGCAGTTTGCCTCCCTCGTGATGAGCGTGCTGATACTGGAAGATATCCTCGCCATCGTCATGATGGTGCTCCTCGGTGCCATAGCAAAGGGCGGTTCGGCAGACGGCGAACAGATGCTCGGCTCAGTACTGTCCATAGGCTTCTTCATAGTGCTCTGGTTCGTCGTCGGACTGTTCCTCATCCCTACGCTGCTGCGCTCCGTTCGCAAACTGATGAACGAGGAGGTGCTCCTCATCGTCTCCCTCGGTCTCTGCTGCATGATGGCAGTCATATCCACAATGGTAGGTTTCAGCTCCGCCTTCGGTGCTTTCGTGATGGGCAGCATACTTGCCGAGACGGTTGAGGCGCACAAGATAGAGAAGGTAGTGAAACCGGTAAAAGACCTCTTCGGAGCCATCTTCTTTGTTTCCGTGGGCATGCTTGTGGATGTCAATATCATTGCGGCACAGTGGTTGCCGATTGTTGTCATCACCCTCGCCATCATAATAGGCCAGAGCGTCTTCGGTACGTTCGGCTACATGCTGGCAGGCCAACCGTTGAAGAATGCCATGCGCTGCGGTTTCTCCATGGCGCAGATAGGTGAGTTCGCTTTCATCATCGCCTCGCTCGGTCTGAGTCTCGGCGTGATAAGCGACTTCATATATCCCGTCGTCGTGGCGGTGTCAGTCATTACCACGTTCCTCACTCCATACATGATGCGAGGTGCCGTGCCGGCCTATCAGGCACTGGAGCGCGTCATTCCAGACAAACTCTTGCACCACCTGAACAAGATAGCCGACAAATCGCAGGCACCCAACGAGAGCAACAACAGCCTGTGGCGTCCTATGCTGACTCAGATGCTGGTGAACACGCTAATTTATGGCACGGTAAGTATTGCCATAGTGGCAGTGATGAACACCATAGTGCGCCCGATGCTCGCAGGCATCATGCCGGTATTCTGGGCAGGCATCGTCTATTGCGTGGCAACCATACTGCTCGTCTCACCGTTCCTGCGTGCCATGGTGATGAAGAAAAACCGCAGTCAGGAGTTCCGCCAGCTATGGGCAAACAATGCGCGCAACCGCGGTCCGTTGATATTCACTATCGTCATACGTACCGTGCTTGCAATGATGCTGGTCTGCTACGTACTCCGTGTTGTCATCAATCTGCCGGACGCAGTGATGATGCTTATCGCACTGGTGCTGTTATACCTTATGGTAATCTCCCGTGCACTGAAGACAAGCTCTATAATGCTCGAACGCCGCTTCGTCCAGAACCTGCGCTCCAAGGACTACGCCGAGCGCGCTGCCGGCAAACGCCGCCCGCTCTTCGCCGACAAACTGCTGGACCGCGACATACATATCGCTTCCGTGGAAGTGCCGCAAGACTCCCTTTGGGCTGGCAAGACCCTGCGCGACCTCAACCTAGCCCACCGCTTCGGCGTACAGGTGAGCAGTATCATACGCGGTCACCAGCGCATCAATATCCCTTCCGGCACTGACGTACTCTTCCCCGGCGACCAACTCAACGTCATCGGCAACGACACGCAGTTTGCCGCGCTCAACTCTGCTGTCAAGGAAGAGGTGTACGCCGAACAAGTGGACTTCGAGAAGCACGACATGAAGCTTTACCGCTTCGTCCTCAAACAAGTCAGCGCCATCGTTGGAAAGACACTCGTCTCCAGCGGACTGCGCAACGAATACAACTGCATGCTCGTGGGCATGGAGAAGGGCGAGGAAAACCTCTCCTTTGTCGCCCCCGACTACGAATTCCAGAAGGGCGATGTCCTATGGGTCGTAGGAGAGAGAGACGACATAAAGCGTCTACAAAATATAATGTAATAATCAACACATACAATAATGTCACATCACAGAAACAACAGAAGTACTTTCAGCGGATCACTTGGCTTCGTCCTTGCCGCAGCAGGCAGTGCCGTAGGCCTTGGTAATATATGGCGATTCCCATTTCTGGCAGCGCGCGACGGCGGCGGACTCTTCGTCTGCATCTACGTCATCCTCGCCCTCACCTTCGGCTTTACGCTGCTCATCACCGAGATAGCCATCGGTCGTCGTTCCGCCCAAGGACCTCTCACCGCTTACGGCTATTTCAACAAGAAATGGAGCTTCATCGGAGTCATAGCGTTCATCGTACCTTATTTCATCTACCCGTATTACTGCGTCATCGGAGGTTGGGTGTTGAAATATCTCGTCACCTACCTCTTCTTCCAAGGCGACCTTGCGGCGCAGGACGGGTTCTTCACGGGTTTCATCACCTCCCAGTGGTCACCTCTGTTCTACATGACCGTATTCGCCGCCATGTCCTCTTACATCGTATATTGCGGTGTCAACAAGGGTATTGAACGCTATTCGCGCATCATCATGCCGGCACTCGTACTTATCGTAATATTCATCTGCGGTTACGGTCTGACGTTGAGCCATACCGATGCTTCTGGCGTTACGCGTACAGGTATGGAAGGTGCTGCCAAGTACCTGATACCGGACTTCAACACCGTCACTACGGCAGACGGCTCGTTCGACCTCAAGCGTCTGCTCATGATTACCCTCGATGCCATGGGTCAGCTCTTCTATTCGCTCTCCATCGCCATGGGTATCATGGTGGCCTACGGCTCATACATGCGTAAGGACGTGAACCTCGGTAAGGCTGTGGACAATATCGAGATTTTCGATACCGTCATCGCCCTTCTTGCCGGTTTGATGATTATCCCCGCCGTCTACATCTTCTCAGGTACGGAAGGCATGAGTGCCGGTCCTGGTCTGATGTTCATCGCCCTGCCTAAGGTGTTTGCATCTCTTGGTTTCATGGGCGAGATAGTAGGTCTGCTGTTCTTTATCATGGTGCTCTTCGCCGCTGCCACCAGCTGCGTGTCCATCCTTGAAGCAACAACGGTCAGCGGTATTGACAAGATGAAGTGGAGTCGTAAGAAGTCCGTTGCCATCATGGCGTCTACGGGTTTCATCTTCTCCATCATCGTTTGCCTTGGCTACAATGTGTTCTACTTTGAATACACGTTGCCAAACGGTGCTACAGCCCAGATTCTCGACATCTTTGACTACGTCACCAACAATGTCCTGATGCCAATTTGCGCCATCTCCACCTGTATCCTCGTCGGTTGGATATGCAAGCCACGACTGCTCATCGGCGAGATGCGTCTCAACGGCTACAAGTTCCGTCGTAAGCGTCTCTACATCGTGATGCTGCGCTACATTGCGCCTGTCCTGCTGCTCATCCTGCTCCTCGGCGCATTCGGACTTTATTAAAAATAAACTCTAAGCACTATGGCACTGAATACAAACAAAGAACTCAAGACGTACTACAGCATCAAGGAGGTGGCGGAGATGTTTGGCATCACCGAACCTACCTTGCGCTACTGGGAGACGGAATTTCCTCTCCTTCGCCCGCATACCACGGGCAACAAGGTGCGTCAGTATGCAGAGAAGGACATCGAACAGGTGCGACTTATCCATAGCCTCGTAAAGGTGCGTGGTTTTAAGATAGCTGCTGCGCGCAAGTTGCTCAGTGCAAACCGCGACGGTGTGGACAAACGTGCCAAGGTGCTGGAGCAGCTTACCGACCTGCGAGACCAGCTACTGGAGATGAAGGCAGCGTACGAGAAACTATCGTAGAATTCATAATTCATAATGCTGAATTCCTAATTCATAAAGGATGAGGTATGATGGGTTATTAATTGTTCCTAAATCAAAATATTATGTACAGCGATCCAAAAGAATGTCTCTATTGCACAAACAATGAGACCCTCCACAACCTGATGATAGAGATCTGTCATCTTCGTGTTTCACGTCTTTTCCTCTTCAAGGAGCAGACTTACCACGGCCGTTGCCTCGTGGCTTACGACGGTCATGTCAACGACCTCAACGAGCTGAACGACCAGCAGCGCAACGACTTCATGGCTGACGTGGCACAGGCTACTCGCGCCATGCAGAAGGCGTTCAACCCTGAGAAAATCAACTACGGTGCATTCTCCGACACGCTCTCTCACCTCCACTTCCACCTCGCACCAAAGTACGTTGGTGGTCCTGACTACCCTGGTCTCTTCCGTATGAACCCAGGTGAGGTTTACCTCTCCGACGAGGAGTACAAGGACATGATAGAGCTTATTAAGAAGAACCTCTAATTGACGTTTAATGGAATTGTATCCATTCCTTTTTAAAGAGAATCTCCACACTGTCGTTTGGGGTGGTCACCGCTTGCAGCCTTACAAGAGATTGCAGCATACGGCGGAACCCATTGGCGAGAGTTGGGAGGTCTCGGCAGTAGAGTCCAGTCCCTGCATCGTGGCCAACGGTCCTTTGCAGGGACTTGACCTTATATCGGTAGTGGAGCAGGGCGGTGCGTCCCTGCTCGGCGAAGCAGTCTGCAAACAGTACAACGGCAAGTTGCCCTTGCTCGTTAAGTTCATCGACACCGAAGGCGACCTCAGCATTCAGGTGCACCCCAACGATGCCCTCGCCGCAGAGCGTCACGGCAAGTTCGGCAAGACGGAGATGTGGTACATTATAGACGCCCAACCCGGAGCCTATCTCTATGCCGGTTTCAAGCAACAGGTGTCGAAGGACGAATACCGTCGCCGCGTTGCCGACGGCACTATCTGCGATGTGCTCGCTAAGCACGAGGTGCATCCCGGCGACGTGTTCTATATCCCGGCAGGCAGGGTACACGCCATTTGCGGCGGAATACTCTTGGCCGAGGTGCAGCAGTCCAGCGACGTCACCTACCGCATCTACGACTACAACCGTCCCGGACTGGACGGCAAACCGCGTGAGCTGCATACCGACCTCGCCGTCGATGCCATCGACTATCGCGTGGCCAGCGAATACCGTACTTTCTACGGCAGTACTATAGGCAAAGCGGCGCACGTCATTGACACCCCCTTCTTCGATGTCCGCGTGATGGACCTCAACAAGCAGTTCCACCGTAACCTGAAGAAGTACGACTCCTTCATCATCTCCGTATGCATAAAGGGCTCATGCCACATCCGCATGCGCAACTACGACGGACCGGAGCGCGAGATTACCCTGCGCGAAGGACACTCCTGCCTCATCCCTGCCTCCATCGCCGACTACGACATACGTCCCCTGCACCCCTGCACGCGTATTCTCGAAACGCACATCGACCGTAAGGACCGTTCGCTATGTGCAAGAGCATTGCGTACCCTCAAGTTAAGTTCAAAATAAAAGTGGTTTGTCCACAAGTATGCAGAAAAGCAAGATACTTATAATTAGTGACATGTGCGGTTACGGCAAGGTTGCCGCTGCCGCACAGATGCCCATATTGTCCTATATGGGGCACGACGTGTTCAACCTCCCTACGATGCTTATCAGCAATACGTTCCCCTACGGCAAATATGCCCTGCAGGAGAACACGGAGTACATCGTCGATGCCCTCGACAAATGGAATCAGCTTGGCATCTCCTTTGATGCCATCGCCACGGGCTTCATACCCTCCGAGCGTCAGGCACGCATGATAGCCGACTACTGCCGCGAGCAGGCAGCCCTTGGCACCGCCATATACGTTGACCCCGTCATGGGCGACGGCGGTAAGCTCTACGGTGGAGCAGACGACGGCACTATCCGCTGCATGCTGGAGATGCTCGCCGTGGCCCACCTCTGTTTCCCAAACTATACCGAGGCATGTCTGCTGACTGGTACAGAGTATCGCGAGGACGGCATCACGGCAGATGAGGCTTGCCAGCTCGTCGACAAACTGCGTGAGATAGGCTCGCTGAGCGTCATCATCACCAGTTGTATCATAGACGGCAAGCACGCCGTCACGGGGTACAACCACCTCAACCAGACCTACTTCACTCTGCCGTACGACGAGATTCCCGTCATGTTCCCAGGCACGGGCGACATCTTCTCCAGTATCACCGTCGGCAGACTGCAGGACGGCGACACCCTGGAGCACGCCACACGCATCGCCATGGACACCATCCACCGTTGGATAGACCTCAACAAAGACCTCGATGACAAAAACCGTGGCATCCCCATCGAACGCCACCTCGCTGACTTATAACTCACTGCCAAACATTCAACCTTCCAATGCTCTCAAGTAAATACGACCAACTGCTTGCCCGTGCAGTCAATGACACCATGGTGGATGTTGCTGCACGTGCGGATTGGCATGAGGAAGTGGGGCGTGGCAAGATGTTCGGCGTGTTGATTGCTACGGATGCTGATGGGGGACTGCATACCCTGCGTGCATACTCCGGGCAGATACTCGGGCGGGGCGACTGGGCGGGCTATGTCCCGGCAGTGTTCGACTACCTGCAGCCCAACGGCTACTTCAAACGGCATGAGGCGGAGATAGACTCCATCAACCGTGAGGTAACCATCCTGCAGAATTCCGAAAACCTTAGAGATAGCATTACCAAACGTAAGAGTTACGAGGATAAGTCTAAGGTTGAGATAGAAGAATACAAGGAGTTTATCCGTCAACACCGCTCGACTCGCACACCGCAGGAAGCACAGTATCAAAACGCCCAACTGCGACGTCTGAAGCTACAGTGGAAGGAACGTTTGGCAGAGAAACAAGCGGCGGTCAACGCCATTACGCAGCATATTGACGAACTGAAGAACAAACGCAGCAAACTGTCCGACGCATTACAACGCTGGTTGTTTGAACAGTTCAAACTTACAGGCGGTGTTCCCCTGCAACAAACAACCGATACAGAGGACAGTGAGAGCAAGAACAATGCAACCCAACGCTCAGTACTCCAAATCTTCACGGACTATGCACGTGAGAATAACCTAAAGCAGACCATTCCGCCTGCTGGAACTGGCGAGTGTTGCGCCCCCAAACTCCTGCACTACGCCAATTCGCAAGGTTGGACCCCCGTCGCTATGACGGAGTTCTGGTACGGTGCGTCGCCCGTCGGCGAAGTGCGTCATCATGGTGTCCACTACGAACCGTGTCAAGCCAAGTGCATGCCGCTGATGCCGTGGTTGTGGCCGGCACGATACCATGCGGTTCAGAAAGCGGACGGTCAATCTCTGTCCCGACTAATAGCGGATGTAAAGAGTGGGGGAGAGCAGACTTCCCTCAAAGTGCTTTACGAAGACGACTGGCTCATTGCCGTAGACAAACCGGCAGGCTTGCTCTCCGTTCCGGGCAAACGGGCACTGCCCAACGCCGAGGATATGCTGCGAGAGAAGTACGGAGGCTTCCTCAAGGTAGTCCATCGTTTGGACATGGACACCAGCGGCGTGCTACTTGCCGCCAAGACGCAGGAAGTTTTCGTTGCTATGCAGCGGCAGTTTGCAGCGCACCTGACGGTGCAAAAGGAGTATGAAGCAGTTCTCTCGGGCACGTGGAACGAGAACTCCCCCAAGAAAGGAACAGTCAGCCTCCCCTTGTCAGCCGACTTCCTCAACCGTCCCCGTCAGCGAGTCGACTACGAAGAGGGCAAGACGGCAGTGACGGAATACGAAGTGCAATCGGAGCCACAGACGTATAACGGCACTCCGTGTACGCTCATCCTGCTACGTCCGCTGACGGGCCGCACCCATCAGTTGCGCCTCCATTGCGCCCACGCCGACGGCTTGGCAATGCCGATACTTGGCGACCCCCTCTATGGCAACGTACGTGCAGAACGTATGTTCCTCAGCGCCCACAAGCTTATTTTTCAGCATCCCGTTACTGGAGATACAGTAACAGTAAAGGCAGGTTCCATCTTCTAGAACCTGCCTTTTTTCGTTTAAAGATATCTAAATATTACCCTGGGGTAACTTGCCCTTGGGTAATATTTTGTAACTTTATCGAAAAGCATAAGGAGGACTTCCTGTTTGTTGACCCTATCTATCGGCTTTGGTTCAAAGAAGAGTATTGTAAATGAGTCAAAAGGTATAGTTCGTCAACGTTATGCCCACGCCGTGGGGACTCGATGCCCGCGCCGTGAGGAGTCGATGCCCGCGCCGCGGGCACAGGATGCCCACGCCGTGGGCATAAAGGCTGTTTCACGCCTGAAGATTGATGAGACTTTTATGAGACTTCTATGAGACTTTTATGAGACTTTTATGAGACTTTTTGCCTGTTTGACGAGAAGTCTCACTGCTGGTAAAAGGTTGCAAATCAGTTGGATAAAACGTTGCGAAAATCTGATGATGATACTTTGACCTTTTTTTTGAAAAATATTATTAAGTAGTGTAGTGATATTTTTTGCTGATTACAGATCATCGATTGCCATCTGTTAACTCCGACTTTGCAGTCTCAATGGCTGCAAGTTTCAAGCCGTCTTCGCTTTACATTTCAGTCCTCAGCTCATTATATAAGTCCACAGGACCTAGATGCCAATATTTTGTACTTTCCGTAGCCAACTTCTTGTACAGTTTTGAGTGGTAAATACGAGTGATGGCCTCCGCAAGGCTTATCCCCATATCTTCCGAGAGCCATGGGGCAAGCCAACCGATTTTTAATGGCAGCATCATATACAGATTGTCCTGTGTTACTTTTGCACTCATCTTGTTATTCTTATTGATTCTACGAATTTTATGGCAAGCAGCGACTTCTCTGTATGAAAGAGATACTGGTCAACCAATTTATATGTCTTTAGTTCTTGAATGAGAGTCGACATACTGATGATGCCGCTCTCGTAGAGCATGAACTGAGTATAAACGCTATCGTCAGCCACTGGTCCATATACGATATCATAATCGTGTGAGAACTCTCTATCGGTACGATTTCTCCTTACAAAATTTACCCATTCTTCTGTAGGTTTCTTAAAGAAGAGAGATTTCATATCCTTTAATACATTGTCATCCAGCTCATAAACATTTACGTAACCGACTGACACATCTTTATCGTTCATTTTCCGTTCTACCCATCTTTTCGCTTGTTCGTAAGATGTGGTAGTATAGAAACCTGAACCATAGTCGAGAGAATGGTTGGGATGGCGTATTTCCGGTCTCTTCACTTCTTCGATGCTGCCATGATATATCTTACTCATTTCATTCGTCTGTTTATCATTTCATCAATTTCCTCAACCAGCCACTGTCCACCTTGTGTGTGGAGCACATCATAGAACTCACAAAAATGTTCTGATATTCCATATTGCTCAAACAGGTTTGCCACATCTTCTGTATGCATTTCCTTTGCCTTGGCATATTGCTCTATGCAGAAAGATACGAACATAGCTCTATCTCGTTGTTCTTTATTCATACTCAATTTGTTTCATCAAATGCATCGATTTCTGCTGGGTACTTGTCTGTTTCCAAGTTAAAACTATTTTATCCGTCGGCAAAGATACGTCAAAATGTCGAGAAGCGCAAATTTTTCAAAGAACTATTTGCAAATAGGACAGTCGGGCCTAATAGTCTATAAATTGAAATGCCGTGCTATAATTCTTATATATGTCTTATACGATATGTTTTTATATATCGAATGGTTAACTGCCCTAAAAGAAAGATGAACGAGTGTTAAAAGCGGGCGCGAGAGGCGGTTGTTTTGTGAAAGGGTGTAACTATAATTTGCACAGACGAAATATGCGTTGTACCTTTGCATCAACAAAACAAACAAACAACAAAACGACAAACAAGAATTACAAACCCTTTTAAAACACGTTTACAATTATGAAGAACTTCACCAAGACCCTCGCAGTAGCAGCAGTAGCAA
>CAVCKM010000149.1:0-4356 GCA_963602765.1 Alistipes putredinis | reverse complement strand
CTGATGTTGTCGAGGTTGTTCAGCTCGCTGAAGATGCTGAGCTGCGAGAACTTAGTAATGCCCGTGATGAAGGTGAACGCCAGATGCGGGTCGAGCTTCTTCAAGGGGCTGTAGAAGTTCTGCATGATGTGGCGGAGGTCCTTCAGGTTCTCCTTCTCGTGCACGACGTCGAGCAGTGGTGCGTCGTATTCGTCGATGATGACTACGACCTTCTTGCCAGTCTGCTCGTGGGCACGCTCCACCAGTCCCATGAGTCGCTTGTTTGGAGTGTCTTCCCGTATTCCTGTTCCGTATATCCTTTCGTATGGCAAGAGAATAAAGTCGAGATAGCCCTCCAAGTCCTTGGCGTTCATGTGCTTAGCTCCGCTCATATCGAAGTGTAGCACGGGGTGCTTCGTCCATTCCTTCTCGTAGTCGGCGATGGCGAGTCCCTCGAAAAGCTCCCGTCGCCCCTCGAAGTATGCCTGCAGGGTGGAGGCAAAGAGCGACTTGCCGAACCGTCTCGGGCGGCTCAGAAAGATGTATTTCATTCCCTTTTTCATGAAATCTACGATGTACTTTGTCTTGTCCACATAGAGGTAATTTCCCTCTCTGATGTCCTCAAAGGTCTGTATCCCAACGGGATATTTGTTTACGATTTCATCCATAATCCTGCCTGTTTTACGTTTTACGCCGCTAAGTTACGAAGTTTTGACGGAATATGCAAATTATTTGTATTACGCGCGATTTTCGTCATACAAAGTACAAAAAAACAAGACTGTTGACCGCCGTCCGCCAGGAAATAATTACTTTTGCAGTAAGAATTACAAAAACATACCATGCGCATCATCGTCATAACCCAACCCGATTTTTTTCACGGCGAAGCTGCTGCCATAGCCCAGATGCTCTCTGACGGCCGCGCTGACACCGTGCACATCCGCAAGCCAGGTGCCACACGTCAGGAAGTGGAACGACTCATCAGCGACATCCCCGTCACGCTGCGCCACCGCCTCGTGCTGCACGACCACCACGACCTCGCCACGGCGTACGCCCTCGGCGGAATACACCTCAACTCGCGCTACCCCACCCCACCGGACGACTGGACTCCGACCTCGACGGGCTGGACATGCACCGTCGACGGCCGCCGACTGACCGTCAGCCGCAGCTGCCACTCGCTGGACGAACTGCGGCAGTGGCGCGACCAGTGCGACTACCTCTCCCTCTCCCCCATCTTCGACTCCATCTCCAAGCAAGGCTACCGTGCCGCCTTCACCACAGAACAGCTCAGCCGCGCCGCCCGGGAAGGCCTCATCGACGACAAGGTCATGGCTCTTGGAGGCGTGACCTTCGCGCGCCTCGCCGAAGTGGAGCGAATGGGTTTCGGCGGCGGCATGATACTGGGTGATGCATGGCGCAGCATACCATGTGTTGCTGACGAAGAGCAAAAATCCGAGCATGCTGACGAAGAGTTTCCCGTCAAGGTGGTGCTCACCATAGCCGGCAGCGACACCTCCGCCGGGGCAGGCATACAGCAGGACCTGAAGACCGTCAGTGCCATGGACCACTACGCTGTCACCGTCCCCACTGCTCTCACGGCACAGAACACCGTGGGCGTGCAGCGCGTCATGCCCGTACCTGACGATATGCTGCGCGCCCAGCTGGACAGCATATACAGCGACATCCGTGTGGACGGCATAAAAATAGGCATGCTGCCCAACATCGGTACAGCACGCCTCGTCGTAGAATACGTCAAAAAGTGGAGAGAGACCAACAGTGCCCTCCCCGTCGTCTGCGACCCCGTCATGGTGTCCACCAGCGGCACGCCGCTCATGGCCGACGACTGCATAGAGTACATACAGACCAACCTCTTCCCCCTCTGCACACTCATCACGCCGAACATCCCCGAGGCCATGCGGCTCCTTGCCGTCACGTCGACGGAGACGGCGGACACAGGCAGCCTGCCGTCTGAGACAGACACCGCGCGTCTGGGCACCACACTGGCAGCACGCTACGCCACCGCCGTTCTCCTGAAAGGCGGTCACGCCGAGGGTAACGAGTCCGTAGACACTCTGTGCCTGCCCGACGGCACGCAGCACCGCTACACCTCGCAGCGAATCAACACGCGCAACCTGCACGGCACCGGCTGCACCCTCTCCAGTGCCCTCGCCACCGCCCTGGCTACAGGTCTACCCCTCCCAGCGGCAGTGGCACAGGCAAAAGGTGCCATACAACGGGCCATCCTCGGAGGTCAGCACCTGCACATAGGCAAGGGCAACGGCCCGCTATTCTTCGGCTAGTTAATCCATCCCTCCAGGGTGGTATTCTATCGTTATGACAGCCCGGAGATGTTGCCGTCGGCATCGATGTCGATGTTCATGGCCTGGGGCACCTTCGGGAGACCCGGCATACGCATGATGACACCAGCCACGAGGACTATCATGCGGGCACCGGTGTTGATGACGATGTCGCGCACCTGCAGGTCGAAGCCGTCGGTATTGCCGTACGCCTTGTCGTCGGTGGAGAGGCTGTACTGCGTCTTGGCGATGCAGATAGGGTACTCGTTCTCGATGCCCAGGTCCTTGATATTCTTCAGAGCCTTCTTGGCTGCTGCGCTCCAGCTGACGCTGCCTGCACCATAGATATTCTTTGCCACAGCCTCAGCCTTCTCCACGATGGATGCCTCGATGGGATAGACGTATGAGAGGGGTGCCGACGGGGTCTTGTCGATGGTCTCCACGACGAGGTTGGCGAGGTCCTTCGCACCGTCGCCGCCTTCGGCAAAGGCATTGTTCACTGCCATGCCCACGCCCAGCTCTGCGCAGTGCTGGCGCACGAGTTCTATCTCTTCGTCGGTGTCGAAACCGTACTTATTGAACGCCACGACGACGGTCTGTCCGAACGCCTGCATGTTGCGTATGTGGCGGTCCATATTCCAGAAGCCCTTCTGGAGTGCCTCGTGGTTAGGCTCCTTGATGGTCTCGTACGCAGCGCCGCCGTGCATCTTGAGTGCCTGTGCGGTGACGACGAGTACGGTGAGGGCGGGGTCGAGACCTGCCGTGCGGCACTTGATGTCGAAGAACTTCTCTGCGCCCAGGTCGGCGCCGAAGCCTGCCTCAGTGATGGCGTAGTCGCCGTAGGTCAGCGCGGCGTTGGTGGCGATGACGGAGTTGCAGCCGTGCGCTATGTTGGCGAACGGTCCGCCGTGGATGAAGGCTGCCGTTCCCTCGGTGGTCTGCACGAGGTTAGGGGCGATGGCGTCGGCAAGGAGAGTGACGATGGCCCCGGTCACCTTCATGTCGCGCACGTAGAATGGCTTCTTGTCCAGGGTGTATCCGAGGAGGATGTTGTCGATGCGCTCGCGCATGTCCTGCAGAGATGTGGAGAGGCAGAAGATGGCCATGAGTTCCGATGCCGGCGTGATGTCGAATCCGCTCTCGGCAGGGATGCCGGAGGTGGCGCCGCCCAGTCCGGTGACGATATGGCGGAGCTGGCGGTCGTTGACGTCGAGGACGCGCTTCCAGAGTCGCTGGCTCAGTCCGAATCCCTCGGCGGCATGCTGGTAGATGTAGTTGTCCAGCAGGGCGGCAATCATGTTGTGTGCCGAGGTGATGGCGTGGAAGTCGCCCGTGAAGTGGAGGTTGATTTTCTCCATCGGCAGCACCTGTGCGTATCCGCCGCCTGCAGCACCGCCCTTCATGCCGAAGCATGGTCCGAGGGACGGCTCGCGGAGGGCCAGCACGGCCTTCTTGCCTATCTTGTTCATGCCCAGGGCCAGTCCGACGCTGACGGTGGTCTTGCCGTTGCCGGCCTTTGTGGGGCTGATGGCGGTGACGAGTATGAGCTTGTGCTGCTTTGCCTTCTCGGGGTCAATGGCCGAGAGGGGCACCTTGGCGATGTAGCGGCCGTAAGGCTCGATGGTTTCCGGGTCGATGCCCACTTGTTTAGCGATATCTGCTATGGGTTGAAGCTTCACGCTTCTTGCAATTTCAATGTCTGACAGCATTTCGTTTGTTTTTTGTAAGACTATAATTATTATAGACGACTATTCGTTTTTTTAAGACAACCCTTACTGAGGATAAGGAAGACAACTCAGTGTCAAGGGAAGGAAGACAACACGGACAACATAGGACCGCTCGGCTTTGCCGCTTGCCTAAGCAAGAACTTTTTTATATTACCCTTGGCGGCGCTAAACACCGCGCCGAATCGCTTTACTCGATGTGTTATTGACGACTACCCATACTGAGATTGAGGAAGACAACTCGATGTCGGGGGAAGGACGACAACACGGACAACATAGGACAACTTTTTTTATATTACCCTTGGCGGCGCTAAACACCGCGCCGAATCGCTTTACTGGATGTGTTATTGACATGATTT
>CAVCKM010000148.1:364-9133 GCA_963602765.1 Alistipes putredinis | reverse complement strand
ATGTACTCCGACAACAAATATTATGAAATGTGCGGACAAATGGGCCATCTGATAGACCCTTCGGGCATAGGCCACCTCAAGGCGTGGATCTACCACTGCACACCCGACACACACCCTCAAGGCTGCCATACAGAGCAGCTAAGCCCCCAACAGAGCCTCCGCAAGCCTATTGGGGGCTTTTTATGTCGTAATCCCTACGCCGCGGGCATCCTGTTACCACGCCGCGGACATCGTCCTCCCAAGGCGCGGGCATCCCCTCCCCGCGGCGCGGGGACAACCGCAGAATTATGGATGATGAGAGAAAATCAGCCGTGCAACCTCAGGTCCGCCAGTATTATGGCCGTAGCTGTAGAAACATTCAGACTCTCGGGAACCGATGCACGGTCAGCGGGGAATGACGGAATCAGTATGCGACGCGTCACGGCACTGCCTACCTCACGACTGATGCCGTTGCCTTCGTTGCCCATTACCACTACGGCACCGTTGGCAACAGAGGGGAGGGGGGAGGCGGACAACGACTCGCCGTCCAAGAAAGTACCCAGCACCACGGTCCCCGAATCAAGCTGCGACAAGAACTTGGGTAGCTCCGTATAAGTCAGACGTACACGGCCTATGCTGCCCATCGTCGCCTGAACAACCTTTGGAGCATAAGCGTCTGCCGTCGTGGGACTGCAAACAATGTGGCGCACGCCAAACCAGTCTGCCGTACGTATAATAGTCCCAAGATTGCCTGGGTCCTGAATGCCGTCCAAACAGAGCACCACGTCCTTCCGTAGCGTCTCCGAAAGGGACAACGCATCCATTGGAAGCCACTCCGGAGAGGGCAGGCGGAAAACGGCGATGACCTGCTGGGGATGCTGCAGGAGAGAGGTGCGCCGCAGCTCTTCTCCGTTGGCCAAAAAGACATCGACACCGTCGAGACTTGCTAAAACAGAAGCCCCGACGGTGTCGAACCACTCTTGTGTCGCTACAATCACCAATGGCTCAAAACCAGCCCTCAGTAGGTCGCCGACACTCTTGAATCCCTCCACAACGAAAGCGCCCTCTTTCGTACGAACCTTCTTTGTGGAAAGGGAATGTATGTATTTTATCAGATTCTTGCTGACTGACACGCTGTAGAGTAGGCTTTACTTGATTATTCCCTGCTCAACGAAGATTTGCTTAAGAATCTCCACAGAGCGGTCTACGTGCTCTTTGGTGTGGGTGGCCATCAAGGCGTAACGCACCAGTGTGTCTTGCGGAGCGCAAGCCGGCGGAACGACCGGATTGATGAAGACGCCACGCTGGAAGGCCAAGGACGTTACGAGGAACGTCTTGTGGGCGTCGCGGATATAGAGAGGAATGATGGGAGATTCTGTATCGCCAATCTCGAAACCCTCTTCCTTGAAACGGGAGAGGGCGTAGTTGGTCACGTCCCACAACTTGTCCAGTATCTCAGGCTCTGCCTTCAGGATGTCGAGTGCCTTCTGGGCAGCTGCCGTAGCGGCAGGAGTATTTGAAGCGGAGAAGATGTATGTGCGTGAAGTGTGGCGCAGGTAGTTGATGGTGTCAACGTCACCGGCAATGAAACCGCCAATCGAGGCAAGGCTCTTGGAGAATGTACCCATGATAAGGTCTACCTCGTCCGAAAGACCGAAATGGTCGCATACGCCACGACCATGGTCGCCGAATACGCCCAACCCGTGAGCCTCGTCCACCATGATGGAGCAATTGTACTTATGCTTAAGCTCCACTATCTCCGGGAGCTTGCACAAGTCGCCCTCCATAGAGAACACGCCGTCAACAATGATCAGCTTTACTGCCTCATGCGGCAAACCGGACAGCACGCGCTCCAGGTCTTCCATGTCGTTGTGCTTGAACTTAAGCTGCTTGGCAAACGACAGACGGCGACCGTCGACGATGGAAGCGTGGTCGCGCTCGTCGCAGATGATGTAGTCCTCACGACCGCAGACGGTGGCGATGACACCTGAATTGACCGTGAAACCCGTAGAGAAGCACAATGCATCCTCCTTGCCTACGAACTCAGCCAAATCCTTCTCCAACTTTACGTGGATGTCGAGCGTACCGTTAAGGAAACGGCTGCCTGCGCAACCCGTGCCATACTTGTCAATGGCATCCTTTGCTGCCTGACAGATGCGCTCGTCGCCAACCAGACCCGTATAGGCATTAGAACCGAACATGATGACGTGCTGGCCGCCCATGTCGACCTCAGGACCCTGCTTGCCCGTAATCTCACGGAAGTAAGGATAAACTCCCGCCTTCATGATTTGCTGTGGCAGACGGTAACTCTTGTACTTTTCTTGTAATTGTCCCATTATTAAAAAGGTGTAGTTTGTTGTCTTTCTATATTCACGAAAGTACACTATAGCACTTTCCAAGGTGCAAAGTTACACATTTCTTTTTATTTGTGCATGTTTTTAAGAAAAATATTGATGTTTCACCATAAAATACACGTAGGATAGAGCATTTTACGCATAAAATATCGTACTTTTGCACAGTATGATAACGAAAAAGAGCATTGTATTCATCATTAACCCCATCTCGGGCACTGGAAAGAAGGAAGCCATACCTGCACTAATAGACAGATACATCGACAAGGAACTCTACAACGTGGAGCTACGATACACCGAGTACGCAGGACACGCCGCCGAGATTGCCACCCTTTGCAAACTGGAAGGGGTGGAAATCGTTGTGGCCGTAGGAGGAGACGGCACTGTCAACGAAGTGGCACGCGCACTGTGCGAAAGCCCTACCGCACTGGGCATCATACCGTGCGGCTCGGGCAACGGACTGGCACGCCACCTGCTACTGCCGTTGAACGTCAAAGGAGCACTCGAGGTCATAAACCAGGGAGTGATACACGACCTGGACTACGGAATCATAAACGAACATCCCTTTTTCTGCACTTGCGGAATGGGATTCGATGCTTTCATAAGCAAAAAATTTGCAGAGGCAGGAAAGAGAGGACCACTCACATACATAGAGAACGTGCTCATCGAGGGACTTAAATACAATCCCGAAACTTACCACATAACTCTCGACAACAACGAGACGGAGACGTACAAGGCGTTTCTCGTCTCCGTTGCCAACGCTTCACAATACGGCAACGACGCCTACATAGCACCACAGGCTTCCATGTCGGACGGACTGCTCGATGTAGTCATCATGGAACCGTTCAGTATCATCGAAGCACCACAGGTGGGCATAGACCTCATGAACAAGACGCTCGACAAGTCTTCGAAAATAAAATCCTTCAAGGCAAAGGACATCAAAATACAACGCACACGTCCAGGCATCATACACTACGACGGAGACCCCATAGAAGCAGGCTCTGACCTGCACGTCTCGCTACGCAACAAGGGCATTCGCATCGTCGTAAACCCTAACGCCGACAAGCGGCTGCGAAAGCCCAACATTATGCAGAATACATTCAGCCAAGTAGTACACGAACTATACCAAAAACAGGAGGAGGTGCGACGAAAACAACTGCAGAACGTCAAAGCCATAAACCACTACATACAAAGCAAACTGAGCTAAAGATGCAAGAGGACACATACTTCACCATTGAACAGGACGCGCAAGGGTACTACACCGAGAAACGAAGTAAATTCTATGCCTTCGCACATCATGTCGAAACAGCAGACGACGTGAAGCAGCTGCAGCAAAAGTACAAAAAGCAATACTACGACGCCAGGCACATTTGCTACGCATACCGCCTCAAGAGTGACGGCAGCGAATTCCGCGCCAACGACGACGGTGAACCCTCAGGGACAGCAGGAAAACCTATACTCGGAGCACTTCTTAGCCAAGAACTCACGCAGACGGTTGTCTTCGTCATTAGATACTATGGAGGAGTAAACCTAGGCACTGGAGGACTGGTCGTCGCCTACCGCGAAGCAACACTCGACGCACTAAGCCACGCAGACAGAAAGGAGAGGCTTGTTGAGGAAGAAGTGAAGTACGACTTCCCGTACCCCATGATGAACAGCGTCATGCGCATTGTCAAGGAAATGCAACCACGCATCGTGGCACAAGATTTCCAAACCAACTGTTCCATTACGCTCTCCATACGACGCTCACTGGCACAACAGCTGCGGCAACGACTGGAAAAACTCGCTTTCGAATAGAGAACAGCCCCCGCACACTTGGGCAACAACACACCAAAACAACCACTACCACCATGCATACAAAAGAAGAAACGCTGGCAGCCTTCTCCAGGCTACTCGACATACAGGAAGAACTACGCGTCAAGTGTCCTTGGGACAAAAAACAGACAAACCTCTCTCTGCGCCCGCACACCATAGAGGAGGCACACGAGTTGTGCGATGCAATCATGGAAGACAATCCCGTCGAGATACAAAAGGAAATGGGCGACGTCATGGAACACCTCGTCTTCTACGCCATGATAGGCAGGGAACAGGGACGATTCGACATGTGCGACGTGCTCAATAAAGAATGCGACAAACTCATCTTCCGCCACCCGCACATCTACGGACAAGAAAAGGCCGACAACCCAGAAGAGGTAAGCAAACTCTGGGAGCTGACCAAACAGAAGGAAAAGGACGCCAACAAGACCACACTGTCCGGCGTCCCACGCTCGCTGCCGTCGCTCATCAAAGCCTACCGCATTCAGGACAAGGCCAGCAACGTCGGCTTCGACTGGAAAGAGCCACAAGACGTATGGCAGAAGGTATTCGAGGAAATTGACGAGCTGAAAGCTGAACTGCAAAGCGGCAACAAAGAGAAAGCCACGAAGGAACTGGGCGACGTCATCTTCTCTATCGTCAACGCCGCCAGACTCTACCACATCAACCCCGACACGGCCCTCGAAGAGACAAACCGAAAATTCATCTCCCGTTTCGAATACATAGAAAGAAAGGCAAAGCAAGCCGGACGATACATAAAAGACTTGACCCTTGGCGAAATGGACAAACTCTGGAACGAAGCAAAACGCATAGCACCGGCTATGCTCGTCACACTGGCTGCCACTGGCATGCTGACGGCCTGCAACATGGGCAATACGCGAAAGGACACTATAGAAGACCTTGCAGACTCCGTCAACACGGAAATTCCAGACACCGCCGTCTACGGACGCGTAGACGAAGCAACCACCATGCATACGTTGCAAGTCGTCACGGAAGACGGAAAGACGCTCACATTCGCACTTGACCAGAGCATGCAGGCCGACGTGCAGGGCGGACTCTTTGCCGGAGACTACGTCACGCTGACAGCCACAAAGACTACAGACGCAGACGAGCCAGAAGTACAGAAACTTGTCAACATCACATCGCTCCTGGGGAAATACACCTCCATCGACCGAAACTTTGAAATAAAAGCCGACGGAAGCGTAGAGTCGCCAAACATGACTGCAGAGTCGCAACCGTATACACAATGGAAGACGGTAAACACCCGACTCGTGCTAAACCAAGACACTTTTGACATTCGCCAGCTCGGACCAGACTCGCTCACCATCGAATCGGCAAAGGGGATATACGTCTATAAACGAAAGAAATAAGCAGACGCACTGTGTGTGTACAGGCACTCGGCTTAAAGACATCTCTACAACCTATGCAAACTTAAACAACCACATTAAATGCCTGATAACAACAATCTAGTACTCAAGGACGTCACATTTCTCAATCTAATGCAAAAACGCATCTTCAACGTCCTCATCATAGCCAACCCATACGATGCCTTTATGCTCGAAGACGACGGAAAGGTAGACGAGAAAATATTCTCCGAATACATGCAGCTCGGACTGCGCTATCCGCCTACCTTCACTAAAGCCTCTACCATCGAAGAAGCGGCAACGGCACTAAAACACACCCCGTACGACCTCATCATCTGTATGCCCGGCAACCGGGACAACGACGCATTCGATGTCGCACACGCTGCGAAAGCCTTCTCACCGGACACACCGTGCGTCGTGCTTACACCATTCTCGCACGGCGTGGCAAAGCGCATAAAGTCCATCGACCTCTCCATCTTCGACTACGTCTTCTGCTGGCTGGGAAACACCGACCTCATACTCTCCATCATAAAACTCATCGAAGACCGTATGAACGTCGAAAACGACACCGCAGAAGCCGGTGTCAAGTGCATACTCTTCGTCGAAGACCATATCAGGTTCATCTCCAGCATACTCCCGTACCTATATAAATACATCCTCACGCAAAGCCTCAATTTCGCTACGGAAGCACTCAACTCACAGGCGGAGATGCTGCGCATGAGAGGACGACCGAAGGTGCTCCTCGCACGCAACTATGAAGAGGCCATGAAACTGTACGACAAGTACAAACAACACATGCTCGGAGTCATCTCCGACTGCAGATACCCGCGCGAAGGACAACTGGACCCAACCGCAGGACTCAAATTCCTGAAATACGTACGTCAGCAGGACCCCTTCCTGCCGCTCATACTGGAGACCGCCGAAACAGATATCGAAAGCGACATCACTGGAATGCGAATCGTCGACAAAAACTCAAAGAAGCTAAACGTCGACATAAGGAACATAATGGCAGAACACTTCGGCTTCGGCGACTTCCTCTTCCGCGACCCCACCTCACGTGCTATCGTGCGGCGCGTCAGAAATCTGAAGGAACTGCAGGAAGCAATTTTCGAGATACCGAGCGACAGCATGCTCTACCACGTCTCCCACAACCACATCTCGCGCTGGCTGGCAGCACGGGCCATCTTTCCCATCTCGGAATTTCTAAAAAACGTCACCATGGAACGCGTGCCCGATGTCTACAAGCACCGCGAAATCATCTTTGAAGCCATCGTGCGCTACCGTCACATGAAGAACCTTGGCGTCGTGGCCGACTTCCACAAAGACCGCTTCGACTATTATTCACACTTCGCACGCATCGGAGACGGGTCGCTCGGTGGAAAGGGTAGGGGACTCGCCTTCCTCGACAACATCATCAAGAAGCACCACGAACTGCACCAGTTCCCACAGGCTACGGTACAAATCCCCAAGACCGTCGTTCTCTGCACAGACATCTTCGACGACTTCATGGACTCCAACGCCCTTTGGGAAACAGCCCTCTCCGACGCTCCCGAAGAAGACATACTCCACGCATTCCTCGGCGCCCAACTACCCGACACGCTCCGCGACGACTGCAAAGCCTTCATAGAGGCGACACACAGCCCCATCGCCATACGCTCCTCGTCACTCCTCGAAGACAGCCACTACCAGCCCTTCGCAGGAGTCTACAACACCTACATGATACCGTATACGGACGACATCGACAGTATGCTACAAGCCCTCGCATGCGCCATAAAGGCCGTCTACGCCTCCGTGTACTACAAGGACTCAAAGGCTTACATGACAGCCACGCAAAACCTCATCGACCAAGAGAAGATGGCCGTCATACTACAGGAAGTCGTAGGGCAGCAATACGGACGATACTACTATCCGAACATCTCCGGAGTACTGCGCTCGCTCAACTATTATCCTCTCGGCGACGAACAGCCGGAAGAAGGAATAGCCTCCCTGGCACTCGGACTGGGAAAGTACATAGTGGACGGAGGACAGACCCTCAGAGTCTCACCAAGTCATCCGGCACAGGTGCTGCAAATGTCCGAAATGGAAATTGCTCTCCGACAGACGCAAACACAGTTCTACGCCATCGAGCTGCCGGAAACGAAACAAACCGACTGCACCAGCCGTGCCGAAGCGTGGTCTACGGACGATGCATTCAACATAAAGAAACGCATGGTCACGGATGCCGACAAAGACGGCTCGCTCCTCTACATAGCCTCCACCTTCGACCCCTACGACCAAGTTATCCGTCCAGGACTCTACGAAGGCGGCCGGAAGATTATTTCACTCAACGGAGTACTTGAACAAGGCGTGTTCCCCTTGCCGCAACTCATGCAGATGTCGCTCCAGCTGGGGCAGGAAGAAATGCGACGACCAGTAGAGATAGAAATTGCCTGCAATATTCACCCGGACAAGTCCGGCGAATACTATCTGCTGCAGATAAGACCAATCGTCGACCAGAAGCAAGAGCTGAACGAGGATCTGCTGACGATTCCCGACGAACGTTGCATACTTCGCTCGCACAACTCCCTCGGTCACGGCATTACAGAAGGCATACGCCACATCGTCTACGTCAAGAGCGGACCGGACTATTCTGCCTCCGCCAACCCAAGAATTGCGGATGAACTCGAAAGGATAAACCGCCAGTTCCTACAGGCGGGCGAAGGCTACGTACTCATCGGACCAGGACGATGGGGATCATCAGACCCTTGGCTCGGCATCCCCGTAAAATGGCCGCACATCTCGGCTGCTAAGCTCATAGTAGAAGAAATGTTGCCATCATACTACGTCGACCCGTCGCAAGGCACACACTTCTTCCAAAACCTCACCTCGCTCGGGGTAGGGTACTTCACCATAGACGTTCACCACGATACTGACGGAAATCCCGTAGATTCTACGCAGAATACCTCTGGCGACCCTACCGTACTTCTCGCACATTCGCCAGACCAAACGACAAACCGGAAAAACAACGAAATCCTACGCCGCCAATGGCTTGACGAGCTTAAGGCTGTAGAGGAAACGGAGTGGGTGAGACACGTCGTCCTGCCGTGCCCGTGCACAATCAAAATGGACGGAATGCACTCAGAAGGAGTCCTCATTGTTGACGAGAGTCAACAAACTTAGTTAAAAATCAGTATTTTAGACGGAATCTTTATTTAATGTCAGCTTTTTGTGTAACTTTGCAAACGATAATAGGACTGTACCCACCATAAATACAGAAACCC
>CAVCKM010000148.1:0-354 GCA_963602765.1 Alistipes putredinis | reverse complement strand
AGAAACCCATCGTAAAAAACAACTAAAAATAAGTTAACATTATGGTAGCAAAGACAACAACAACAAAGTCTACTGCAACGAAGGCTGCAAAGACAACAACCGCCAAGAAGGCAACCGCCACAAAGGCTTGTGCAACGAAGGCTGCAAAAGCTGCAACGACCAAGAATACAATCTACGTTGACGTAGAAACTGTAGGTTTCCGTGCTGGAGATGTTTATCAGGCTCTTGCAGCAGCTGACAAAGCTCTCAGCGTAGCAGAAATTGCAACAGCTGCAAATATCCAGACAGAAGAAGTGTACCTCGGTATCGGCTGGCTTCTTAAGGAAGGAAAGGTCGCAGCAGAAGGCACAAAAG
>CAVCKM010000147.1:0-15008 GCA_963602765.1 Alistipes putredinis | reverse complement strand
TCGCCAGCGACATCGCTGCCGGAGGCATCGACAAGGACAAGCAGGCCAAGAGCGTAAAGATAGCATTCGCCGAGGAAATCTCCGCCGACGCAAAGACAAAGCTGGAACTAAAGCAGGACGAGGGCAAGAAGGCCACCGTACAGCTCGCCGACAACAAGGTGGACATCAAGGGAGAGGAGGCGAAAGTCTCCGGAAAGACTACCATCGACGGCGAGACGGCCATCAAGGCAAAGACGGAAATAAGCGGCAACGTCTCCGTCAGCGGAACCATAGACACCCAAAACAGCAAGAACCTATAAGTAATTTTTTCATTCGTACTTCATCATGACAAAAGAAATATCCTTACTGCTTGGCGAACTGAAGTCAAGGCTCAACGCATACGTGGGGCTGATGGGCTTCCGCTTCAGCAACCTCTGCGTAAAGTCGGACCCCGTAGCGATGCTCCCCATTGCAGTGGAGATCAATGGAGAACCGTACTACATCGAGGACACGTGCGACATCACGCAGCCCAACGAATTCCAGCTCATGCTATATCCCAAAAGCGAAGACCTCATCAACCAGCTGAGCCACGGAGTTCTGGCAACGCACCCCGAAATGAAGCAGGAGCGCATGGCAATACTCGATGACGACACACGCAAGGAGGTCCCCGTGCAGGACGTGAAGGAGGGTGACAAGGTGGCAGCCTACTGCATACGCCTCACCATGCCCACCGTCAACAAGGACCGCCACGACGTCCTCACCGACAGCGTCAAGCTGTTCTACGACGACACGATGGCAAACATCGACGGCAACTGCGTCGCATACACCGAGCGCATCCCGGTTGAGCTACAGGAGCATCCCAACCAGGCAGAGGAGGCAGAAGCGGCAAAGGATGCCCTGAAGAAGCTGCGCAGCCAGTTTGAGGAACTAGCAAAGAAAATCCGCGACGAGAAGACGCAGGAAATAGAGGATGCCTACCAGAAGTATCTTGCGGAGAAAAACGAGGTGAAGCAGAAGGAGGAGGAGCAACTGGCCGAAGAAGAGGCTATAACGTCAATAAAAATGCCGCAGGCTCCAGAGGCCCCTGAAATGCCAGAGATGCCTGAAATGCCTGAGATGCCACAGTAATTGACGCCAAGGACACTTTTCTAACGTTAATGGCCGTTAATGGACCGTTAATTCACCATTAATTTTTAGGTTCCTCCATCGGATGGAAAAGAATCTATATTAATGAATAATTAACGGTCCATTAACGGCCATTAACGTCCTAAAATGTCATTGGCTTAAAAAGCATCATTAGCGTAAAAAGTGTCATTGGCGTCCCCCCAGCCGCACTACCCGCGGACCATTTCGAGCAGCTCCTTGCCGGTGAGCTTGTAGCTCATGTCGGTGCTCTCGAGGATATTCTCCGCCAGAGCCTTCTTGCGCTCGTGCAGACGCTGGATCTTCTCCTCTATCGTGCCGGCGGCAATGAAGTGGTAGACGGTGACGGAGTTCTTCTGGCCTATGCGGTGCGCACGGTCGGTGGCCTGCGCCTCGATGGCAGGGTTCCACCACGGGTCCATGTGTATGACGTAGTTGGCGCGCGTCAGGTTCAGACCGAGACCGCCTGCCTTCAGCGAGATGAGGAAGACGGGGCACTCGCCGTTCTGGAAACGCTCCACGAGCTTCTGTCTCTGCGCGATGGGCACGCTGCCGTCGATGTAGAAGTACGGTATCTTCGCCTCCGTCAGTGCCTGCTGTATCAGCGTGAGGTACGAGGTGAACTGCGAGAACACCAGCGTGTGGCCGCCGCCCTCGATGATGCCCTCCAACAGCTCCAGCAACGCTATTATCTTTGAGCCGACACCCGTGTTGCCCACAGCGTCCGCTCCCATCATGTGGTGGGTGGCAGGCTTTGCTGAGGCTGTCCGTGTGGTTGAGGTTGCCTGTGCAGTAGCTGTTACTGGTGCGTTTCCGGCGGCAGTGCCGGTGGCATCGGCAGCGCTTTCCTCCTTGAGCAGGTGCTCGACGAGTCGTGTGTCGCAGGCACACTGTCGGAGACGTGTTATCTCCGCCAGCGTGTTTATGGACGTTGTCTCTATGCCGTCTGCCATGAGCATCAGCTCTGCCTTGCGGCGTATTGCCTCGTAGACGAGCAGCTCCTCCTCGCTCAGTTCCACGTGCTGGTATATCTCCTGCTTCTCGGGCAGCTCCTTCGCCACTTTGTCCTTGGTGCGTCGCAGCATGAAGGGCTTGACGAGGCGGTCGAGGTTGGCCTGGCGTATGGTGTCGCGGTTCTGCTCTATCGGGATGATGAAGCGGCGGTTGAAGTCCTCGAAGCTGCCCAGCAGACCGGGGTTGACGAACTGGAAGAGGTTCCATAGCTCACCGAGGTGGTTCTGCACGGGCGTACCGGTGAGCATGACGCGGTTGTCGCTCTTCAGGCGCATCGCTATGGCGGAGGTCTTGGCGCCGCGGTTCTTGATGATGTGTGCCTCGTCGAGGCATACGGAGGTCCAGTGTTTCTTCACCACGCACTCCTCCACGCTGAGGAGCAGTCCGTAGGTGCTGATGATGACGTCGCCCGGACCGGCTTCCGCCACGACCTTCTCGCGCTCGTTGCTGTAGTTGAGCATGGTGACCTTGAGGGACGGTGCAAACTTCGCCATCTCCGTCATCCAGTTGGGGGCGACGGAGGCAGGTGCCAGCACGAAGGCGGGACCTTTGTCGGCAGTGGAGAGAAGGAAGGTGATGGTCTGCACGGTCTTTCCCAGACCCATGTCGTCGGCGAGCAGCGCGCCGGCACCCCAGCGGTTGAGGCGTGCCATCCATCGGAAGCCCTCCAGCTGGTAGTTGCGCAGGGTGGCGTTGAGGGTGGCGGGTACCTCGGGCTGGTATTCGCTCGACTCCCTGATGCGCTGGCGTATCTTGCGCAGTTCGTCGTCCTCCTGCAGGATAAGCTCGCCGTCGGTCATGTCGGCTCCGACGAGGGCTGCGGAGAAGGGCGACATCTGCAGCTTGCCGTGCGAGCGGGAGGCTATGGCACTGAGTCCCTCGAGCTGTCGGCGCAGTTTGTCGCTGAGGGCGAGGAACTCTCCGTCTCCGAGGCGTATGAAGCGTCCGTGGCTCTGGTTGATAAGCTCCAGCAGCTGTGCCATGGAGACCACCTTGCCCTCGTCCAGCTCTATGTCGCCCTCGATGCTGAACCATCCGTTCTCGTTCTTCTTTATGGTGCCGAGCCATGCGGCGTTTCCGCTGCGGTGCTTCACCTTCATCTGTGCCCCCTCGGGCCACTCGCAGACGATGACGTGTGGGTGCTGCTGGGCGTACTCGACGAGGGGCAGCAGGTCGTAGGCTTCCACGCAGACGGTGCCGTTGACGATGTCGTCCTTGCCGGTGGCACTGATGAACTCCATGAGGTTCTGGTGCTCCTTGGCGAGGTCGCGCAGCACGCGGTAGTGTGTGTGGGTGGAGTCCTCCGCCGTCTTTGCCGAGTCGACGATTATCTCGTCGCCGCCGCCGGGGTAGCAGTGCATGCGTCCTCCCGCCAGCGGTCTGACGAAGACGCTGACGAGGTATGTGGTGCGGTCGTGCGGTCGCATCTGCATGATGAGCAGTGCGTTGCCGTCGGCTGAGGGCAGTGTGCTGCCGCCGTCGATGAGGTCGCTGTTTATCTCTACCTTGCCGCCCACTTCCTTGATGAACTGCTTCAGCTGTGCCTCTGCTTCGAGGGGGAAGAATCCGGCGTTGAGCAGTCGGCGGTAGTAGGGGCGCTGCTCGTCGGTGAGGTGTATGAAGTTGATGCTGGCGGCACTGGTGTGCGTGATGATGACTTCCTCGTCCATCTCCTCGCGCGGCACGTTGCTCATGACGGCGAACCCGTCCGGCGTGCGCTTCAGCGTGACGTACGGAATCTCCTCCGTCACGTCCACCTGCGTGAATGGCGAGAAGCGTCCCACCATGAGCCGGTTGTCCTCGCCGAGGAAGGGGAGGACGTATTTTAGGGGTATGAGGCGTTGGGTGGCTTTCTCCTCGTTGAGGCGTTCGATGAGTGCGAGGTCGTTCTTGTTGAGGCCCTCTGCCACGCCCTGCAGGAAGTGTGCGATCTGTATGCGCTTGCCGGAGCTCCATGCCCCGCTCTTCAGCACGATCTGCTGGCGCACCTCTACGTGCGTGTCTTCCGTGTTGTGCAGGAGGTATACTATGCGTACGTTGGGTTTGGCGGAGTCGTTTGCCTTCTCGTTGAGGAACGCCAGTTCGTTGAGCTCGTTTTCCCATTCGTTGGGCTTCGTGACGGCAAAGAATAGCGACTCTTTGCCGTACGCTGCGTCGAGCTTCTGTAGCGTCTCCTCGTCGTACTCCTTGTAGCTTCTGAACTCCTGCTTGAGGATGAGGAAGTTGGGCTGTGTCGTCACCTCGCCGCGGTTGCCGTTGATGCGGCGGTCGAGGAGTGCGCCAAGTATGTGGTCGGTGGCAAGTGGCAGGGCGATGAGGTCTTCGAGCATCTTGCTCTGCTGCTTTGGCGTCACTCCCGTATAGAGGACGCTGTAGAGCACCTTGGCGGCAGCGGTGACGTTGAACTCGGTACACTTGTTCAGTGCCAGCGCGCGTTTGCGTCCCTCGTCGGTGGCAACGGCTTTGGCGATGAGCATGTAGAAGAAGTTGACTAGCCTGATGTCGCAGTACGCCTTTGCGCCGGCAATGGTGCGGCTTGCCTTGTTTGATATTCCCACGCCCTCCTTGAAGGCGCGGAGGCTGTTGGCCATCTTGCCGTGGTAAGCCTCGTAGATGGCGGCGATGAACTGGTGGGGCATGCTGTGGTGCAGCAGCTGCGGCGGCATGGTGCCGAAGGCCACGTAGTCGTAGAGGTCGCAGAGGCACGTGGCGTTCTCCTTCATCAGTTGCTCGGAGCGTACGGTGCATCCTGAGTACTCGTTGATGAGGAGGCGCAGCTTCGCCGTGTCGATGATGCGGTCGTTGTCGAGTGCCTCGTATATGCTGCGTGTGATGAGGTTGAAGAAGCTCTCGGGCTTGAATATCATCAGCAGCGTCTTGAAGCGCTCGTCGTAGATGCAGGGGAGGAAGATGCTGAGTTTCTCGTTGATGCTGGTGTCGACGACTTCGTCGAGGCGTATGTTCTGGTGTCCGGAGCTGATGTATCTCCAGAGGAGCCGCTGTACGTCGGTGGGTTTCAGTCCGGTGCACGTCTTGAGGACGGAGACGGTGAGGTCGGGCACTTTATTGACGAGAAACTCCATGGCGTCGATGATGACGTCGTCGGCGATGGCGTGGTCGTAGGACTCGTTGCGCCAGTTGTAGTTGGATGCAGTGAGGAATCCTTCCCTAGCCAGTCGGTCCGTGGTAGACTTGTAGTCGACGAAGGGTTTGCCGAGCAGTTCGTCGAGTGCATGTCTGGCCCGGCTTACCTCGCCTTCCTTCACGCTGAAGAGGGTGAAGATGCAGAGTATGTATTTTTCGGAGTCGGTGGCGTTGATGAAGTATTCTTCCAGTGTCATTCGTAAGTGTGTTTAGGGGAGACTTGTGGTACGCTAATGATTGTTTTTGGACTTTTAATTGCCTGCGAAGATTTTCAGGACTTTAATGCCCGTTAATTCTTGCTCTGGCAAGCGGCAAAGCCGAGCGGACCATTAATTTTATCCATTAATATTATTTTTAGACTTGACTGTATTGTCAAGTTTGGCGAGTTTTTTGATTCGCTGACTATTCCATCAATATCGACCGGATGGTAAATATTATTAATGGATAAAATTAACGGGTAATTAACGGGCATTAAAGTCTTAAAAAATCATTTGCGTTAAGAGTATATTGGCGTAGAAAGTGTAATTGGCGTTGGGGGTTACGTCCTTGTATTGAGATTGGTGTTTTGCGTTTAGATGGAGTAAGCGAGGGCGTAAGCCTTTATGCGCTTTACCATGGCTAGGAGTCCGTTGGAGCGGGTGGGGGAGAGGTGGTCCTTCAGTCCGATGGCCTCGATGAAGTAGAGGTCGGCGTCGAGAATCTCCTTCGGTGTGTGTCCGCTGATGACGCGTATGAGGAGGGCTATGATGCCCTTGACGATGAGTGCGTCGCTCTCGGCGGTGAAGGTGAGCGTGCCGTCCGCCTCTTTGTCGCACTGCACCCACACGCGGCTCTGGCACCCGTCGATGAGGTTCTGCTCTGTCTTGTACTCCTCGGCTAGCGGCTCCTGCTCTCCGCCGAGGTCAATGAGGAGCTGGTACTTGTCCATCCAGTCGTCAAACCCGCTGAACTCCTCTATCACTTCGTCTTGTATCTCGTTTATAGTCATTATATATAATGTTTAAAAGACAACTTGCATTTTTATTAAAGACAACATGGATGTTTGTTAAGGAAGACAACTTGGACAACTTGGGACCGCTCGGCTTTGCCGCTTGCCTAAGCAAGAACTTTTTTTATATTACTTTTGCGGCGCTAAACACCGCGCCGAATCACCTGGTAGGGTGTTTTACTGACATCATTTCTGTATGCCGTTACTTATGAGGTCTTAGACCAACAAGCAAGTACGATTCGGCGCGGTGTTTAGCGCCGCCAAAGGAAACTTTAAAAAGTTGTCCAATGTTGTCCGAGTTGTCTTCCTAACCCCACATCCGAGTTGTCTTCATTTCAAACAGGAGAATTGTCGTTTATTCGTTTACCTTTTGTAGTATGAAGAGCTTGTCGCTGGGGCGTACTTTGTCTGGTACGGCGATGCTGATGCGCTGGCCCTTCTTTGCCGTGTCTACGGGTTTGAGGTTGTAGCGTATCTCCTCTACCTTGTCTATATATAGCGCGCCGGTGGTGGGACCGGTGATGAGGAGCTTGTCGCCCACGTGTATCTCGTGCGCCTCCACCTGGAACTCCGCCACGCCGATCTTGGAGAAGTACTTTATTGTCTTTGCGGCGTAGACCTTCTTCTCCGTCGCCTTGGATCCGTACGAGTCGTTCCACTCGCCCAGAGTCTGCCCCTGGTAGTAGCCGTCCCAGAATCCGCGGTTGAAGACGCGCGCCAGGCGCTCGTCCCATTCGTCCTTACGCTCCTCGGTAAACTGGGTCGCGGGAGTCCCTGCCGGTCTCTCTCTGTCTGCCAGGACGGCGTTGATGGCCTCGCGGTAGCAGCGCACCACCGTGTCGACGTACTCCGGACCGCGGGCGCGGCCCTCTATCTTGAAGACGCGCACGCCGGCGTCCATCATGCGGTCGATGAAGCGGACGGTCTTCAGGTCCTTCGGCGACATGATGTACTTGTTGTCGACGAGCAGTTCGTTGCCCGTCTCCACGTCGCGCACCTCGTAGCCGCGGCGGCATATCTGCACGCACTCGCCGCGGTTGGCGGAGCGGTTGGCGTTGTGGAGTGAGAGGTAGCACTTTCCCGATATTGCCATGCAGAGTGCTCCGTGGCAGAACATCTCTATGCGTATGGGCTGTCCGGAGGGACCGCAGATGCCCTCGGCGACGGCCTGTTCGTGGATGGCCTTCACCTGGTCCATGCGCAGCTCGCGCGCCAGCACTACGACGTCGGCAAACTGTGCGTAGAAGCGCAGTGCCTCGACGTTGCTGATGTTGAGTTGGGTGGAGAGGTGTACCTCCTGCCCCACCTCACGGCAGTACATCATGACGGCGACGTCGGAGGCTATGACGGCGGAGATGCCGGCCTCCTTTGCGGCGCGTATTATCTGGCGCATCTGCTCGAGGTCTTCGCCGTAGATGATGGTGTTGACGGTGAGGTATGTCTTGATGCCTTTCCCGGCACAGGTGGCGGCTATCTCCTTGAGGTCGTCGATGGTGAAGGTGGTGGCGGAGTGTGCCCTCATGTTGAGCTTCTCGATGCCGAAGTAGATGGAGTCCGCGCCGGCGTTGATGGCGGCGGCGAGGCTTTCCCTCGACCCCACAGGTGCCATTATCTCATATTCATTCTGTATCATACTATACTTGGAACGACAACAGTGGTGCGTTTATAGTTCCCAGACGGCGCCGTCGGGGGTGTCCTTGATGATGAAGCCAGCTTCGTTGAGGGCATCGCGTATCTGGTCGCAGGTGGCCCAGTCCTTTTCGGCGCGTGCCTTGGCGCGCATGTCGAGCACCATATTGAGCACTTTGCCGAAGGCTTCCTCGCGTGAGGCGTCGGCGGCACCGGCTGTGGCGTTTGTCAGTCCGAGGATGTCCTCCGTGAAGGTGTGCATGATGCGCGAAAGCTCGTCCAGGTCGGCCTGGGAGATCTTTGCCTTGCGGTCCACGAGGAGGTTCACCTGGTGGCAGGCCTCGAAGAGTTCGGAGATGACGTTCTGCGTCTGCAGGTCGTCGTTCATGGCGTCGTAGAGCTTCTGTTCGAGCTGGCTGACGTACTTCTGCACCTCAGGCGACGACCCCTTGGCAGGCTGCACGCGCTTGAGGTCCTTCAGCCCCTGCATGAGGCGTGCGAAACCCTTCTCTGCCGACTCGAGGGCGGCGCTGGAGAAGTCCACCGTGCCGCGGTAGTGGGCGGAGAGGATGAAGAAGCGTATCGTCATCGGGGCGAACGGCTTGGTGAGCAGTTCGTGGTCGCCGCGGAAGAACTGGTCGAGGGTGATGAAGTTGTTGTACGACTTGCCCATCTTCTTGCCGTTGATGGTAATCATGTTGTTGTGCATCCAGTAGTGGACGGCCTGGTGGCCCATGGCAGCCTGTGCCTGGGCTATCTCGCACTCGTGGTGCGGGAAGACGAGGTCCATGCCGCCACCGTGAATGTCGAACTCCTCACCGAGGTATTTGCGTCCCATGGCGGTGCACTCGCAGTGCCATCCCGGGAAGCCGTCGCTCCATGGCGAGGGCCAGCGCATGATGTGCTCGGGCTGCGCCTTCTTCCATAGTGCGAAGTCGGCCTGGTTCTTCTTCTCGCCGACGCCGGCGAGGGTGTCGCGTGAGGCGTCCTTGACGTTCTCCAGGGAGCGTCCGGAGAGGATGCCGTACTTGTAGTCCTTGTTGTACTTCTCGATGTCGAAGTAGACGGAGCCGTTGGAGACGTATGCGTATCCGTTGTCGAGGATTTCCTGCACGAGCTGCTGCTGCTCGATGATGTGACCCGTGGCGTGCGGCTCGATGCTTGGCGGCAGCACGTTGAGCTTCTCCATGGCGGCGTTGAAGCGGCGTGTGTAGTACTGTGCTATCTCCATCGGTTCGAGTTGTTCGAGGCGTGCCTTCTTGGCTATCTTGTCCTCGCCCTCGTCGGCGTCGTGCTCGAGGTGGCCCACGTCGGTGATGTTGCGCACGTAGCGCACTTTATATCCGAGGTGCTGGAGGTAGCGGAAGAGTATGTCGAAGGTGATGGCGGGGCGTGCGTGTCCGAGGTGTGCGTCGCCGTATACTGTAGGGCCGCAGACGTACATGCCTACGTGTCCGGGGTTGATGGGCTTGAATGCCTCTTTCTGTCTGGTGAGGGTGTTGTATATTAGTAGTGTCTGTGACATGGGAACTTTAATTTATATTCTGCTTGGTGTTGGTGTGGCGGGGGCTAGGACAGTTCGAGCATCCGCGTTATGGGCTTGACGGCGTCGGCGGCTATTGACGGGTCTACGTCTACGACGGGCGACTCGTCGCGCAGACATCGTGCCAGCTTCTCCAGCGTGTTGAGCTTCATGTACTGACACTCGTTGCACTGGCAGCCTACGCCTCCCTCGCTGACCTCCGGGGGGACGGGGATGAAGGTGCTGTCGGGACAGGTGCGCTCCAGTTCGTGGAGTATGCCTGCCTCGGTGGCTACGATGTAAGTCTGTGCGGGGTGGCTCTGTGCGTACTTCAGCATGTCGGCTGTGGAGCCTTTCACCTGTGCCATGGCGAGGATGGGTGCCTTACACTCCAGGTGTGCCATGACGGTGGCGTCGGGGTTGGCAGCCTTGAGCTGCGCTATGGCGTCGCACGAGAAGCGTTCGTGGACGTGGCATCCGCCGTTCCACAGCTCCATGTTGCGGCCGGTGACGCTGTTGATGTACGACCCGAGGTTGTAGTCCGGACCGAAGAGTATCTTGGCGTCCTTGGGGAGCTGGTCCACCACCTTCTTGGCGTTGCCCGAGGTGACGACGACGTCGGTGAGGGCCTTCGTGGCTGCCGTCGTGTTGACGTACTGCACGACGAGGTAGTCGGGGTGTTCCTCCTTCCACTGGCGCAGGTCGTCGGCGGAGCATGAGTCGGCGAGCGAGCAGCCTGCCTCCAGGTCGGGTGCGAGCACCTTCTTGCCGGGCGAGAGCAGCTTGCACGTCTCTGCCATGAAGTGTACTCCGCACATGACGATGATGTCGGCGTCCGTCTGTGCGGCCTTGCGTGCCAGCGCCAGCGAGTCGCCGACGAAGTCAGCACATTCCTGAATGTCTCCCGTGGTGTAGTAGTGTGCCAGCACCACGGCGTTTTTCTCTTTGCACATCTGGCGTATCTGTGCCTGCAGTGCTTGTGTATCGAGTTGTTCCATAGTTGTTTGTTAGGCGGAGCAGACCGCCTGCTCGTGATTGAACTGCAAAGTTACGCATAAAATCTGAATTACACGACAACTTCCCCGTTTTTTGTGTTCCACTATGTCGGTTCTTTTTATCAATATTTCCGTAACGGTGGTTACGGGAGTTTCCCGGCCCTGATGCAAAGATGCAAGAAAATCGTTGATTAGCAGACTTTTGTGCAATAAAAAGAGAATAGAAAGCCATGTGCTAAACTTGTAAGTGGGCTAATCAGGCATGGATGTCGTAAAACACAGTCCAAGGAATAAAATTATCCCGGACCGGCAGACGGTTTGCGTCTCTGCCAGCCCGGGATTATTTTGTTGTGTGTATGTTTTGTTGATACAAAGGTATAACGTATATTTCGTCTGTGCAAATTATAGCCACATCCTTTCACGAAACAACCGCCTCTCGCGCCCGCTTTTAACACACGTTCATCTTTCTTTCGGAGCGGTTAACTACTCGACATGCAAAAACGTATCACATAAGCCATATACAAGAATTATAACACAACATTTCAACTTATAGACTATTAAACTCGACTGTCCAATTTGTCAATAGTTCGTTGAAAAATTTGTCGTAACTTTGCTCACACCAAGTTATCAGGACATGAACGGCAAGTCCGCAGGCTTTCCCAGAACGCCCAAATAATCATTAACCCTATCCAATAATGGGAGTATCATAGTCTACTTGCATTCATCAATTACCCGTCTATGCCCAGTCCTTCGCGGTGGAAATATGCCTCCGTAGCATACAACGGTATGTTCTCCATCCAACTTTGAGTGTCGAAGGGGAGCATAGAGCAGCGTAGCCCCATAAGTCCATATCCGCCGAATTCTTCTTTCACGAAAGTTGCCAGCGATTTGGACCGTACGTTCTGCTCGGCCTTCACCTCTACGGGGACTACCCTGTCCCTGCCCTGTACGACAAGGTCTATCTCCAACGGCGAGTTGTCCTTGCTGTAATAGAATATATTGTCGCCCGTACCGTCGTATTTTTCGAGAGACTTTATCTGCGTCATCACGTAGTTCTCCGTAAATGCCCCTTTGAATTCGGAGAATATCTCCATGCCGAGCAGCATTGCCTTTGAACGTGCTCCGCTCATGCATGCCAGCAGTCCCACGTCCATCATGAACACCTTGTAGCACATTGCGTCCGCATAGAAATGCAACGGCTCCCCGGGCTTGGATATTCTGCATACCTTATATATAAGGCCCGCATCTGCCAGCCACTGAATGGCTTTTTCGTACTCGGCAGCCCGTGCCCCCTTTTTCACTACGCCGAAGAAGAACTTTTTGTTCTCCTTCGCCAGTTGCGCCGGAATACTGTTCCACACCATCCGTATGCGCTCAGCCTCCGTTCGGGTGTGCTTCCCGAAGTCTCTGTTATACGTACCCAGTATCGCCTGTTGCACCTGTCTTGTGGCAATGGGGTCGTGCGTCTCCAGCCATGTCAGGACAGCCTCCGGCATCCCGCCTACGAAATAGTATTGTCTGAGGTATTCCACCAAAACATCATGGTGCGGCGTCAGCGTCATGGCGTCAAGGGTCTCCAGACACTCTGCCAACATCTCCCTGCCTGCGGCAACGAGAAACTCGCCGAACGTCATCGGGTACATCCGTAGACTGTCAATCTTGCCCACGGGAAAACTCTCTTCCTCACGCAACGATATGCCCAGCAGGGAGCCTGCCACGACAACGTGAAGGTCACGCCTGTCCTCGCAGAAGTATTTCAGCGACGGGATGCCATTCTTCACCTCCTGTATCTCGTCAAAGAAAAGCAATGTCTTGCCGGCCGTTATGCGCTGCTCGTAATGCAGTTCCAGTTGATAGACGATACGCTCTATATTGAAGTCAACGAAGAGTGACTCGACAAAGGGATTGTTATGGCAGTTGACGTAAACCATATTGTCAAACTCCTCCTTGCCGAATTGCTTAAGGATATAGGTCTTTCCCACTTGTCGCGCACCGAGCAGAACAAGTGGTTTTCGTGCTGTAGACTCCTTCCATCTCTTCAAGTCATTATATATGTTACGTCTCATAAAAGTGCTTTCTTTGTTTTGTTTCTGCAAAAGTACTAACAATTAGCGATATACGCAAGAGAACCACACTTTTATGAACGTTCAGCGGGGCAAAGACCACACTTTTATGAACGTTCAGCGGGGCAAAAACCACACTTTTATGAACGTTCAACAGAGGAAACAACTGTATCTATGTGGGGGCACAGGGGCACACGGACAGGCACGTGCGCCCTTCTTTGTTAGTACCCTTATTTCCTTCCTGCAACCACCTTCAACAAGCCTGGAGCAAAACGTCTCAGAAGGTAAAACACCAGCAAAAGCATACCAACGTTGGCAACTACCGCAAGCACATAGATGGCCAGGTATCCCAGTTCGCTGGCAGGACGGAATATCACAAAGAACACCTTCAGCCAGTCACCACAGAACATGCCGTGAGCCACATAGACAAAGAAACTGGAGGAGGCGAGGAAAGGGCTTACCTTGCAGACCTTGTGCCTCAACAGCCAGGAGGACAGATTGTAGGCAAACAGCAGTCCGACAAAGACATTCACCCTCTTGATGGTGTCCGACAGCGACGGAAAGCAATGTACGGACAACACATACAGCAATGCCAGCGATGGATACAGCACCATGGAAGGCTTGAAGAACCTGTTGAACTCATGCATCATGTCTTTTGCGTTCACGCTCATGTATGCTCCCCAGGAAAAGAAGAAAAATGCCGTCAGCAGTTGGTAGATATGTCCTAAGTCCCAATAGCCCAACGTAAACCACAAGACCCCAAGCAGCAGCACCGCATAATATCGCGTACGGTTCAACAGCCAGTATATCAATGGCGTACACAACACTACTATCATTAAATCCCTCACAAACCACAACGGACCATCAGCAGGAAATGTTGCAAGTGACGTGGAAGCCTCAACCGACGCAGTGGGTTGGACAAGTATTCCGTTGGAATTGTCCCAAAATACTGCCAGCACTCTTGGCAGACTGATGTCCAAATGCCATTTGCTGCCGTTCGGAAAAAGGAAAGCCAGACAAGGAACAATCCTGGTCAACGAGTACAGGACGGCTATGGTGTTCCATATCAGATAAGGTATGAGCAGCGTCTTCACCCTATTCCTTAGTTTCTGGGCATACTTCTCTTTGGTAAGTTTTACTCCAAGAAAAAAGACGTAACCGGAAATGAAGAAGTAAATAGGCACGCTCTGCCCACGGAGAAATCCGTCTATAAAATGGTTTAGTTCCAGAAAAAACGGCAACTCGTCGAATGTGACTGTAGAACCCTGCACCGTAAGGTCTCCCGAACTGAAAATATGGATGGTCAAAACGACCACCGCCAAAGGGAAACGCAACAAATCCAAACTTTGCGAACGCAAATCATTTCTGCCCATATAGCATCAACCGCCTCTCATGTGTTCCCTCCAGAAAGACTTATCAATTCTTTATTATAAAATGAAAAAAGCGTGGGAACTTTCCTGTTACCCGTCCCACGCTTCGAGGCCTTCGCATTGCCCAGTACAGTTGAACGAGCAACGTCGAAGCCCACGCCGATATGAGCACACCTATCCCAATACAAGCACGGGACACCTTACATTTCGTAACGTGCCACACACCAGTAAAGGGATGCGAATGTATCACACCCCGAGGGCATCTACCGCTGCAATGCTCAAGACCGTACCTGAAAGTTGCGAAGTTTCGAAGCGTCAAGAACAAAGCGCCAAGTAAACGCCTTTATATAATATGTAGTACCTCCTTTACCCGCCCTGCTCCTTTTCGCTGGGGCATCCTGCCACCCGCTGAAGGCTCGGCGTGCGCTTGGGGTACAGACCAGCCGACTTCATGCAACAGCGTGCAAGTCATCGGCTTATCCAGTCGCAAAGGTATAAATATTTCTCGAAATCCAAAAGGAAAAACGCTGCAAAATGACAAAAGAGGTGCATTTTGCACGTTATTGGGGCCTAACTGATGAAATATTTGCGCTTCTCAACATTTTGACGTATCTTTGCCGACGGATAAAATAGTTTTAACTTGGAAACAGACAAGTACCCAGCAGAAATCGATGCATTTGATGAAACAAATTGAGTATGAATAAAGAACAACTATCATAAGATGAAGAATTATGGAAGAAAGATTATCGACTATATATTTAAGAAACGGAAAGAACGCTCTGGAATATGTTATGAGTCTGAGCGAAAAGTACAGGCAGATAGCGACCGAAGCGATATTCGAATGTTTGAGACTGGGATATCCACTCAACAATATGGAAATAACAGGCAAAGCACGAGAAATGCTGAGGAAGAGGAATGTGCCCGCTTGATAAGAATCGCCAAGGAGCAAGACTTGTATATAGATAAGTCTGATTGGGATAAGTTTGGTGACAGGCGAATGATTCCAACAGGTGAGAGTGTTGTCTTTTTGAGTGAAGATGAAAGTACTTTCACCAAAATGAAGGCTCCCTTTGCCAAAGCTCCGATGAAACAGACCTTGCCCGAGGATATCATCTATGAACATTTGATACACAACATTCTTTTCCCTTCTACGAGGTATCG
>CAVCKM010000146.1:0-26429 GCA_963602765.1 Alistipes putredinis | reverse complement strand
CGCATCCGGGCACATAACTAAAACATTTCAGGCGTGCCGCATGAAGTATATTACACAGGCCGCCGGCATTATTTTCAACAACCAATAACTCGTTATTAAAAATGGAAAAGAGCGCATTGCAAATTGCACGTGCAAACTATCAGCCAAAGTTGCCACAGGCTCTCCGTGGCTCTCTGAAAGTAGTAGAAGGTGAACCAACCCAGTCCGTTGCCGACCAGGCAGAGGTGCAGAAGTTGTTCCCCAACACATACGGAATGCCCTACCTGAAGTTTGAGCCTCAGGACGGCGAAGGCCAGAAGGCTACGGTAAACGTCGGTGTCATTCTCTCCGGCGGTCAGGCACCTGGCGGTCACAACGTCATCTCAGGTCTCTTCGACGGCGTTAAGGCTCTGAACACAGACAACAAGCTCTACGGCTTCATCCTCGGTCCTGGCGGTCTCGTCGACCATAAGTACATGGAGCTTACCTCCGATATCATCGACGAATACCGCAATACAGGCGGCTTTGACATTATCGGCTCAGGACGTACCAAGCTGGAGAAGAAGGAGCAGTTCGACAAGGGTCTCGAGATCCTGAAGGAACTCGACATCAAGGCACTCGTCATTATCGGCGGCGACGACTCCAACACCAACGCCTGCGTCCTTGCCGAATACTACAAGTCCATCAACGCTGGCGTGCAGGTAATCGGTTGCCCGAAGACCATCGACGGCGACTTGAAGAACTCCGAAATAGAATCGTCTTTCGGCTTCGACACGGCCACAAAGGTGTACTCAGAAGTCATCGGCAACATCATGCGCGACTGCAACTCCGCACGCAAATACTGGCACTTCATCAAGCTGATGGGACGCTCCGCATCACACGTCACCCTCGAGTGCGCCCTGCAGACCCAGCCTAACGTCACCCTCATTGGCGAGGAAGTAGAGGCAAAGAACCAGACCCTCGACGATGTTGTAACATACATTGCTGAAATCGTGGCTGCCCGTGCCGCTGAAGGCATGAACTACGGTGTGGCTCTCGTACCGGAGGGCATCATCGAGTTTATCCCGGCCATCAAAAAACTCATCGCCGAGCTAAACGACATGCTCGCCGCCAACCAGGCTGAGTTCGACACCATCGAGGATGACAAGAAGATAGACTTCGTACTGGCACACCTGTCGGCCGAGAACGCCGCCATCTTCAAGAGCCTCCCTGCTAACGTATCTCGCCAGTTGGCCCTCGACCGCGACCCTCACGGCAACGTACAGGTATCGCTCATCGAGACCGAACAGCTCCTCGCCGACATGGTGGGCAAAAAGCTCGTACAGTGGAAGAAAGAAGGCAAGTACATCGGCAAGTACTCTACCCAACACCACTTCTTCGGCTATGAGGGACGTTGCGCTGCACCGTCCAACTTTGACGCTGACTACTGCTACTCTCTCGGCTTCAACGCCGCCATGCTCATCTCTACGGGCAAGACAGGCTACATGTCTTCCGTAAAGAATACATTTAAGCCAGTAGACCAATGGATTGCCGGCGGCATTCCTATCACCATGATGATGAACATGGAGAAGCGCAACGGCGAGATGAAACCAGTAATCAAGAAAGCACTCGTGGAGCTCGACGGAGCACCATTCAAGTACTTCGCAGAGCACCGCGACAAGTGGGCCAAGGAAACATGCTTCGTCTATCCTGGACCAATCCAGTACTTCGGGCCGTCCGAGGTATGCGACCGTCCTACAAAGACGCTCATACTCGAGCATCAATAAACCGTACTCTTGGGAAAACAACAAAGTAAGAACATACTAAGAGAACCGTCCTCTCGTCCGTCATCCCGCAAGGCAACACAACGTCCAACACGCAAAAAGCAAGGGCACAAAATGCCAAAGTGGGTATGGTGGACGGGGGGACTTTTCGTCTCACTTGTCTACGCCTTCGTCTTCTACTACTTCTTTGTCGGACCTACAGGCTTCCGCTGGCGCGCCCTCTACGGCGATGCCTCTTATCCAGACGGCTATGACATACAGGGAATAGACATCTCCCATTATCAAGGCACCGTAGACTGGGAGCGTCTCCGCAACGCCATGATACAAAAAGCCCCCGTGCGCTTCGTCATCTGCAAAGCGACGGAGGGAGCGTCCATAGTCGACGAAAACTTTAGCGACAACTTCTATCAAGCTCGAGAATACGGCTTTATACGCGGGGCATACCACTTCTTCAGCATCAAGACCCCAGCACGTCAGCAAGCCTATTTCTTTATGGAAAACGTACAGCTCGAAGTGGGCGACCTCCCACCCGTACTCGACGTGGAGCACAAGCGCAAGGAGCAACCCGTGGAGGAGTTTCAGAAGGACGTGCTCACGTGGCTGCACATCCTCGAAGACCGCTATCACGTCAAGCCCATCATATACACCTACTACAAGTTTAAGGAGTTGTACCTCTCCGACCAGCGTTTCGACGGCTACCCATACTGGATAGCCCACTACTACGTCGACAAAATGGAGTACAAGGGCGAATGGAAATTCTGGCAGCACACCGACGCCGGCAAACTGCCTGGCATCAAAGGCTACGTAGACTTCAACATCTACAACGGCTCCTACTACGACCTCAAGCAACTCTGCATACAGGAAGTGCCGTAGAATTCATAATGTACATTTTTTACATTGCAAATTGCTCATTAATTTGGGGTGTAGCCATCTTGTTATCATTTTTTTTCGTAACTTTGCACCCATTATTGCATAAAAAGATAAACACAACATATATAATTACATGGAACTTGCAAGCAAATACGCTCCACAGGACGTGGAAGCAAAATGGTATCAGTACTGGACAGACAACAACCTCTTCGCCTCAAAACCTGACGGCAGAGAACCATATACCGTCGTCATCCCACCGCCAAACGTCACGGGCGTACTGCACATGGGCCACATGCTCAACAACACCATTCAGGACATCCTCGTACGCAAGGCACGTCTCGACGGGAAGAACGCATGCTGGGTCCCAGGCACAGACCATGCCTCCATCGCTACCGAAGCAAAGGTAGTCAACAAACTCGCCGCACAGGGTATAAAAAAACGCGACCTCACACGAGAGGAGTTCCTCAAGCACGCATGGGAATGGACTGACGAGCACGGCGGAATCATCCTCAAGCAACTGCGCAAGCTCGGTGCCTCCTGCGACTGGAGCCGCACCGCCTTCACCATGGACGAGAAACGCTCAGAGTCCGTCATGCGCGTCTTCGTGGACCTCTACGAAAAGGGATACATCTACCGCGGACTGCGCATGGTAAACTGGGACCCCAAGGCGCAGACCGTACTCTCCACCGAGGAGGTCATATACAAAGAGGAGAAGTCAAAGCTCTACCACCTCAAATACTACGTCGACGGAGCAGACTACACCGACGAACAGATAGCCGCCTATACCGAGCAGGGATGCATCATACACAAGGACGAAAAAGGATACTTCGCCGTCGTTGCCACCACACGTCCAGAGACCATCATGGGTGACACCGCCATGTGCATCAACCCTAAGGACGTAAAGAACACATGGCTCCGCAGCCGCCGAGTCATCGTGCCTATGGTAGGACGCTCCATCCCCGTCATCGAAGACCGCTACGTAGACATCGAGTTCGGCACGGGCTGCCTCAAGGTAACCCCCGCACACGACGTCAACGACTACAACCTCGGCAAAACACACAACCTCGAGACCATCGACATCTTCAACCCCGACGGCACCATCTCTGCGGCTGCAGGAATGTACGTCGGACAGGACCGTATGGACGTGCGCAAGCAGATTGCCATTGACCTCGAGGCTGCCGGACTCATGGACCACGTCGAGGACTACGACAACAAGGTGGGCTACTCCGAGCGCAACATGGACACCGCCGTAGAGCCGCGCCTCTGCAAGCAATGGTTCCTCGCCATGCAGCACATGGCTGACATCGCACTGCCACCAGTACTCAACGGAGAACTCAAGTTCTACCCTAACAAGTACGTCACCACATACAAGAACTGGCTCGAAAACATCCAGGACTGGTGCATCTCACGCCAGCTCTGGTGGGGACACCGCATACCCGCATATTTCGTAGGCGAACAGAGCGACGACAACGATGCCGAAGAGAAATTCGTCGTGGCACTTACCGCCGAGGAGGCACTCGAAAAGGCCAAGGCAAAGTACAACATGCCCGAACTCACCCTCGCTGACCTCCACCGCGACGAGGACGCCCTCGACACATGGTTCTCCTCATGGCTCTGGCCCGTATCACTCTTCGACGGAATCAACAACCCTGGCAACGAGGAAATAAACTACTACTACCCCACCTCCGACCTCGTCACCGGTCCGGACATCATCTTCTTCTGGGTAGCACGCATGATCATGGCAGGATGCGAATACCAGAAGCAAATCCCATTCCGCAACGTGTACTTCACCGGCATCGTCCGCGACAAACTCGGACGCAAGATGTCCAAGTCACTCGGCAACTCGCCCGACCCGCTTGAGCTCATCGAGAAGTTCGGCGCTGACGGCGTACGCATGGGCATGATGCTCGCCGCCCCTGCCGGCAACGACATCCTCTACGACGACTCCCTCTGCGCCCAGGGCATGAACTTCTGCAACAAGATGTGGAACGCCTTCCGACTCGTACAGGGATGGGAGCAGGCAAACATCCCCCAGCCTGAGGCAAACGCAAAGGCCATCCTCTGGATGAACGCAAAGATAAAGGCCGCCTACACCAAGATAAACGACGACTACTCCAAGTACCGTCTGAACGAGGCCCTCATGACAGCCTTCAAACTCTTCACCGACGAGTTCTCCGGATGGTATCTCGAAATGATAAAGCCAGCCTACCAAGCACCCATCGACAAGGAGACACTCGCCGCCACACTCGACATCTTCGACAAGCTGCTCCACATCATACACCCCTTCATGCCATTTATCACCGAGGAACTCTGGCAGCACATCGCCGACCGCAAGCCGGGCGAGTCGCTCATGGTCAGCGTCTTCCATCTTGACAACACCACGGCTGAGGAAGAGCAACTACTCGCACAGTTCGAAGACATCAAAGCCATCATCTCCAACGTGCGCGGCGTACGCCAGCAGAAGAACATCGCACAGCGCGAAACGCTCCAGCTCGACATCGCTGCCGCCGAGGACGTAACAACCTCCCCTGCCCTCGCCGACATCGTAAAGAAGATGGCAATGCTCAGCACCATCAACTACAACGCCCAGAAAGCCGACGGTAGCGTCACCTTCATGATAGGCACGCGCGAGTACTCCATCCCACTCGGGGGGCTCATCGATGTCGAGGCAGAGATAGAAAAGGCACAGGCACAGCTCAAGCACCTGCAAGGATTCCTCGCCGGCGTACGCAAGAAGCTCTCCAACGAACGCTTCGTAGCAAACGCCCCCGAAGCCGTCGTCGCACTTGAAAAGAAAAAAGAGGCCGACTCGCTCGAAAAAATTGCAGCTCTCGAGCAGACCATCGCCTCCCTACAGAAATAAAGAATCATTATCGTCACCACAACACACACATGAAGCGACTACTATTCATAGATCGCGACGGAACACTCATCAAAGAACCCGCCGACGAGCAAATCGACTCCTTCGACAAGCTCGTCTTCGTAGAAGGAATGTTCCGCAACCTCGCGTTCATCGCACGCAACCTCGACTTCGAACTCGTCATGGTAAGCAACCAGGACGGTCTGGGCACGCCCTCCTTCCCCGAGGACACCTTCTGGCCCGTACACAACTTCATCATCTCCACACTAGAAGGCGAAGGGATACACTTCACACGCCAGCACATCGACCGCCACTTCCCCGAGGACAACTCACCCTCACGAAAGCCTGGCACCGCCATGCTGACCCAATACACAGAACACCCTGAAGAGTATGACATCCCCGGCTCATACGTCATCGGCGACCGCGAGAGCGACGCACAGCTCGCCAGCAACCTCGGCTGCAAGGCACTCATACTCGGCAAGGACGGACTCAACTGGGACAAGATTGCCGAACTCCTCTTCGCAGGAGAACGCAAGGCCGAACTGACACGCACCACACACGAGACCGACATCACCGTGCGCATCAACCTCGACGGCACCGGACTGTGCGACATACAGACCGGCATCGGCTTCTTCGACCACATGCTCGAACAGATAGGCCGCCACGGCATGATGGACCTCTACGTACGCTGCAACGGCGACCTCAACGTCGACGAGCACCACTCCATCGAAGACACAGGCATCGTCCTTGGAGAATGCATCTACCAGGCACTAGGCAACAAGCGGGGCATCGAACGCTACGGCTACTGCCTCCCCATGGACGACTGCCTCGCCCACGTCTGCCTCGACTTCGGCGGCAGACCATGGCTCATTTGGGACGCCGAGTTCCACCGCGAGAAGATAGGCGACATGCCCACAGAGATGTTCTTCCACTTCTTCAAAAGCCTTAGCGACGCTGCCAAGATGAACCTCAACATCAAAGCAGAAGGCGACAACGAGCACCACAAGATAGAAGGCATCTTCAAGGCTTTCGCCAGAAGCATGAAAATGGCCGTGAAACGCGACATCTACCACTTCCAGCTGCCATCCACAAAAGGTACATTATAAGGAAGAACAGCCACAAAAAGCACAAAACAATACGGCAAGGAAGAAAAAGAGTGTTAAAAACACATTAAAGTTTTTCTCCTTGCCGCATTTTTGCTAACTTTGCACACATCTAAATACCGAACTACACACCATACATACCGAAGAACATAACAGATTTAAATCTAAATACTAAAATTACAAAACAAAAACATGGCACAATTACCAGCACTAAACAAACGCACCGCCCCAAAGAGCGTGATGCCTGAGAAAATCATCCAGTTCGGTGAAGGAAACTTCCTGCGCGCATTCGTAGACTGGATTATCTGGAACATGAACCAGAAGACCAACTTCAACGGCTCCGTAGTCGTAGTACAGCCCATCGAGCGCGGCATGGTAGACTGGCTCAACGGACAGGACTGCCTCTACCACGTCAACCTGCAAGGACGACTCAACGGCGAACCCGTAAACTCTCTCACACGCATCGACACCATCAGCCGTGCCATCAACCCATACTCGCAGAACTGGGCTTACAAAGCACTCGCCGAGCAGCCTGAAATCCGCTTCGTCATCTCTAACACCACAGAGGCAGGCATCGCTTTCGACGACACTTGCAAGTTCACTGACGCACCAGCATCCTCATACCCAGGCAAGCTCACACAGCTCCTCTACTTCCGCTACAAGAAGTTCGAAGGCGACCCAAAGAAGGGCCTCATCATCATGCCTTGCGAGCTCATCTTCCTCAACGGACACCACCTTAAGGACTGCATCCGCAAGTACATCGAACTCTGGAAGGAAGACCTCGGCGCAGACTACGAAGGCTTCAAGGAGTGGTTCGAGAAGTACAACTATGTATGCGCTACCCTCGTTGACCGCATCGTACCAGGCTTCCCACGCAAAGAAATCAAGGACATACAGGCAAAGGTAGGCTACGAGGACAACCTCGTCGTACAGGCCGAAATATTCCACCTCTGGGTAATCGAGAAGGCAGAGAACATGACATGCGAAGAGCTCCGCGCCGAGTTCCCTGCAGACCAGGCTGGTCTGAACGTGCTCATCGCTGAGAGCGAAGCACCATACCACGAGCGTAAGGTGACACTGCTCAACGGCCCTCACACCGTACTCTCGCCTGTTGCATACCTCTCCGGCATCAACATCGTACGCGACGCACTCCACGACGAAGTCGTAGGACAGTATATTAAGAAGGTACAGTACGACGAACTCATGCAGACCCTCAACCTCCCTATGGAAGAACTGCAGAAGTTTGCTGCCGACGTGCTCGAGCGCTTCGACAACCCATACGTTGACCATCAGGTGACAAGCATTATGCTCAATTCATTCCCCAAGTTCCAGGCACGCGACCTCCCAGGAGTCAAGACGTACCTCGAGCGCAAGGGCGAGCTGCCAAAGGGTCTCGTGTTCGGTCTCGCAGCCATCATCACCTACTACAAGGGCGGCACACGCGCTGACGGCGCACCAATCGAGCCAAACGACGACCAGAAGATCATGGAGCTCCTCAAGGAACTCTGGGCTACAGGCGACACACGCAAGGTGGCCGAGGGCGTTCTCGGTGCCGTTGACCTCATCTGGAAGGAGCAGGGCAACATCAACGAAGTGGCTGGCCTGACAGACCTCGTAACCGAATACCTCAACCTCATCCAGGAGAAGGGCATGTACGAGGCCGTTAAGACCATCCTCTAATACCGGACACTTATACACACGCTTATACAACCAAGAGCTTCCTACACACAACCGTGGGAAGCTCTTATTCTTTTTGCCCAACATTGTTGTTGAGGCTCTACGCAACAAGATATTCCAAGTCGCCCTTAAAAGTTTATCGAAACGAGGACATAAACATCAGCCAGACCATGGCAACGAAACACAGAACGCAAGCTTGACAGTGACGGAATGGCTCTTGAGAGGAAGTGGGGGACAAAGGCAAATATTTCTGCCGTACGGATGAGGGATGACTTACCATGATTAGAAAAGTCCCCTAAGGTGTTCCATGTTACTGGAATCCTTAGGGGACTTATATGTTATATTAATGTGAATGTATTTGCGTATAAGCCGTGGGGGCTTAGAAGAACTTGTAACGTTCGTCCTTTACGCCTGCGTTGAGGTAGAGCTCCTGCATGTAGTTGCCTGCGGCACGCATGGCGAGCTGGCTCTGACGCTGCTCGTAAGTCTTTTGGTCATACTTGCCACCACGATTTTTCTTGGCTATTACCTGAAAGAGGTAAACGCCGGAGTTGCCCTTTACTGGAATCTTGGAGAAGGCACCTGCCTTCGTGGCTGCGACAGCACCACTGATAGCTGGTTCTGAGCCTGTAGAGACGAAGGCGGGGGCAGCGAACGTCACCTGATTTACAGTGGTCACCTGTGCGCCCTTTGCCTTGGCTGCGGCAATGCTCTTAACACCGGCGAGCTTGGCGGTAATCTTCTCGGCCTTCTTGTCCTTGAGCACTTCGGCACGTACCATGTCGCGCACCTGCGTGTCGCTCAAGTCGCGGTAGCCCTTCTCGTGCACCTTGGTGAGAGCGAGGACGAGGAGATTGTCGTTGTCACCACACTCATAGAGAGGCGAGATAGCTCCTGCCTTTGACTCGAACACCCACTTGAGGGCATCGTGCGTGCTATGTATACCTGCGATATTGTGCTGTGCGGAGCTAACGTCGGGGTTGTCAAGAACGGTGTAGCCGAACTTCTTGGCGTTCTTCTCAAGTCCCTCGAGAGTTTGATTCTCGGAGACGTACTGTGAGAACTTGTTGTATGCTGCGCTGTACGTATCCTTTGAGAAGTTTATCGGGGCCTTGATGACAGCGGCAGTATACTTCGTCTTCATGGCAGCGCGCTGCGTCACCTTGAGGATGATGTTGCCTGCGTTGGTGGAGATATTGCGAATCTCTCCGGCAGCCGTAGTGTTAAGGGCATTGATGTACGCCTTGGTGTCTACATCCATTGAAGGTGACGACTGGTACTGCGCAGTGGTAATCCACTGCTTCTCGCCAGTCTGGCCGTACTTCTTGGCGATTGCCTCAAACTGCGTGGCATCGGTTGCTATGGCCTTCACGATGGAGTCAGCACGTGTGTGAGCCTCGTCGACGGTCTGTCCGCCCACCTGTATTGCCTGGAACTCGACGGAGTCGGGCAGTTCCTGCTTTGCCACGAGGTGTATGACGTTGAGCGTGTTGTCCATGGCATTCTCCTTGATTGCCGTGGTCTGCCCTACTCCGGCGGAATCTATCTGTGCGGCGATGTCGGAGGGGAATGCCGTCTTGAGTACGGGCACTCCGAGGTATGCTACGGAGCTGCCAGACTTGCGCACTATCTCTGCCTTGTCTTCGGCAGAAGCGAGCTGCGAGGCGAGGTCGGCGATCTGCTTGTTAAGGGCTGCACGGTCGGCAGGCGAAGCGCTAACCTTTACGCTAACGTACTTGATGTCGCGGCTCTCGTCGTACTGCTTGAAGCGCGGCTTGAGTTCGTTGTACTTTGCCTTCAGGTCATCGTCGGTGACGGTGACATCTTTGTCCTGTACGGAGGAGTAAGGGAAAGCTGCGAGCTGTATGCTAGCCTCCTCGTTCTCTTCGTTATAGGCTTGCTTGGCCTCTACGGGGTTGGAGAGGAACGTTGCACCTAGGAGCGCCTGGTACTTCTGTGCGAGGAGCTGCTGGCGTAGGTTCTTCTCGATGAACTGCCAATAGTTGTATACGGCCTTGTACTGCTCGGCCTGCTGTGGGTTGGAACTTTGCGCCTTCTTGTATTCGCTAAGGAACTGCTTGAGGGCGTTGGCGTCGAATCGTCCTGTCTGCTGGTTGACGAAGGGGGTCTGCAATAGCATCTGGTTGGTGCCTTCGCTGAGGATGTCGCGTAGCTCATTGTCGGTGACGGTGAGTCCGAGCTTCTTAGCCTGCTCGGCAATAATCTGCGACTGGAGGTACTGATTCCACACCATGTCCCTGACTTGGTTTAGTTCATCCTCGGAGAGGTTTTCGCGTCCTTGTGTCATTTTTATGACGTCTGCGTATTCGTCCACCATGTTCTGGAACTCCTGGTAAGTGAGTTTCTTGCCGAACGCTTCGGCTACCTGTTGGCGTTCGTTGTTCTTTGCGGAGTCGCACGAACGGAACGCTTCTTCGGCAATGAAAGAGAAGAGGCCCAGTCCGATGATGCCGACGAGCAGCGGACCTTTGCTTCTGATTTTTCCTAATGCTGCCATTTTCTAATGTATTGTTGTTTTAGTTTTTATGATCGTCTAAAGCGGCACAAAGTTAGCATAAAAAAAAAATATACGCAAATTTTCATGTAAAATTGTGGCAAATCTGCGGGAATTGCCTTTGAACACACGTATAAGTCGTGTGTGCGTTTAACGTTAATACTTGGTGTGCTTGGATTCCTGCCGCATGAGTTTTACGAGTTCTATTTTCGTCTGCGTGCTTTTTACTATCTTGCACTTCCACTCGCCAAGTTCTATTTCCTCGTTTAGCTTGGGGAAGCTTTGGTATGCGTCGAGTATCATTCCGCCGACGGTTTTGTAGTTGTCGCTTTCGGGGAGGTTGATGCCGAGGGTGTCGTTGGCGCGCTCGATCTCGATGCGCCCGGAGATGAGGTATCCTCCGTCGGCCGTCTTGCGGCATTCGTAGTTGCTGATGTCGTGCTCGTCCTCTATCTCTCCGAGTACTTCCTCCACGATGTCTTCGAGGGAGACGATTCCGCTGGTGCCGCCAAACTCGTCGACGACAACGGCGAGGCTTATCTTCTGCTTGAGTAGACGCTGCATGAGTTTGGGTGCCGCCATGGTTTCTGGGACGAAGGGGATTATGCGAATGTTGGGAGTCCACATCTTGCGTATGCGGAAGAGTTCGGAGGAGTGTATGTAGCCGATGATGTGGTCGATGTCCCCGTCGTAGACGATGATTTTGGTGCGGCCGCTTTCGATGAACTTCTGGCGGAGCTCTTCGAGGGTGGTGCGCTTGTCGACGGCGTTTATCTCGGTTCGCGGGATCATGCAGTCGCGCACTTTGGTGTTGGAGAGGTCGAGGGCGTTCTGGAATATCTTCACCTCATCCTGCACGTCGTCCTTCTCTGGGGTGTGGTCTATGCTCTGCGTGACGAGGTAGTCGAGGTCTACTTTGGAGAACTCGTCCTTCTCTTCGTTCTTTTCCACGTTGACACCGATGATGCGCAGTAGGAGGCGCGAGATTGCGGTACAGAATTTGGATATTGGATAGAGCAGGATGTAGAATGTCCATGCCGGTATGGCGAAAAGGCGGAGCATGGTGTTGGCGCTGTTCTTGAAGAGCGTCTTTGGTAGGAACTCTCCGGTGAAGAGTATGATGATGGTGGAGAGTAGGGTGTCCGCCACTACCCGAGTGGCCTCTTCCAAGGGTGCGAAAACTGTGGAGTCAAGAAGCCTGGCAAGGAAGATGCCGTACACGACGAGCACGATATTGTTTCCGACGAGCATCGTGTTGACGTACGTGTTGGGGTTTTTGTAGAAGTATGAGATGACGCGGTGTGTGATGCTTTTCTCGCTTCCGCTCATCTCGGCAAGCATGCGGTTGGACGACACGAAGGCTATCTCCATACCTGAGAAGAAGGCGGAGAGGAGTATTGTGACGACGATGCCTATGGTTAATTCTATCATACTGTTTGTGTTATCTTTTCCGGGCGGGCATGTATGGTTGCCTCTTTGGTGTGGAGTCGACGGCGATGGTGTCTCCCGGAGTCTTGCCTGGAGGGAGTGTTTCCTTTTTGGTGTCCTCCTTGCGGAAGGAGCCTTTTGTCTGCGTGACGATGTAGTGCTGCATTCGCTCGTCGGAGGAGAAATAGTTTCCTTCGAGTGTACGCTCGGGCGTTACGACGGTGGAGTACATATTGGAGTACATCTCGTGGCGCTCCTGGTCCCAGTAGAGCTCCTCGCTGTTGAAGCGCAGTCCATCGACAGTCCTAACGCGCACATTGCCTATAAGATGCCAAAGTTTCTGTACGTTGAAGTAGAAGGCGGTATCGGCCTGCACGTATGCCTCGACATGGAACTTTTCATCGAATTGTTCGAAGAATATGCCTCGGGGGAATATTTGTCTTGGCGGGTTGCGCTTTTCGTTTACCTCCCACCGCTCGGCAACTATGCGGTATTTCATCACCCCGGAGTCGCTGATGATGGAGTTTACTCCGTACGACGTCATGGTCGAGACGGAGTCACGCTCGCGGATGGCAGGCGCAGTATGTTCCTTCTGCTCGGTACAGCCTATGGCTACCGAGCAGAAGAGTATGGCGACAATGGCGCTCATAGCATTCTCCTTAAGTATGCTCAAGGTGCGCCGTATAGCGTTATGTACCTGTATGTTGGCTATATCTATCATTGTACTACTCAAACTTCCACTTGGCGAACCATCGTTCGTTGAACGTAAAGCTTAGGTTGAGTCTGAAGGTATTCTCGCTGATGAGGTCTTTGGCTGACGTGCGCACGTACTGCACTCCGACATTCAGCGTTGAACGGTTGTTGTACGTATTGATGATGGGGAGTCCCACGCCGAGGCTGGCTGAGAACTCTGACGGTCCGTCGTAGCCGTTTATCTTGGTGTACGGTGTGGCGTAGCCTACGCCGCCTCTCCACTTTACGCGGTCGACGAAGGAGCGTCCCTCCTCGTTTTTACAGAACTCTGCACCGAGGTTTATCTTGTGTCGGTCAGAATAGAGGTCGAGCATCCGGTAAGTCATGGTGGTGTTGCTGAAGGCAGGGTACTGCATACCGCCCCAGTGTTGCATGGTATAGTCGAGGGCGATGCGTATGCGGCCTGCCCGGTTGTAGGCCACGCCTACTCCCACCTGCGTTGGCAACTGCAATTCGGCCGTGGGGTACGGCATGAGTGTATCGTTAACGGAGGTGCTGGTCTGCGACACGCGCATGTACTGCAGGTCGCCCATCTTGTGGCCCGGCGTGTACGTAGCGCCGACGGTAAGCTGGTCTGTCTTGGAAACATCGAAGGTGTACGATGCGCCTAGTGTCATCTTCCATGTATTGACAGAGGCTTCCTCGGCATTTGCAATTTGTTTGACGTTGGTGTCGGCAAACGAGCCGACCATCGTACGGTCGATGGTGCCCCAAAGGAATCCGCCATTGATACCGACGGAGAGTCCTCGTAGAGGTTCCCAACCTAGACCTACGAATGCCTCATGCAGGCCGCCGCTGCCGGAGAATGTCTGCGTGAACATCTGTGTGGAGGCGTCGAAGGGGTACTGGGTGTACGTGCCGTTCACTGGGCTTTCCTTGCTGAAGGAGTATCCCACGTTGGTGTACGGCAAGATACCGAAGGCCACGCCGAGATGGCGCATAGCCCGGAAGCCGCCCACGGCGTATTCGAAGTCAGCATTGCGTGCATTCTTCTTCACGCCGTTTTCGGTGAAGTTGGTGAGCTGAAAGGAGGCTGCCACGTCAAAGACGAACGTGAGCGAGTCCATGTTGGAGTAAGACGCAGGGTTGAGGTAGTTGACGTGGTTTCGCTCTCGCAGAGCAATGCCTACTCCGTTCATTCCACGGCTGGAGCCTACCGACTGATCCGAGAGTACGCCAAGCCCGTACATCGAATATGGTGAATTGGTACCGCTCTGTGCAAAAGCTGCGGTGGAAAATGCCACAGCAAGCAGAGAAAGGGGTGTTTTTTTCATTGTGTGTGTTCGATTTTTGCTATTTGGTGCAAAATTATTGAAAAAAAACGAGACAAACGAAGGTTTTCTCAGAAATATAAGTTATTTTTGCATCGTGAACCGAATAATTTGTCCATTTAAGCGTATTTCCGTGTGCGTTTTAATGCTTTTTATGAGCATTGCGCACATTTTAGCAAACGAATCTTCCGACTCCATTCTCGCCAAGAGGATGGAGCAGATTGACATCAGTCTGCTGACGTGCCAGCCTCGCGACGAGATTTACGCCCTGTACGGCCATACGGCTATCCGCGTGCGCGACCGTGCTCTGGGACGCGACATAGTGGTGAATTATGGCGTATTCGACTTCCGTGCGCGTTTCTTCGTGGCGCGCTTCATCTTCGGTCTGACAGACTACATGATGGGCATCTGCTCCTACGATGACTTTGTAGGCGAGTGGAACACGGGAGTCTATGAGCAACGCATCAATATGACGGCTGTGGAGAAAGCCCGTTTTCTGGAGCTCCTTGCCATCAACAACGAGCCGGAGAACGTAGTCTACCGCTACAATTATTTCCACGACAACTGCGCAACACGCGCGCGTAACATTATATTTGACTCTTTCGAGGACGGCAAGGTAGACTACTCGCCGCTGACCAGCTGGCAACAGGGCGAGCGTTCGTTCCGCCAATTGGTACACTCGCGCAACGCTGCCCACCCTTGGGCCCGTTTGGGCAACGATCTCCTCTTGGGCGTGGGTGCTGATGCCAATACGTCGCATACCGAGCGGCAGTTCTTGCCAGACGTACTCTGCGCCGATTTCGACTCGGCCAGCGTGGTATACTCCAACGGCAGCCGCAAGCGTCTGGTGGAGAGGGGACATTGGATACAGGCTCCGGTAGAGATGTCCAAGTCATCCGGTGTAAGCCCCCCATGGGAACCGACACCTACTGCAGCGGCAACGGTAGTCATGTGCGCCATTTTGTCACTTTGCGTGACGGAGCGTTTCATTGTGCGCCGCCAGCTGGTGTGGGCACGCCGCATAGTGCTGGTGGCATACGGACTGCCTGGAGTAATCTTGTTCTTAATGATTTTCTCGCAGCATCCGACGGTGAGCCTTAACCTACAGATACTTACGTTCAATCCGCTATGGTTTGCCTTTGCCCTTCCCCTACCCTGCTTCAAGTATCGTTGGCACGTGGTGTGCGCTTGTCTTGCAGCGTACTTCCTAGGGGCATTCATACAGGACTACGCCGAGGGAGTAACCATTTTGGCACTTGGCTTGTTCTTCTTGGCAATCAACGTTCTCATTCCGATGGGAAAGTCTTCACAACCACCCACAATAGAGGAACTGTAAACTTATCTGTTCAGATATTCGACAAATCAGATATACAACAAAGTAGAAAAATAATAAAATACATATATGAATTTCAACAACATTCTTTCCGCGCTGTTCGGCAACAAGTCGAGCAGAGACATAAAGAAAATCCAACCGTTAGTAGAAAAAGTGAAGGCAGCCTACCCTGCCGTACAAGCTCTGAGCCACGACGAGCTACGCGCCAAGACAAAGGAGCTACAGGACTACGTGCAGCACTCCGCCGCTGACCTCGAGAAGCAGATAGCCGACCTGAAGTCGCGTATCGAAGGCACGCCAATCGACGAGCGCGAACCTATCTTCACCCAGATAGACAAGCTCGAGAAGGAAGTGCTCGACAAGCTGGAGGTGGCTCTGGATGAGGTCTACCCTACTGTATTCGCCATCGTGAAGGACACGGCGCGCCGCTTTGCCGAGAACGAGGATGTCGTGGTTACCGCCACCGACTTCGACCGTCATCTCGCCGCCAACCCTGCGAACGACTTCTTGACCATCGAGGGCGAGAAGGCTATATGGCACAACCATTGGACCGCTGGCGGCAACGACCTGAAATGGGAAATGGTACACTACGACGTGCAGCTCTTCGGCGGCACGGTGTTGCACCAGGGAAAGATAGCCGAAATGGCAACGGGTGAGGGTAAGACTCTCGTAGCTACTTGCCCCGTATTCCTCAACGCCCTCACGGGCAACGGCGTACACGTAGTGACCGTGAACGACTACCTTGCCAAGCGTGACTCCGAATGGATGGGACCGCTCTATATGTTCCACGGCTTGTCGGTAGACTGCATCGACAAGCACCGCCCCAACTCCGAGGAGCGCCGCCGCGCCTACATGGCCGACATCACCTTCGGAACCAACAATGAATTCGGTTTTGACTATCTCCGCGACAACATGGCCATGCATCCTGGCGACCTCGTGCAGCGCCGCCACAACTATGCCATCGTCGACGAGGTGGACTCCGTGCTCATTGATGACGCACGTACGCCGCTTATCATCAGCGGTCCCGTGCCGAAGGGCGACGACCAGATGTTCGAGCAGTATCAGCCATTGGTGGAGTCTATCGTTGGCGTACAGCGCAAGCTGGCCACAGAGCTCCTCGCTGAGGCAAAGCAAAAGATTGCCAAGGGCAACCAGAACAAGGACAACAACCTTCTGGAGGAGGGATTCCTAGCCCTATATCGTTCGTACAAGGCTCTTCCTAAGAACACGCCATTGGTGAAGTTTCTCTCCGAGGATGGCATCAAGGCAGGTCTTCTTGCAACGGAAGAGAAGTATATGGAGAACAACAACCGCAAGATGCCAGAGGCGGTAGAGCCGCTCTACTTTGTCGTAGACGAGAAGATGCACTCCGCTGACCTTACGGACAAGGGTGTGGAGTGGCTCTCCGGCCGCGTATCAGACAAGCAGCTCTTCGTGCTTCCTGACATCACGTCCGAGCTCTCTGCCCTTGAAAACGAGAACCTCCCCAAGGAGGAGCTGCTACAGAAGAAGGATGCCCTTATGAGCCACTACTCGGTGCAGTCCGAGCGCGTACACACCATACAGCAGCTTCTCAAGGCGTACAGCCTCTACAACCGCGACGACGAGTACGTCGTAATGGACGGACAGGTGAAGATTGTGGACGAGCAGACGGGACGTATCATGGAGGGTCGCCGTTGGAGCGACGGTCTGCACCAGGCTGTAGAAGCCAAGGAACACGTCAAGGTGGAAGCCGCCACACAGACCTACGCCACCATCACGCTGCAGAACTACTTCCGTATGTACCACAAGCTCTCTGGCATGACAGGTACGGCAAGCACCGAGGCAGGCGAGTTCTGGGACATCTACAAGCTTGACGTGGTAGAGATTCCAACCAACCGCCCAATACTCCGCAAGGACCTCGACGACCGTGTTTACAAGACGGCACGCGAGAAGTACAAGGCTGTCATCGAAGAGGTAGAGGCTATGCGCAACGCCGGTCGTCCGGTACTCGTCGGCACTACATCGGTAGAAATCTCGGAGCTCCTCTCGCGCATGCTCAAGATGCGCCACATACCTCACAACGTGCTCAACGCCAAGGAGCACGAGCGCGAGTCGCTCATCGTGGCGGAGGCCGGCAAGAGCGTAGACGGCAAGGGTGCCGTGACGATAGCCACCAATATGGCAGGTCGTGGTACGGACATCAAGCTTACCCCAGAGGTAAAGGCTGCTGGTGGTCTGGCCATCATCGGTACGGAGCGTCACGAGAGCCGTCGTGTAGACCGCCAGTTGCGCGGTCGTGCCGGTCGTCAGGGCGACCCCGGTTCGAGTGTATTCTACGTATCTCTTGAGGACAAGCTGATGCGTCTTTTCGCCTCCGAGCGCATAGCGAAGGTGATGGACCGTCTTGGCTTCGAGGAAGGCGAGCGCATCGAGCACCCAATGATTTCCAAGAGCATCGAGCGCGCCCAGAAGAAGGTAGAGGAAAACAACTTCGGCATCCGCAAACGCCTGCTCGAATACGACGACGTGATGAACAAGCAGCGTACCGTCATCTACGAGAAGCGCCGCCACGCCCTCATGGGTGAGCGCATCGGCATGGATATCACCAACACCATTTGGGACCGCGTGCTGGCCATCCTCTCTACGGGCGACTACGCTTCGTGCAAGGAGGAGTTCCTCAAGGTATTCTTCATGGAAGTACCGTTCACGGAGGAGGAGTATGTCTCCACAGACCGTTCCAAACTGGAGGAGAGTTCCTTCCAGACCGTCATGTCCAACTTCAAGCAGCACGTCGACGGCGTGGCTGCCCAGGCGATGCCGGTAGTGAAGGAAATCTACGAGAACCCATCTAACAACTTCGAGCGCATCATCATACCTCTGACCGACCTTCGTCTGATTTACCGTATGTCGTTTAACCTGAAGGAGTGCTACGACAGCGGTTGCCAGAACGTAATGCGTGAGTTTGAGAAGATGGTAATCCTGCAGAACATCGACGACAACTGGAAGGAGAATCTCCGCATGCTCGACGACCTGCGCCACTCTTCACAAAACGCAAGCTACGAACAGAAGGACCCTCTGCTCATCTTCAAGTTGGAGAGCGTGAAGTTGTGGGACAACATGATCAACGAGATGAATACGTCCATCTGCTCTACCCTCTCGCGCATACATATCTTCAACGAGAACCAGCCTCAGGAGGTGCTGATGCCGTCAGAGCAGCCAGAAAACGTGTAAACGACAATCAAAAACAACAGTACCATGAGCGAAAAGACAGCCTATCAGGTGCAGAGGTTTCTCAAGAAGGTGGCGGAAAAATTTCCGCCAACGGAGGAGCCCAGTGTATTTACCGACATCCACGTCCGCGTCTCCCAAGACACGGGCGACATGATGGCATTCACGGACTCGGAAAGCGAGGTGACGCGCTGCGTTGTCGAAGAGTGGATAGACTATCCTGGCGAGAGCGACAGGTTCTACGCTACCGTAGCGAAGAGCCTGCGCGGACCAATAGCCGACATCTGTCAGACCCTTGGCATAGTTCGTCCATACAACTTCGTCCTCGAGACGGAGACTGGCGAGCACGTAGCAGAGCTTTACGTAGCGGACGACGAGGAGACAACAATCCTCAACACTCCTTTCATGGAGAACCTCTCTCAGGAGCTCGATTCGTTCATTGATAACCTACTGAAGGAGGATTTACCCTTGAAGTAGACTATTTTTTACTGCCATTACAAAAAAAATAGGCGAGAAGAAATGAAAAAATTTGGCAAAGCAAAAAAAAAGTAGTACCTTTGCACCCGCTTATCATTAAAATGATGGTTAGGTCCGGTAGCTCAGCTGGATAGAGCAACAGCCTTCTAAGCTGTGGGTCTTGGGTTCGAATCCCAACCGGATCACCATTTTTTAATTCATAATGAGGAATTCACAAAGCAGAATTGCCGTCCGGATGACCATTGGTTGGTATCCGGACGGCAATTGTTTTTACATGAACTCACAATCGCGGATTGTGAATTGTGAATTATGGATTATGGACTACGTTTTGGGATTTTCCATTCAAGAAGGCGCGGACGTTGTCTGTGGCTATGTCTACTACGCGTTGCCTTGCTTCGGGGGTTGCCCATGCTATGTGCGGTGTAATGAAGGCGTTAGGCAGCTGGAGGAGAGGGTTGTCATTGCTTGGCGGCTCGGTTTCCATCACGTCGGCGCAATAGGCGGCCAGCTGCCCCGTCTGTAATGCCTTGGCCATTGCCTCTTCGTCTACCAACGGGCCGCGTCCGGTGTTTATCACTATTGTGGTAGGCTTCATCTGGGCTATCGTCCGGGCGTTTATCATGTGGCGTGTAGTCTCCGTCAGCGGACAATGTAGGGAAAGGATGTCGGAAGTGGTGAAGAGTTCGTCCTGCGTCGCCTTTTTGACGTATTGGGGCAGTTGTGCCTGGTTCTTGCTTGTGTAGGCAATCACCTTCATTCCGACTACGTGTGCAAGCTCTGCTACCCTACTCCCAATGTTTCCGAATCCGAAGATACCGAAGGTCTTGCCGTGCAGCTCCATCAGGTTCGTGTCCCAATAGCAGAAGACGGGCTGTGCTGACCATACGCCTTGTCTTGTAGCGTCGGCATAGTGCTCCACGCGGTTTGTCACGGCGAGGAGTAGTGCCAGGGTGTGCTGGGCTACGCTCTCAGTGCTGTATACTGGTACGTTGGTGACGGTAATGGCCCGTTCCGTTGCCGCCTCGATGTCGACGACATTGTAGCCCGTAGCGAGCACGCCGATGTATTTAAGCCTTGGAAGGCGGTTGAGTGTCTGGCGGTCTATCAGCACTTTGTTGGTCAAGATGATGTCGGCATCAATGGATCGTCGTATCTTCTCCTCCGTATCCGGGGTTTGCCCGTACACGGTAACGTTTGCAAGCTGGCGCAGGGGGTCCCAGCCACGGTCTTCCGTCCTGGCCGCGTCGTTGTCTAAAATAACTACGTTCATATTATTTTTTATATACTAAAAAAGGCTCAAGCCATATTCATGGACTCAAGCCTTTAAAACTTTTATGATTATGTTCGTGACTCCTGCAGGATTCAAACCTGCAACCTTCTGATCCGTAGTCAGATGCTCTATTCAGTTGAGCTAAGGAGCCGTTTGGATTGCCACCCTTTCGAATTGCGAGTGCAAAGGTACTGACTTTTTCTGAATCCTCCAAACGTTTTCGTGTTTTTTTTGCGTTTTGGCGTTATTTTCTTGAAAAAAGCGGCTCCAAACGTGTTTTTGAAGCCGCTTTTGGGGGTATTCCTAGTTTTTCTCTACGATTTTTCTACTCTTCTTCCACGGCAGCTTGTGCTGCTGCGAGTCTTGCTATTGGCACTCTGAAGGGCGAGCAACTGGTGTAGTTCATTCCGATTTTTGCGCAGAACTTGACGGACGAGGGTTCTCCGCCGTGCTCTCCGCAGATGCCGGTACGGAGGTCGGGGCGTGTTGCGCGTCCGTTCTTTACGGCCATTTCGATGAGCTGTCCTACGCCTTCCTGGTCGAGAACCTGGAAGGGGTCTACCTTGAGAATCTTCTTGTCGAGGTATGCGGGGAGGAAGCTTGCGATGTCGTCGCGCGAGTAGCCGAATGTCATCTGCGTGAGGTCGTTTGTTCCGAAGGAGAAGTATTGTGCTTCTGTGGCTATCTGGCCTGCCGTGAGTGCGGCACGCGGTATTTCAATCATGGTGCCTATTTCGAATTCGATAGAGACGCCTGTCTCGGCAAATATTTCCTCCGCAGTCTGGCGTATGACTTCCTTTTGCTGCTTCAGCTCGTTGATGGAGCCGATGAGCGGCACCATAATCTCGGGGTGTGGGTCGTAGCCCTCTTTTTTCAGCTGGCAAGCCGCCCCGAGAATGGCGCGTGTCTGCATTGCTGTGATTTCGGGGAATGTAATTCCGAGTCGACATCCACGGTGTCCGAGCATGGGGTTGTTTTCGGCAAGCGAGTTGACGCGTTTTTGTATTTCCTCGACGCTGACGTTCATTTCTTTTGCCATGGTCTGCTGGCCTGCAAGGTCGTGCGGCACGAACTCATGCAGCGGCGGGTCTAGCAGACGGATGTTGACGTGTAGTCCGTCCATGGCTTTGAGGATGCCGTAGAAGTCGTTCTTCTGGTACGGAAGGAGCTTTGCGAGTGCTTTCTCGCGTCCTTCGACGGTATCTGCGAGGATCATTTCGCGCATGGCGATGATTTTCTGGTCTTCGAAGAACATGTGTTCGGTACGAGTCAGTCCGATGCCTTTTGCCCCGAATTGCCGTGCCGTCTCGGCGTCCTTGGGAGTGTCGGCGTTGGTGCGCACTTCCATTTTGGTGTACTTGTCGCAGAGGTCCATGAGCTCCTTGAAGTCTCCTGAGAGTTCCGCGGCTTTCGTCTTTATCTCTCCGGCGTACACCTGTCCTGTAGTACCGTTGAGGGAGATGTAGTCTCCTTCTTTATATATAGTGCCTTCTATCTCTACGGTTTTGTTTTTGTAGTTGACGTTGATGGCTCCTGCTCCGCTGACGCAGCATTTACCCATACCACGTGCGACGACGGCGGCGTGCGAGGTCATACCTCCGCGTGCGGTAAGAATGCCTTGTGCGCTTGCCATTCCGGCGAGGTCTTCCGGGGATGTTTCGATTCGCACCATGATGACTTTGTGTCCGCTGGCAGCCCATTCCTGTGCGTCGTCAGCATGGAAGACGATTTGTCCTGTGGCGGCGCCTGGCGATGCTGGCAGTCCTTGTGTTATGGGTTTTGCCTTGCGGAGGGCTTCCTTGTCGAAGACGGGGTGCAGGAGTTCGTCAAGCTTTTGCGGTTCGCAACGCAGTATGGCTGTTTTCTCGTCGATGAGTCCTTCGTGCAGGAGGTCGATGGCAATCTTTACCATGGCCGTACCCGTGCGCTTTCCGTTTCTGGTCTGCAGGAACCACAGTTTTCCTTCCTGTACGGTAAACTCCATATCCTGCATGTCATGGTAGTGGTGTTCGAGTTTGTCCTGCAGGGCGTCGAGCTGTGCGTAGAGTTCCGGCATTGCCTCCTCCATAGAGGGGTATTGCGCGGCACGCTGCTCCTCGCTGATGCCTGCCCGTTCAGCCCATCTTTGTGAGCCAATCTTGGTGATTTGTTGCGGTGTTCGAATTCCTGCCACGACATCCTCTCCCTGTGCGTTGATGAGGTATTCGCCGTTGAAGAGGTTTTCGCCGTTGCCTGCGTCGCGTGAGAAGCAGACTCCCGTGGCGGAGGTGTCGCCCATATTTCCGAATACCATCGCCATGACGCTGACTGCCGTGCCCCACTCGTCGGGTATTCCTTCCATCTTTCGGTAGAGTATGGCGCGTTCGTTCATCCATGAGCGGAATACGGCGCAGATGGCTCCCCAGAGTTGTTCTATGGGGTCTTCGGGGAAGTCGCTGCCGGTCTGCTGTTTGATGGCTTGCTTGAAGAGTGCGACGAGTTGTTTGAGGGACTCTACGGAGAGGTCCTTGTCCAGTTCGACGCCTTGCTGGGCCTTTACGTCTTCGATGATTTTTTCGAAGGGGTCAATGTCTTCCTTGTTGACCGGCTTCATGCCGAGCACGACATCGCCGTACATCTGCACGAAGCGTCGGTATGAGTCGTATACGAAATGCGGGTTTTGTGTCTTGCGTACCATTCCTTCGGCCACGCTGTCGTTGAGTCCAAGGTTGAGGATGGTGTCCATCATGCCGGGCATGGAGGCGCGTGCTCCGGAGCGCACGCTGACGAGGAGCGGGTTGTCGACGCTACCGAACTGGCAGTTCATGAGCGTCTCGACATGCTTTACTGCAGCCTTTACTTCGTCCTGCAGTAGTTCGACGATTTTCTCCTGCCCTACCTTATAATATTCGTTGCACGTATCCGTGGTGATGGTGAAACCCGGTGGTACGGGCACTCCGATGAGGTTCATTTCTGCGAGGTTTGCTCCCTTTCCGCCCAACTGCTCTCGCATTTGTGCGTTGCCTTCTGCTTGGCCGTTGCCAAAGGTGTATACTCTTTTTTGTGTCATTGAGATAATAAATGTTGTTGTTTAGGTTGTAGATTGCTATTGATTGTCGGGCAAAGTTAGTGTTTCGTTGGTTACTGCGCAAGTATCGTGGCGAAATATCGCACGTAGAGGTGTGCTTTTTGGTGTAAAATTCTTTTATGTGCGTTTTTTGTTGTAATTTTGTCCCAAATTCGTTTATATCAAATTATCTACATGTCAAGAAAGAAAAAGCCTTTACCCCTTCTGGAGAGCGTCACGATAACAGACGTGGCGGCGGAGGGCAAGAGTCTGGTTCGCGTGAACGACCTGGTGGTTTTCGTTCCCTTTTGCGTTCCGGGCGATGTAGTGGACCTTCAGATACGCCGCAAGAAGCATTCATACGCCGAGGCGGAGGTGGTTCGTTTCCATAAATTGAGCGACCGTCGCGCCGAGCCCAAGTGCAGCCATTTCGGTTTGTGCGGCGGCTGCAAGTGGCAGAACCTGCCTTACGAGGCTCAGTTGGAGTTCAAGGAGCGTCAGGTTGTGGACCAGTTGCGCCGCATAGGCAAGGTGGAGCTGCCCGAGGTAATGCCTATACTGGGTTCGCACAAGACGTTTGAATACCGCAACAAGCTGGACTTCGGTTGCGCCAGCAAGCAGTGGCTCACGGCGGAGCAGATGAAGGCGGGCGTACCGTTCGCCCCCGGCATCGGTTTTCATGTGTCGGGTGCTTTCGACAAGATACTGCCCATAGAGCGTTGTTGGCTGATGGACGACCGCCACAACGCGATGCGCAACGGTCTGTACCGCTATGCGATGGAGAATGGTCTGACGTTCTTCGACCTTCGTGCGCAGCACGGTCTTCTCCGCGACATGATAATACGTCACAGCAACAGCGGCGAGTGGATGGTCATCATCCAGTTCGGCCGTCCCGAGGGCCATGAGGGCGACGGGGAGCTTTCCCTGGACGAGCTGCCGGGCGCACGGGGAGTGATGGAGTATCTGTCCGGGGAGTTCCCGGAGATAACGTCGCTCATGTGGGTGTACAACCATAAGTGCAACGACACGTTCGGCGACCTTCCCGTCCACGTCTACAAGGGCAACGACCACATCTTCCTCCTCATGGAGGACCTGCGTTTCAAGGTAGGTCCGAAGTCGTTCTACCAGACCAACACGGACCAGGCTTTGGAGTTGTACAGCGTTGTTCGTCGCTTTGCGGGGCTGACGGGCGAGGAGCTTGTCTACGACCTCTACACGGGTACGGGTACGATAGCCAATTTCGTGGCCCGTCAGGCGAAGCGCGTTGTCGGCATCGAGTATGTGCCGGATGCCATCGAGGATGCCAAGATAAACTCCGAGGTGAACGGCATCGGCAACACCCTCTTCTACGCCGGCGACATGAAGGACATCCTCACGGATGCTTTCGTGGCGGAGCACGGTCGTCCGGACGTCATCATCACTGACCCGCCACGTGCAGGAATGCACCAGGACGTGGTCAACGTGATACTCAACGCGCGTCCTCGCCGTATCGTTTATGTCAGCTGCAACCCTGCCACGCAGGCTCGCGACCTGCAGCTTCTGGACGCTTCGTACCGTGTGGCAAAGGTGCAGCCGGTTGACATGTTCCCGCATACGCCGCACGTAGAGAACGTGGTGCTGCTTGAGGAACGGCAGTAGCCGTCAGAGTTCGTCATTAATAAATATAGAGGTATATGGAGAAGGTATTTCCCGGTCTGATGTCGGGCAAAAAGATAATGTATGTTCATGGTTTCCTGTCGTCGGCAGCGAGCGGCACTGTGCGTTTGCTTCGGGAGTTGATGCCCGGATGCAGCATTGTGGCGCGCGACGTGCCTCTCCACCCTGCCGAGGGTCTGGAGATGCTCCGCCGTATGCAGGCTGAGGAGCAGCCCGACCTCATCATCGGCACGAGCATGGGCGGACTCTATACGGAGTTGCTGACGGGTAGCGACCGCATCATCGTCAATCCCGCTTTCGACATGGCTGACCACATGTCCGGGCGCATCGGCCACCAGACGTTCCAGTCTCCGCGTGAGGACGGCGTAAACGAGGTCATCGTGACGAAGGGTCTGATACGCGAGTACAAGGATTTGTGTGCCATGTGTCTGTCCGCCGAGCCGACGGACGACACCGTCTATGGTCTCTTCGGCGACGAGGACCCCATCGGCACGGCCAACTTCCCGCGTTTCAAGGAGAAGTACGCCGATGCGGTATGGTTTCATGGCGGCCACCGGTTGACGGACCATGTGGCGTTGCACTATCTGTCTCCCGTCATCCGTTGGATTGACGACAAGCAGGAGGGTCGCGAGCGTCCCGTCCTCTACATGCATTACGATGCTCTTCACGACTCGTACGGCAAGGCTGTAGGTAGCATGCGGAAGGCTTTCGAGATGCTCATAGAGCATTTCTGCGTCTATATCGTAGCGGACGAGCGTCCGTATGACGGCGAATGGATGGCGGACGTGGAGCAGTGGGTGGCGGAGAATCTCTCGGCTCCTGCCTACGGTCACGTGATCTTCTGCCGCCGCAAGGGGTTGCTCTACGGCGACTACTTCATCGACGTGGAGGAGTCGCCCGAGTTTATGGGGACGTGCATCTGCATTGGCAGCCCGGACTTCAAGACGTTCGACGAGGTAATAACGTTCTTCGAACGGCTCAACCTGGAGTAGTCCCTACACTTGTAACTTTTACCTCATCACTAGAGACGTTTATGGGAGGGACTTTAATAGCCATTAATTGACCATTAATTTTATTCATTAATAAAATTTTCAGACCGAGCATTTTCAGTAAATAACCTTCTTGATTTACTTGTTGATTGCTTCTGGACTGCAAATAAAAAAGGTTCTTCCGTTAAATGCGTAGACGCTTGTCGTGTAAGGCGTATAGCTTTAGCGT
>CAVCKM010000145.1:0-5399 GCA_963602765.1 Alistipes putredinis | reverse complement strand
GACGGAAAGACGATGAAGGTAATCGAAGGCACAGGCTGCTACTGCATCCACTACACCGAGCAGTGGGAAGACGGCGAGGAGCACTACGAAGAGATGAAGATCGTATGCCAGGAGCTCAAGAACGGACCTGTAGAGTACGTCAACCCGTGGAAGTAAACCCTTTCATCATGCACATGACATACGCCACAAATATCATCTAACCCTAGAGGGGGAGAGGCAGTTGACAGCAACAGCCTCTCCCCCTCTTGTCGTTTTACAACCTATTATACTCTCGGCATCGCTATGACAGACAACTATATTCTGACTTTCCCTAACGTAAAAATCCAAGAAGAGGGAACAACCGAAAAGAAGCTTGAACTGTTTTTTGTTAAAACAGAAGCCCAAACTAAAACCGACAAAGACGGGACGACAAATATCACATTCAAGGAAGTGAGCATGAAGCTGAACTCCATCAATGTGGACAAAGAGATGTACAAGCCCGGTTGCATAAAAGCAGAAGTGATTCTGGAGAAAAATGCCGGAACGAAAACTCAGAAGGACAACGCCCAAAAGGTAACGGAGTCCGACATCACCACGATAGTCAGCAGTCTGCTGAACCAGGCCGTCAACGTGAAGTGTGACGACAAAAGCATTGCCGATGGGTATAGAGTTGTAAACATACAGCCCCGCCGCCGACTCAACAACAGCTCACTGCAAACGACACTGACCATATACATGTACAGCCCGGACAAATATCTGGACATGCAGAAGTACAGCAAGTGCTACACGGGAAAACGTCTGGGCAAAGACGTGCTAAAAGGCATTCTGGGTGAGCTGGAGACAGGCCCCTACAAGATTAAAATACCCCTGGACTGTCTGCACCAGCAGAACATGCTGAGCAAGGAAGACAATGACCTGAAGGACAAGGACGAAAAACGAGAAGGCATACACCCATATCTCGTGCAGTACAACGAGACTCCTTACCATTTCCTCACCCGCTCTGCCAACAGGTGCGGAGAGTTCCTGTTCTATGAGGACGGAAAGCTCTGGCTTGGACTGGACACCTCCAAGTCGGATGCCGTGACTACGACTATAGACGACAATAAATACACGAACAATGTCAACGTGATGGACACAGAGTGGACAGCAGCGAAAACGGGCGAAAAGCTGTCTGCAAAAGGAGTCAGAATAATAGAAGAAGAAAATATCGAAGACATCGTATACAACGAGTATCAGGAGACTGAGCAGTATGGCATGCAGTCTTCCAACTACATCGAACCGGCAGACAGCTCAAAGGTTTCCGACTCCAAAACCAAGGTGCAGACGTACGAGGGACCATCAGAAGAATATCTCACCAAATACGACGCTGAGACGAAAGAGAAGTACTCATCCGTATGGGCAAAAAAATGGCCCTCCAGCATATACTCTGTGCTGCAGGCTGACGATATCGTGGACCTTATCTCCAAGGCTGGCTCGTTAGAAGCTGCCAATGCTTTCATCTGGGGCATATCAAAGGGTAAAACAGAGGCCAAGTATAAAAAAGATTTCCTGGAAGATTACACTGACGATTTCAGAAATGAACATGTCGGTAAAAGTAGCAAGACCCTTGTTTACGAGTTCAGCGTAGCGGAGGAATACAACATAAGCCTTACGCGACAGTTGTACCAATGGTGCAGGGAAAGGGCTGAAGTGGCGCAGAAACGAACCGTCTTCGTCAAACTGAGAAACACTGCAATCATTATCGTCAAGCTGGGCGACTTCGTCAACATCTTTGGACGGGAATACGTAGTCACAAAAGTGCACCACGAAAGAAAATTGTCAACGTTGGAAAACGAGTATGAGGGCATCACCCACTGGTTTGAGGCGGTTCCTACACTTGCCTGTATACATACAGAAACAGAAACAGAACAGACCGATGGGAATGGCCAGAAGACGACAGTCACAACTAAGAAATTCAGGCCAATCTACGCTCCCGCACTGCTTGCAGACAACCAGAAGCGCACCGCAGCACCGCAGCGCGCCTATGTAAACAATACCAAGGACCCGCTGTCACTTGGACGCATACGCATACTCTATCCCTGGCAACCACAAAAAAAGGAGGAGAAGGCTGAAAATAAAGAAGAGAAAAAACAGGACGGTGAGGAGAAGCCAAAGAAAGACCCGAATAGCTTAAATTCCTCTCCGTGGATCAGAATGGCACAGCCTTTTGCTTCTGCTAATGGCGGAATATGCTTCATGCCACAGGAGGGCGACGAAGTGATGATAGGGTACGAGTTTGACGACATAGAGCGACCGTTCATCATTGGAGCCGTATCTTCAAATGACAACAACGGGGGCAAGGTGAGCGGAAACAACGACGTTATCTGCTCGCCAAACGGACACAAGATACAATTCAGCAATCCGAAGAACTCGCACGGATTTGTCACTGGCTTCTTTCCTGCATTCGGAACACTGGCGAAATGGGGCTGGAAGCCTATGGACGTTGACAACCTCAAAAACTCGAAGGAGTTGGCAGGAGGCATACAGCTGACCGACAAATTCGGCATCTACAATCTGGACCTTAGCACCGACAAACGAAAGATAACCATACAGTCGCCATTGGGATCAATACAGATGGATGCCTTTACGGGCATCACCATCAACTGCCCCAACGGAGACATTGCACTGAAGGGAAAGAACATCACCATAGAGGCAGGAGACAAGCTGTCACTTGCATCAGGAAAGAATATCGACAAGCAGAAAATATATTACGACGAGAAAGTAAAGACAAAGGAATCATTCGGCTGGGGCGCTCTAAATACATTTGGCAATACCGCCTTTGACGTCTTTAGTGGCGTCGAAGACCTCCTCAAACTTAACGTTATAGACATGAAGACCACCCGTGCCGTGATGGATGCCATCCTGAAACCCATCAACGGTACGATGTCTATCAGGTCTGGACGCTTCATGCAGATAGAGGCTGGAAAGGGAAAAACCGAGCTGCCAAACATCTACAAGGAAGGCTCTGAAATGTACAAATTGCACGAAAGCCAGTCAAACAGCGTATGGATGAGATTCTTGACAAAACTTGACAAATGGTATGATGATCACCTTGACATCCCAGCTGATATACAAAAACAAACTGTTGCCATCAGACAAATGTTCGAAGACTGCTGCCCCGCATGGGCCGATATAGAAATCGACAATGAAAAGAAAACAAGGGCTGAATACATCACCGCAATGGAGGGACTCTACAAAGATGTAACAAAGGCCACTGCAGCAGAGATTGACACTTACGTAACAGGCCCCGTTCGGACTGAAGTGGCTAAAGTAAAAATCAATAATGTAGCACTAAAAAGTACCAGCTTTGAAAATGCAATCAAAGAACTATTGACTTGTAAATTGCATGGCAGTAATGCTAACGCATTTGAAGATGAGTTGGGTGACATTATGGGTAATGCTGATGAAAATACTAAAATAAACACATACAAAGAAACTGTCAACACTGCGTACGCCGGCACAATAACTTTAACTGTGGAAGACGAAGATTCCAGAACTAAAGCTAAAATAACGCGTGATGCAACTGCCGCTGAGAAAAAACGCTATTTCTTTTATCAAATAATAGACAAACTCGTAGAGGACGATAAATTGAAGTACTATCAAAGGAAGTCGTACAATAAGATTTTTAAATTCCCTACCCGTTCCGACACTGATTTGGATTCAGTTATTAAAGATCCGAAAAAATGGGAAAAGTTTATTGGCATCGTATATCCTATGAGATCCTGGTGGAATACTATGTACGGGGAATACAGCGGATGGTCAGATTTAGTCACTGCCTGGCCTTCATCAAAAGGCATCTTTAATTCTAAAGTGTCAGGTGGTGTGATACTTATGGCTGACAGTAATACTAACAACCATACTGTAACGTTCAACATGGGTGCAAATCCTGCCAATAACTTGATGGGAGAAGCACTGGCCAACGAGCCTGTCAACCTTAAAGCGGTTGCGGACGGTGGTACTACGACTGCAAAAAAAATCTTGAGCAATATAAAATAACCCCTGGCAAAAGTACAGCCTACTTCAACATTACACAAAAGCTATGGAAGAGAACTTTTCAAAATGGAAACAAGCCCTTGACGACTTTAAGGCCAGTGTGGACAAGGACGTTCAAGAGATACGCCGCTACAAAGCACAGATGCAGAAGATGCGCCAGGAAGGCCTTAACTTCTGCAACGGCAACTATATGCGCGACAACAAACGCTTCATCATCTCCGCACCCGAAATCATCATCGGCGATGTGGACATGAACGGTGTGCTCAACGGGACCAGTGCATCCACCGTCGTCATACGCGCAAACAATGTCATGCAGGAGGGAGTGACAACACAGTACGGCACGCCAGGAACCATCACCCAGCGTGCACCCGTCATAAAGAACGTGTGCGAAGACGCCGGACTGGACGGGCTGGAGTCCACCGTGAGCACCTCCTCCCAATTCTCCGTACAGGCACGCGGCATCGGACTGCTTGCCGAAACCACCCCGGGCATGTTCGTGGACCATCCCGTATCCAGCTTGGCCGGAATGGTGAACATCCACGCCGACGAAAAGGTAAACATCTCCGCTGCCGTACCGTGCAAAGAACGGAAGACCATGATTGACGACATACTGACGGAGAAGAAGAAGACACTGAGCGATGTAAAGAAAGCGGCAGAGCAGCAGAAGAATAAGGTGAACAACACCATGGACCAACTGAAGAAGTACCTCAATTCGGGACAGGAGCTCAACGCCACCGACGATGCCGTGCGAGGCGGCTATCAGGACCTGGATGACATCAGCGAACTCGTCAGCGAAACGGCACACTCGCTCGGACTGGCACTCGACGAATGTACCACCGCAATATCGCGCCTCGCCGAACTAAACCGCCAGCTCAAGAGCCTGGCACAGGCAAAGGAGGACATCGGCAAGTACGAGGACAAATACAAGACGGAGTCAACGGGCGCACAGGTGAACATCACCACGGAAGCCGCCAATATCATCTCAGTAGATGCCGACGGCAACATAAGAGACAACGACGGAGCAGGACTCTACGTCCTCGGGCGAAACGTCACCTTCAAGGCACACGACGACAAGGGAGCAACGATGGAGAAGAGCAGCTTCAACATCACCGCGCACGACATCAACCTCTCCACCGCCAACCCGAAGGTGGAGGAGAAGACCTCAGACCTGCCCACCACGGGCAACGTGCGCGTCACGTCGAAGAACATCACCCTCGAGTCCGTCGACTACGAGGTGAAGGACAACGAGAAACCAGAAGAAGTGTCCGAGAAGGCACTCACCGAGGGCGGTGCACTCAACATCCGCGTGGAGAACATCGGCATCACCTCATACGCCACCGACGGAAAGGCGGGCGGCAAGTTCGACCTCAACAGCAAGGACATCACAC
>CAVCKM010000144.1:0-3143 GCA_963602765.1 Alistipes putredinis | reverse complement strand
AAAAATAACTTGAGCAGTTTTTATATGACTGTCCGAATTGAATGCGATGGGCTTTACCTTTCCGCTTCGCGCCGGTGACCGGTGGTTCAGCCAGTACAGGTACAAAACCTGCTCAAGTTATTTTTTGAACAGTACCTACTTAAATAAATTTCAATAGTATTCAGGATCTTCGCCGTATCGGATAAAAAAGTGCTGATTTTGTTCTGTGCAGCGTATAGAATAGATAAAAACGTGGGGCATAAGGATTGTTTTTGCCGAAGTAAACAGACTATTCCGAGAATTTTGTGTAAGTTTGCAAAATAATAGCAATAAAACCGCAATGGATACAGTATCCCATTTTCATACGCTCGACGAACTGATTCGTGCCCTTGACAGGGAGCGCAAGCTGCTCAGCTGACTGTTTCAGGACCGCAAGCGGCTGTCGTTCCGCTACGACGTGGCGCGCGAATTGGCATCAAGAAAGGACGAGAGCTTGGAGTTCCTGCGACGCTTCGGAGTAATCAGGGGAAACGGCGACTTTATCGAACTGGAGGACACCTCGAAGGAGATGAAGAGCTTCGACGAGTTTTATCTGCCACACGCCAACTCCTACATCGTCTATGAGGTAGAGCACGAGCACGGTCCCTTCTGCATTCTGACTTTCCGCAGCTCGGGCAGAGCATGCTACCGTTTTGTCGATGCGGAATACAATAAGGAGTGGCTCGTGGATGGCAATGGCGAGGTGACGGCAGAGGGCAAGGTGATACGCGAACGGCTCGGAGGTGCCTACATGAGCAAGATTGTCGACCGTTACGAGCAGTACCGCGACATCCTCTACGGCAACAAACAGGCGGTGGGCAAGGAGTTCGCCCGTTTCCAACTGATGGAGACAAACCGCTACCAGAACATTCCGCGGAGCATACAGAACGTATTCCTCAACTCACGACTGGACGCCAACTTCATCAAGGACATCATCATCCGTTCGATGAGCGAGGAGGAGGCGAACATCGACCTCGGCTATTTCCGTCGCCAGGTGTCCGACTTCGAGCAGGAATACAAGGACATCTCCTGTTGGTACAAGCTCAACCAGAAGGGCGAGTCCATCGTGAGCAGACAGGCGGATGCCGTCGTGAAGGCTTACCATGAACTGCTCTATATGAAACAGCAAATCAGGGAGCTTTGCGGCGAACTGAAGTATGCCGTGCGTTCCTGTCAGGAGCGGCTCCCGTTGATAGAAAAGAAGATGGACGACTTGCAGGAGGAGCAGAGTCGACAGAAACGGCTGCTCGACGAACTGCAACAGAAATTCGACGACGAGAAGTCGGTGCTCAATCAGGAGCAGGGGGTGGTAAACGACCGGCTCAAACGAATGAAGGAACGTCGGGAATACTACGCAGTCAAACAGATAGAACTAGTGTTGAAACGGTTTGACAAGGAGCAGATGGTGAGGGAGAAACTGGAGGGCGACAAGGCTCGGCTTGCCGAACTCACCTCGCGCTTCAACGATGTTACTGCCAAGTACAACGTGCTTCGGCAGAGCGTGAAGAACCAGTTGGAGACATACCGACAGTCGCAGAACAACCGCCTCTTTCTACTGGGGCAGGAGAAGCAGCAGGCCGAGGAGCGTATGCTTACAGAATATACCAAGCGTCGAGAGGACGTTGAAGAGTCCTTTGCCGAGAAGACCACCCTTGCCACAAATGCCGTGGAGCAGTTGAAGAACGAGCTGACGGTTGTAGACAAGGAATTGTTGAAATTGAAATACTGGCAGCCCTATCAGGAGGAGCAGGAGAATCTGAACAAGAGTCTGGATGCCTTGGCGTTGCGCGAAAAGGAACTTGGAGGATTGGTAGCTACATCTGCAGCAGACATCAACCGCCTGCAAGCCGAATACGACAAGCAGGAGGCTGAGGCGTTGGCAGAAAACAGGAAGCAGCAGGAAGACATGCAGCAGGAGATGGAAAAGACCTCTGGACAACTGGCAGAGGTGGACGCACTGCTTGACCGCACGAAGGGTTCGCTCTACGAATGGCTGGAGGAAAACAAACGCGACTGGGAGCAGAATATCGGAAAGGTAATCAACGAAGAGAAAGTGCTCTATCAGACGGGACTGTATCCGCAGAAGACGGACGGAACGTCACTATTCGGCGTGAAGCTCGACCTCATCAACTTGCCTGTCTCCGTACGCAAGCCCGCCCAACTGAAGGAGGAGAAGGCCAAGTTGGAGTCTGAACTTCAAGCACAGAAGAAGGAACGCATCGACGGAGAGTTGAAGAAGGCTGACCACTTCACGCACGACGAGAACCTATGTCCCGCATTCTTTGCTGAGGCTGCGGAGACGCAGACGCTCCGCACACCCGGGCAGGCAGTGGACGAGCTGACCGGCATCATCGTGTCGCGCCAGTCGCGCCATAACCAGTTCAAGGGCAGCGTCAATGTTTTCAAGGCGAACTTCTCCGCCAAGAATACCTTCAACTTCCGCATGGAACTGACCCGCGACGAGGACTACCTCGATTTCGCCGCTTACCTCGACGACTTCATCGTCAACAACAAGACCAAGAATGTACGTTCGTAGCTAAATAAAGGCGATTTTGTTTGCGAATATCGGTTTCCATGACATATCCGCTTATTTCTACTGCTTTTGCAAATGAACGATTGCGTGGGTCTTTGTCGTGTTTTGTCGCACAAAGTAGGGCGTGGGCTTGTCCAAAGCCAACTTATTCCAGTTTCCCTGTCTTGTATTCATTTTTCAGAAGCTGATAAATATATGCGGGACTTTGGACGTAGAGTCCCGTTTGTGGATTGGTCAGCTTTTGGTATGTGTCAGAATTATAGATGAAATCAATGGCTTGGTCTATTCCCAGTTTGTAATCTTGGATTAGAAACCTCGTCATTTCATCAACAGCTCGATCAACCAAGTATTTGTTTATTTGCTCCTTTGTCATCGTTTTATCTTTTTTAGTAAGCTGATAGCTTTGGAGGTTCCAAAGAAATATTGGCTGTTAAGCCGTTTGAATTTTAGTTCTTCCGCCAATTCCTCTATCGTGAAAGACCCCTCCTCGTATCGTCCCAGCAAATAGGCCACCCCATCGTCTGCGATAGGACCAATTAAGTAGGTGTTCAAAATTATTTTTATATTTATTGTACTCTATTTTGATGCAGAT
>CAVCKM010000143.1:0-29160 GCA_963602765.1 Alistipes putredinis | reverse complement strand
TTTTGTATAAATCCTAAAATATTTTCATTCCATCTATGCATTTAACGGAAGAACCCAAAATCTTGTATAATGAGGGGGGGTACCTCTTACAGGAACTTTCTTCTTAAGTTGGAACAAAGTACAGTTCTTTGATGGTTTTTACATAGTAAAACACCCTGACGTACCTTTCAATAAAGTAAATCCGTATAGAATAGATGATAAAAAATCTCGAAAAGCTTTCAATGGGATAAGTAGCCTATTCCTGAAAAAATTACCTCCGCTATACGTTGAAGCAGAAAATGGTAAAATAATAAAGGTACATAATCAAGCCAATTTGGATTCCTGTATTCAAACAATGGAACACCGAGTTGCCGTTCCAAATGCAACTAGGAAGAAGGCAATTGATAAAAAAAGAATTGAAAAGAGAGAATTGTCATCACAGGACGCTAAATCGTTCTGTATTGATTTAAAATCAAAATTTTTGGATTTCCTTTGTTCTAGACATCTTGACAAATACAAAGTAATCTGTATGATAGAGCATAAAGTAAATGCATCAGGCGCAAATTCGTGTGAATACTCGTTTGTCTTTACGATAGCCGAAACAGCCTGTAAGATATACTTGGCATATGAGAGTTCCGTAGAGTCAAGATGTACCTACCTCTTACCCGTTTCTCGCAATTCATGGAAGGAAAGCATAGAGAAAATATATAATTTCTTTGCTTCAAATGAAATTAATAAAAGGCAGTTGATGGCATTAAAATTAATAGATTTGAAATTGGCTGGTAATTATGATTGTCAGCGCATATTACATACGGACTATATTTCATGGAGTGACAAAATAAGGTGCTGCAATTATAGGTAAATCGTCTCAATTATCCTCAAGTCTACAACTTGAAATATTTTGCGAGGCAGACTACAGCAGAAAACTTTCATAGTTGTCACGTGTCACTACCTTGAAGTCCACGTCGCTGTATGACTTGGCGAATGACAAGGGCAATGCGGCTTTCCTGTTCGGATTCCACTTCATCTCCACGGCAGACAGCTGGCCGTCCATATCCTCTATGTAGTCAATCTCTTGTTTGGTCTTCGTCCGCCAGAAATAGCTCTTGGCGTAGGATTTCTCATAGCGTAGCTTCTTCAGCCGCTCTGCCACGATATAGTTCTCGAACAATGCCCCCGTATCCATTCTGCTCTCCACCGTCTGATAGTTGCCTATCACAGCATTTCGGATGCCACAGTCCCAGAAATAAATCTTGCGGGCGAACTTCAGTTCGTTGCGCAGATTGCGACTGAACGAACCGAGGCGGAACACAATATACGATTGCTCCAGAAGCGTCACATAGCTCTCCACGGTTTTCGGGTCTAGTCCGCAGGTCTGCGCCAACTCGTTATACGATACCTCGGAACCTATCTGGAAAGCCAATGCCTGGAGCAGTTTCACCAATTTGTTGCTCTTCTTGATTCTGTCAAACATCAGAATGTCCTTGTACAGATAGCTGTCTGCCAGCTCGGTCAATACCATCCTCTCGTCTCCCGCATTGTTGACGACGTCGGGATAGCTTCCATAAACCAGCCGATGGGGCAGAAGACGCTTCTCCTCCAGCAAGCCCTGGTGTTCCACCAGTTCGCTGAAGGAAAGAGGGAACATCCAATACTCCAGTTTCCTGCCGGTGAGGGGTTCGTTTATCTTATTGGACAAGTCGAAGGAAGAACTTCCCGTTGCCAGCACCTGCACGTCGGCGATGTTGTCGGTAATCAACTTGAGTCCCAACCCGATGTTGGTGATTCGCTGTGCCTCGTCAATCACAACTATCCTTTTCTTTCCGATAATCGTATGGAGCATCGTGGACGAAGCATTCTCAAAGAGGTTTCTCACGTCCTGTTCGTCTCCGTTCAGCCACAACACGTCATCACGCTTTTGAAGCAAGTTCTTCAGCATCGTAGTTTTACCCACTTGCCTTGCCCCAAACAGTATGATGGCCTTTCCCTGCCATAATCTCTGTTGTATTGCAGTCTCCAAAATGCGTTTTATCATACAGCTCTTATTCCTTCATGTTCGGGTGCAAAATTAATCATTTACTCTATCAATTCCAAAAAAAGCCGCACTTTTTGGGAATCAATTCCAAAAAAAAGCCGCACTTTTTTGGAATTGGCGACAAGAAACGAACCTTTGACGCAAACTTAATTCAATGCTTTGCTCACTTCTTCGTAGATTTCCCGGCATCTGCTTTCCGCCATCTTGTTTTTTACGCCGACGGCGATCATGTCGTCCAGCGTTGGGTGGCCTGTTCCGTTTACTGAAGTGGCGTGCTCGCCGTTGTATCCCTCGGTGCACCGGGTGAGGTCGTATGCCGGGGCGAGATGCCAGTGCCATTTTCCGTCGCTGTCCTCCTTAGTCACGATAAAGCTGAAGTTCTTGCAGTGGTCGTCCTTGTTGTCCGCCAGATGGTTGAATACCATGCGGCGGAACATCTCCTCCACCTCTTCCCGACTTTGCGTGAGGTACCCGGTGAGTGCCAGCAGGTTGAGGTAGTCCAGTACTGGGTTTGCCAGCGAAACGGAGAGCAAACCGCCTGCCGTGGCGGTGTGTATGCGCTCGCCGTCTTCCGAGATGTCAAACCGCCGACAGGCGAAATACCGGTTGTTCATCAGTTTGAAGTCCGGCACGTGTATTCCGCACTTTCTTGCCATCTCGTTGTAGCGGTACTCCTGCAGTCCCATGTCGGCGGGGTCGTAAGTGTGTCTGAACTTCACCAGCCAGTGTCCGTCGCTGTCGCTGAAGACGGCCTTCGGACGGCAGCCGCCGCTGTTGCCGCTGTTGTACAGCAGCAGTCCTGCGTCCGTATCCTGCTGTTCCTTCAATACTTCCAGCGCTTTCGTTTGCAGCAAGTCGAAATCCTGCGATGCCTCTTCCGTCTGTATATTTGTTGCAGGCTCATAGGTCAGTGCCCCCATGCCTCCTGTTCCCACGAGGCTCAGTCTGTCCAGGGCAGACAGTTCGAAGTCGTTGATGCTTTCCTTCTGCAGGGTCTTGTGCAACAGGTATCTGCCGTATCCGTCCGGCAGACTGTCCTCGAATATTCCGAAGTTGCCGTGGAAAGGAGCCGGCTGGGCGATGAATAGCCCAGGTTTGAGTGGCAGTTCCAACGGGGAGATGCTGAAGCCCGTGGCGAGCCAATGCTTGTCGTATTCGAAGGTGCACACCCTCCCGTCGACACTCAAGGCAAGGATGCCGACTGTCTCATGGTGATACTTTACGGTTAAAGACTCTGTCCGTTTCATTGCCTGTATGCTTTTTTCTTTTTTGCGTTGCGTTTTATTTGCTGCAGCTCCTCCATGGTGGAGTACTTGGGCTGGGAGAAGACGTGCCTTATTTCGGAGGCGTATTCCATGGAGATTGCTATGGCGATGAGGTTTTTCAGGGATATCAGTCCCTTTTGCTCGAAGCGGGTGATGTTGCTCACGGCCACGCCCGACTTGTCCGCCACTTGCTCTCGCGTCAGGTTCTTCTCTATCCTGCGCCGCCTGAAGTCGCTTGCCATCTCCTTGGCTATCTCGTCGGGATTGTCGTGGAGATAGTTGTCCAATATTGCCAATATATGATTAGTTTCTTGCATAAACCGTGGGGTAGTGATAAGATATTGTCAGTTGCAAAGTTACTTATTTTCTCTGAAACGTCACTCTTCTGTCGGGGATATTTTAATTTTCCTTAATAATATTGGTCTAATGGCGGCAGTACGGGGAAAAAAGCGTACCTTTGCCCTTGATTGGGTGCGTCTCGGTCGGAAAAACTAAATCTTAATACTTAAACATACAAATTGTGACTATGACAAATCTGTTTTCTCTCGAAGGCAAAAACTGCTGGGTCACCGGCGCCTCCTACGGCATCGGCTTCAGCATTGCCAAGGCATTTGCCGATGCAGGTGCCAAGACCGTCATCTTCAATGCACGCAGCGAGGCTTCCCTCGAACTGGGTCTGAAGAACTATAAAGAGGCTGGCGTCACCAACGTCAAGGGTTACCTGTGCGACTGCACCGACGAGGTGGCCGTCAAGGCTCTCGTTGAGAAGATCCACGAGGAGGTAGGCATTATTGACGTTCTCGTCAATAATGCCGGCATCATCAAGCGCATCCCCATGCACGAGATGAAGCGCTCCGAGTTCCAGGAGGTCATCGACATCGACCTCGTTGCCCCGTACATCTGCGCTGCCGCTGTCATCCCCGAGATGATGGAGCGTCGTGAGGGCAAGATTATCAACGTCTGCTCCATGATGTCCGAGTTGGGTCGCGAGACAGTCAGCGCCTACGCAGCAGCCAAGGGCGGTCTGAAGATGCTCACCCGCAACATCTGCTCTGAGTACGGCGAGTACAACATACAGTGCAACGGCATCGGCCCCGGCTACATCGCCACTCCGCAGACAGCCCCTCTGCGCGAGCGTCAGGCCGACGGTTCGCGCCATCCGTTCGACTCGTTCATCGTGGCCAAGACCCCAGCCGGCCGTTGGCTTGAGCCGGAGGAGCTGGCAGGACCTGCCGTCTTCCTCGCCTCGAAGGCTTCCGACGCCGTAAACGGTCACGTCCTCTACGTAGACGGCGGCATCCTTGCATACATCGGCAAGCAGCCCAAATAAACTCTCTATAGTCAACGTTATATCATCCGTATATAACCTTTCCGAAGGCCGCACCTCTTGTTCGCTGGGTGTGGCCTTTTTTGTGCGTTTTATCGAGTATATTCGATAAAAACGCACAAGTTTTATCGAATATACTCGATAAAACTTGCCAAAGACAAAGAAAAATGACTATCTTTGCACTCGAGTTATTCAATAGAACATGTTATGACTAAAGATTTGATAAAGTATCTCATCAGTTATTATCAAGACTTCGTTTCCCGTATTTCCTTCGTGGAGCGACAGTATAAGCTGGAGGCAAATGCCAACTACGTGTTTGTCGGGCTTCGGCGTGCCGGCAAGTCATACTTGATGTACCAGCATATCCACCATTTGCTGCTGCAGGGACATTCCATTGAAGAGATACTATATTTCAACTTTGAGGACGACCGTATTGACCGTCTGGACATTACTGACCTTGACTTAATAAAATGCAGCTATGAGGAAATGTACAGTCACCGTCCTATATTTTTTCTCGACGAGATACAGAATATAAAAGGTTGGGAAAAGTTTGCCCGGCGACTTGCCGACACGGGTTATCGGGTCTACGTCACCGGCAGTAATGCCAAGATGTTGAGCAGTGAGATTGCCACTACGCTTGGAGGGCGCTATCTTGTCAAGGACATTTATCCGTTTACATTCAGAGAGTATCTTGCCATCAAGGATTTGGACTTGAAAAACAAGAACGTTCTGTACCGGCACAGGAATGCCATCATAAAGGCCTACGAGGAGTATTTCTACGACGGCGGACTGCCAGAGACGTTGATGATGAGCGACAAACGTTCGTGGATAAGTAGCCTGTTCAACAAGATATTCTTTGGCGATCTGGTAGCTCGTCATCAAGTGCGCAACGACTTCGCTCTGCGCATCATGATTCGCAAGTTGGCAGAGAGCGTCAAGCAACCCATTTCCTTCAATCGTATTGCCAGCATCGCCTCTACCGTAGGAAAAAAAATTAGCGTGGACACCGTTATCGATTACATGTCGTACCTGCAGGAGTCATGGTTGATATTGCCTTATGAGAACATAGCTGCAAAGTTGATGGACAAGGAAGCCAACAAAAAATACTATTTCATTGACAATGGCATCTTGAATCTGTTCTTGATAGATTCCTCTACGTCTCTCCTTGAGAATCAAGTGGCCGTCCGCCTGCGTCAGCTCTATGGCGATAAAGTTTATTTCTACAACAAGTCCATAGAGGTGGACTTCGTAATTTATGAGGAGGATACGGCCATCCAGGTATCCTACAGCTTGGCAGATGCCGACACGGAAAAGCGGGAGGTGGACGCATTGGTAAAGCTCAACAGACAATTGCCGATGCGGAAGCTGATGATTGTAACCAAGGACGAAGAACGTGAAATCGTTAAAGACGGCATCACGATAGAAGTGGTACCTGCATGGAAATGGATGCTTGGTTCAGTCTGAAAAGTATGGTGGGAGTTATTCGTAATTATAAAAAAACAACGGCGAAACGACGGATGTTACAAGTTTTTTCGTAACTTTGCAGTGACTAATCTAAAAATTCGCGGCAGTCTTGCCGTGACGAATAAATGCTGTAGCCCCAAATGAAGAAAATACTAACCGCCATCCTTCTCACTACTATATTGTTTTGTGCCGCCACCATTCAGGCGCAGCCCTACTGTACTGTAAGGACGTTCAACATACGCGACGGCCTTGCCGCCAACACCATCTCCGGCATAGGGCAGGACAACCGCCAGCTCATGTGGTTCAGCACCTGGAACGGCCTGTGCTGCTTTGACGGCTACCGCTTCACCACCTTCCGCGACTTACATGGCACGGACGAGGTGCTCACCACCAACCGTCTGCTAATGACCGTGCCCAACTCCGAGGGCAACATCTGGTGCATTGCCTACGACAATCGTCCTTACGTCTTCGACACGCGTCAGTGCCGCTTCGTGGACATCGCAAAACACATCAAGGAGAAGTACGGTATAGAGATGTATGCCAGAAAGTTCTATGCCCTCGGCAACGGCATTACTTGGATAGCAGGACGCGACGGGTACAACATACGCATCAAGGACCATGCCGACGGCGGCGAGTACGACATGCAGCTCGTAGGCAAGGACTCCCAGCCGCTCAGAAGCAACTTCATAAAAAAAGTGATGGCCGACGGAAAGGGGCGCGAATGGGTAGCAACGGATAAAGGCGCATACGTCTTCGGAGAGAAGACATCAAGCCCGTACATACTTGAACTCATGACCCACTGTCACGGCAGGGTGTACCTCGCAAGCAAAGACGGCCGTCTGGCCTGCTACGACGAGGGGCGCAAGAAGCTCATCTTCATCAGTCTACCTAAAGCTATAAGCCGCATCAACTGCATGAAGGCCGTCGGCGATACGCACGTAGCCCTGGGCACCGACAAGGGCTTTGTCATGGTCAGCGCAGCTGACCACCGCGCTACTCTCATCTCCGTTCAGAACCCCTCGCAAGCCTCACCCGAAGTGACAGACCTGCACGTGGACAGCCGCAAGAGGCTGTGGGCATTAGGGGCGGGAGTCGGCGCCACACTTGTCAATACGGGCAGCATGAGCGTCATATGGGTGCCCGAACTGCCCACGGACACACCATACGCCACCTCCTGCGGCAGTACGAAGCCGCTGTGGGTGGAGGACAAGGAGCACACCGTATGGGTTGCCCCGAAAAACGGGCATTTCGGCTATTACGACGAACAGGCACGCCTCATACGTCCATACATCCTGAACGGAGATGAGCATAACTACAAGTACATAGACGAAATACGCAAGTGGTACGTGGACAACCAGAAGAACCTCTGGCTGACCAGTGCCCACGACCTCACACTCGTCAACCTGCACACGCGTAAATTCAAGACCATCCTCCAGGAGAAAAGCAAGGAGACCCGCTCCGTCTGCTGCGACACATACGGCTACCGCTACTTCGGCACTACGACGGGCAACGTGCTCGTCTACGACAAGACATGGGCGTTCAGGGGATACCTCTCGCCCACGGGAAAACTGTCGCCAACGCCCGCACCCCTCGGAGGCAAGGTGTATGCCCTCTTTGCCGACAGGCAAAACCGCCTGTGGATAGGCTCAAAGGGAGGCGGACTGTACGTGCGCTATGCCGACGGGGAGATGCGCCACTACATGCCCGATGCCGCAGACAAGTACTCCATCAACTCCGACGAGATATACTCCATAGACCAGGACAACAAGGGCTATATCTGGATAGGCACCTACACCCACGGACTCAACCTCGCCACCGTGCATGGCGACAAGACCATCAGTTTCTGCAACAGCAGCAACGGCATGAGCCAGCCCGCCGCCGGCAGATATAAGGGAATAAGGCGCATCACCCATACGGCAGACGGCATCATTGTCATTTCGACCACCGAGGGACTGGTCAGCTTCAGCAACAACTTCCAGTCGCCACGTCACATACGCTTCTACGCCAACACAAAGGTGCACGGGAGTGCCACGACGCTGGCAGGAAGCGACGTAGTGCAGACTCTCGCCGCAAGGAACGGCAAGGTGTACGTGGCCACCTTGTCGGGAGGACTGCAGGAAGCCGAAGGAGGTCGTAACCTACTCTCCGACAATATCAAATTCTCTACCATCGACCTGCCCACAGCGGAAGAGGGCATTATACAGTCGCTCACAGAGGACCGTCAGGGCAATATTTGGATAACCCGCGAGAGCAGCTTGGACATGTACAATCCGCACGACGGCAGCATACAGATGTTCGGTCCAAACGACTTGGGCGAAAACACGGAGTTCTGCGAGGCCCTCTCCGCCACGGACGCTAACGGCGAGATAATGCTAGCTGCCGTGGGCGGTGCCATAGCCTTCAACCCCAGTAGCATAAAGAAGAGCGGATACAAGCCCGGCATCGTCTTCTCTGCCATACAATATCAGGGCGAGACCACGCCACATCCCATCCTCTACACCGACCGCCTGGAGATACCCTCCGACAAGCGCAGCTTCACCATCACCTTTGCCGCCCTCGACTACCATGACAACAGTATGGTGAAATATGCCTACAAACTGCAGGGCATAGACAAGGAGTGGAACTACCTCAGCAACAAGGAGCACAGCGTCTCGTACAGCCACTTCCCGGCAGGCAAATACACCCTGCAGGTGAGGAGCACCAACACCGACGGCGTGTGGGTGGACAACGTCAGGACGCTCGTCATACACGCACAGCCCACCTTCTGGGAGAGCCTCTGGGCAAAGCTGCTCTACCTCCTCATAGCCCTCGGCGTCGTCTATTCCGGCATACGCTACTACCTGCTCAAGCGCAAGGCACAGATGGAGCACGACATGACGGAGATGAAGACGCGCTTCTTCACCGAGATAGGCCATAAACTGCGCACGCCGCTCACTCTCATCGGAGGACCCGCAACCGAGGTGCTCAGCAAAGAGACCCTCAGCGAACAAGGCAGACAGCAGATGCAGATGCTGCAGCGCAACGCGCGCAACATGTTGGAACTTGTCAACAATATGCTGGAGCACAACTCGGCCAAGAACTATTTCGTCGACGACAGCAATGCACCCGTATTCATGCAAGCCATAGAGAAAGAGGACAATAGCACCGGCAAGGACGCTGACAGTCACGACAAGACGACACGCCTCCTCATCGTGGAGGACAACGACGACCTGCGCGCCTTCCTCGTCAGCATACTGAGTGACCGCTACACCGTCCTGCAGGCAGAGAACGGCAAGAAGGGACTGGATGCCACCGTCAAGGAGATGCCAGACTTCATCATCACCGATGTCATGATGCCCGTCATGGACGGACTCACCATGGTGCACCAGATAAAGCAGAACAAAGACATCTGCCACATCCCCATCATAGTGCTCTCCGCAAAGGCGTCGCTTGACGACAAACTGCTTGGGCTCAACGAAGGCATCGACGACTACATCACCAAGCCCTTCTCCGCCACATACCTCCGCCACCGCGTGGAGAACATCATAGCCCAGCGCAAGATGCTGCAGCAGAACTACCTCGACCAGTTGGTGCCTGCCGCAGGCAAGGACGACAACGGGGCAGGGCGGCAGGAATACCGCCTCGAAGCCGTGCAGATAGTCGATGCGGACAAGTTGATGATGGAAAGGCTCATGGCGTTCCTCGAGGAGAACATTGGCAACGCCGAACTGAAGATCGAAGACCTCGCCAATGCCGTCAACCTGGGGCGCACCGTGTTCTACGAGAAGATGAAGAGCATCGTGGGAATGTCCCCCATCGACTTCCTGCGCCACATACGTATGCAGAGGGCAGAGGAGCTGGTAGCGAAGAGCACCGAGCCCATCTCGCAGATAGCCTACAGCATAGGTTTCACCGACCCGAAATACTTCGGCAAGTGCTTCAAGAAGGAGACGGGCATGACCCCGTCGGAATACCGCGAAAAGGCAAAGGCAGAAAACGTTAAGTGACGATAAAAAACAACTTGTTTTTCACCGTCACTAACGATTTAAAATCACACTAAGTCTAAAAAACTACTATATTCTAACTACTAACCTATAATCATTTTACTATTATCTTCTTGCCGTCTACGATGTAGATGCCTTTCTTTAGCTGGGAAGAGGTTACCTTCATGCCGCTTAGGGTATATATCTGTGCCTCCTTGGCGGCGGTGGTGTTAACCTCTGCGATGCCGGTGGTAGACGGCTTTGCCGTTAGCTTGATGTTGCCCACGTTGAAGGTATACTTCGAACCGTTGAAGTTGAGGACGAGGTAACGCAGTCCTGTTGGCAGTACGTTGGTGTCTATGCTGTGCTCCACGAACTTGGTCCAGTCGCCGGTGTCCTTTACAGGCACTGTGCCTGTCCAGTTTATGGTGCCGTCGCCGTCTGTGACTTCCAACACCAGACTCGGGTCGCTGTTCTTTGCTGCTGCCAGGAACGAGATGGTGTAAGCCTGCTCCTGCGTATTGTTGATGACGAAGCTCCAGTACTGGCTGTTGCGCACATTGTCTATCGTCTCCATACCGTTCACTTCCTTTATGTCACCGCCCGTTTTTGTGGCCTTAGTCAAGTCGAAATACTCATCCGTGGGGAGTGTAATGGCATTCGTTCCGTCTATTGCACTGGGGGACAGCGCCCCTGTCGTTGCAATGTCCTCGCCTGTCGTCTCTCCCTCGGCATACTGTGCCTCGGTGATGTCAGCCACGAGCGAGTTGATGTAGTTTTCAAGATTGGTGTAGCCGTTGGCTGCCACCTTGGCTCCGTCCGTCGCATCGTTAGGGTCCAGACCGTTGGCTGTCTCCCAGGCATCGGGCATGCCGTCGCCGTCAGTGTCTACGGGTGCTGCCGTACTGGCCAACTTTGGCCAGGCATTGTCGCCGTCGGTCTTGGCCTCGTCCTGAGAGTCTATGATGCCCGGACGGTCTGTCTCCTTCGCACCGGTAAAGCGGGCGGTACCGTTCTTTACGTCGTCAGCAATTATCTTGTCAAGGGCATCGCGGTGATAGCTTGCTCCTGCGTATGCCACAACCTTTTCGAAAGCCTTCTCGGGGGTATGCGTGGTAACGAGTGCGAATGGCATGGCTGCTTCCGCCTTGATGGTGTCGCGCGTTGTGGCGTTCCACCCGTATTCCGCTCCGTCGCTTATTTGGTTAATGACGCCAACAGTCCAGTTGTCGTTAGTCACATCCGTCCATGCGGTGTTCTTGTTGCCAGCCACGTAGTAGTGTCCCCATACGTATTCTGCCACCTTGTCGGTGTTGTTGCCTTGGGCATCCTTTACGTAGTGTGTGCCGTGGCTGGTGCCGAGTATGCGTTTCTGGTAGCCTGCATCGCGTTTTGCTGTCAGTGGCCCCGGCTTGTAATAGTTGTTCACGATGTTGATGCACATCTCTTCGCCGCCGTAGGCTCCGTTGCCGCCCCAGTTGTAGACGACGTTGTTGCGCCAGTCGGTGGGGTGCTCCTTGGAGGTGTCGTCGCCACTGCGGAACACGTAGCGTGGCGTGCGCGAGTCGTGGTGGGCTAACAAGTTGTGATGGTAAGTGGTGCGTCCGCCGCCCATCATGGCTCCGTAGCCGTGTGCACCCTTCGAGTGGCCCGACTCGCGCAGGCTCTGGTAGGCCATGCACCATTGCACGGTGGTGTTGCGGTTGCCGTAGACGGCGAGACACTCGTCGATGCTCCAGCTCACGGTGCAGTGGTCGATGATGATGTTTGAGCCGTCGAAGCCGCCAAGTCCGTCGCCCTCATGGCCGCCGTCACCGTCGGTGCGGCTCACGTTGCGGTTGCCGCAGCGGAAGCGCAGGTAGCGCATGATGACGTTGGGACCCTTGATGACGAAAGGCCAGTCGGCGATGCAGATGCCGTCGCCGGGAGCTGTCTGTCCCGCGATGGTGACGTTGCCGTTGTTGAGATCGAGCTGGCTCTTTAGAAATATGGTGCCGGAGACGTCGAAGACTATAGTACGCGCGCCCTTCTGGTTGCAGGCGTAACGGAAAGAGCCTTTCTCGCCCGTGTCTTCGAGCGTGGTGACGTGGTAGACGGCACCGCCGCGACCACCCGTGACGTACATGCCGTAGCCCTGCGCTCCGGGGAACGACGGTACTTTGGTACTCGTCTGCGCCGTCAGGGCGTAAGGTGTCATGAGCATACTGCCGACGAGCATGCTGCCGAAAAGATTGTTGAGTAGTTTTTGGTTCATATAGATGTATAGTTATTAAGTTGAAATTCGTACGTTTGCAAAGGTACGGCAAATCGCAACATGCCGTGGGGGTATATCTGACGCTATAGGAGTAAAACGTCATGGCATGTCCGTGTGTTTGTTCGTCATGCCGGGCGGAATGATTGTCGTGAAGGGTGTACGGCAGTTTTTCTCTCTACATGCGGCAAAATATCCCCCTGCAAGTTAATGGTTCTTAATAATTTTGCACCTGCGACAACCCGATTGTCCTCCTGAGTGCCTAAATCTATACTTATAATTCAATTCAATACCAATAACTGTATGAAACCCAATCTACTTATGACCAGCAGCCTGTTGGCTGTGTCTTTTGTCTGCAATTTTGCGCAGGCGCAGACAGCAAGTCCTTATTACAGTGGTCCGTTGCAGCTGACCACCGGCAAGGACGGAGCGACAGCCATTGTCGGCAATGTTCTCTGCTATAACAACCGCCGCGAGTTTCCTGCCAAGAAAGAACCGACAGTCACCGACGAAGTGAAGCAGTCCAAAAACCTCAACATCGGCGGCACCCAAACTGACGACTACTACACCTTCGCCGTCAATGCGCCGGAGGCTGGACAGTATACGTTCACCTTTCAGGCGGCACACAAAGAACATACCCGCTCGCTATGGATTCACCAGGCCAGTGTGGACGACGTCCCGGCTACCGACGCTGACGTAACGTACACCCAGGTAGGAGTAGGTCAGATGCCTATAACAGGTGACTGGACAAACTACCAAAGTCTGCCCTTCACCTTCAGTCTGACGCAGGGCTACAACCTCGTGAAGATTGTTTTCGACCAAAGATACGGCGGAAACGTCGGCTCGCTCTGCGTCACACGTTCATACCCCCTGTCGCCAGACTTCACCTCTATAACGTTAGGAGGAACGGACATCATGAGTCAGTTTGCCGATGGTAAAACGGAGTACACCGTCAGCGTGCCGCGAGGAAACGCACTGCCGGTACTGGATGCCGAGGCAAACGAAAAGGCTAACGTACAGCTGACGCAGGCCACCGACGGCAACCTCACCGCCACGGTGAAGCTCCTTAATAAGGACACCAACGCGGAAGTCAAGACCTACACCATAAAGTATCAATACGTAGATGTCGCTTCCGGCTACGACTTCACGTGGACTACAGGCGACGGCAACACCGACAAGACGTACACCAGTGATGACGGAGCATACAAAGCCAAGCGTACCTCCGTGGCAAATGCCGCATTCAGCATTGTGGGGGGCTCTGATGTCTACTCCGACAACCGCTTCAAGATAAAGGCGGGCGAGAAGTATGCCCTCATCGTGCCTGTCAATGCCAAGGTGGAGAAGGTCACTTTCGGCGCATGCTATGAGAACTACTACAACAAGGATGAAAACAAAAACACCGACTCCGAATGGGATACGCTGACATCCGGCACCGCCACCGGCACTTTCGCCGACAATGACGCTTCCATCACTACCTCTCGCGACATCACCGTGACATTTGCCGACCATCAGGCAGGAACTCCCATTGAGTTCTCCGTAAAGAAATGCGCACAGGTGGCCTTCTCCACCATCAAGATAGACTACTCACAAATCAACGATGCCAAGCTCAACTACATCGGCAGCAACGTTGCCGACGGAGAGACAAAGGGCATCTCTGGCACAGTGCAGCTACACTTCGACCGCGAGGTGACAGCCACTGATGCTGCAAACATCACCGTCGACGGTGAAGCTGCGGAACGCTACACCATATCCGGCTCCACTGTCAGAGTGTACTACTGGAACCTGACGCCGTCTGCTTCCCACACCGTTACGATGGCAGCAAATTCCGTGCAGGACATTTTCAAAAACAGCAATGCCGACCCCGTCAGCGTCACCTTCACTACAGAGGCACAGAAAACAATACAGGCAGCAAAGTACGACTATATCGTAGCCACTGCAGAGGAACTACACGCCGCCATCGAGGAGGTGAACGCCGCCAACACGGCTGCCGATGCGCCGCGCAAACGTATATACATCAAGAACGGCGACTACCTGATGGACACTACTGAGAAGTATGAGATCGGACAGGAAAAGGCCGCCGTCACACTCACTGCAAACAACGTCTCCATCGTCGGTCAGTCGCAAGAAGGCACCGTTCTGCGCAGTCTGTGCACCAACGACGGACAGGGCACTGCCGTACTCGAGATACAGGGACAGGGCACATATCTGCAGGACATCACACTGCGCACTGCTGACTTCCGCACGGAGCAGTTCCTCACCAGCAATACCTCATACGGACGTCTCCTCGCCGTATATGTCCACGGTGGACAGAAAACCGTGATGAAGCGAGTGACACTGCAGAGCAACCAGGACACCTACCTCTGCGGCGATCTCGGCTATCATGAGGACTGTACCATACACGGCACCACCGACTTCATATATGCCGGCGGCGACAACCTTTTCCTCAACAACACCATCGTCATGGAGAACGGAGGTGTCATAGGTGCACCTGCCACCAGCGTGTCGCAACAGTGGGGACTCGTCTTTGACGGCTGCACCATCAAGGCCTCCAATGCCTGCTACGCTGAGGCGGCAGTGAAGTACGAGGGCTACGCGCTGGCACGCCCATGGCAGGGAGAACCACGCTGCTACTGGCTCAATACCACTATGGAGATTCTGCCCAGCGACAATGGCTGGCGTGGCATGGGCAACCTGACGACGCATTTCTACGAGTACAACTCCATGGACAAGGACGGCAACAAACTTGACCTGTCAAAGCGTACCAACAGCGACACCAGCGTCAACAAGTACACTCCTGTGCTGACGGACGCTGAGGCTGCCGAATTCACCGTGCACAATATTCTTGGCGGCGACGACGGTTGGGAACCGGCCAAGATGACCGTAATGCCCGAAGCTCCTAAGGACTTTGTGCTCGCCGACGGAAAACTCTCATGGCAGGCAACGGAAGGGGCCATCGGCTACGTCATATATAAAGGCGGGGAATACCTGGGCAACGTCACCGGGACTACATTCGACTTGAATGGTACGGACGACGAGACAGCACAGTACACCGTAGCGGCCGTAAACGACATGGGCGGACAGGGCAGTGCTGCGAAACTCTCACCCGTAACAGCCATCAACGCACCAGACACGGCAACGGACTCGCACAGCTCAGATGCTGTCTACACCATCAGCGGGCAGAGGGTGGTAAACGGTATAAAGGAACTAAAGGGAGGCATCTACATCGTAAACAACAGAAAAGTGTACGTAAAATGATGATATTTACCCCATGCAGGTAGATGCTTCTTTATAACTTTGCACACGTATTACAGATATCTAACCAAAAACCTAATAAAAATCCACAACAACATGAAGAAAGTATTGACATTTGTTTCGATGTCGCTTCTGCTCCTCGCCTCTTGTTCGCAGGACACCGAACTGACATCCGGGCAAACGCAACTTCCAGACGACAATGGCAAAAACGTAGCCACACGCACCATGACAGTGGGCTTTGCCAACACACTGCAGGAAGATGCCGCCATCGACTTCACGGACGTTGAGGTGTTCGCCTACAAGACGGGCGGCTTCAACGTAGACTCACTCCTCGTACGCAAGACCCTCCCTCTGCAGAACAATAAGCTGCAACTGGAGCTGCCTCTCGACGAGACCGTGCAGACATTCCTCGTAGCCAACCACGCCGCCGTCATACTCGACGACAGTCTAGCCACCGTCACCGTATGGCAGGACAAAGCATGCTCGCGCAAGGTGTGGCTGAGCAACACCGTCAAGTTCTCCTCCAACTACAGCGGTATGGACACGCTCACCATGTCCCCGGCATACGGTGAGGCCGTCATAGCCCCTACAGAGACACCTGAGGCTATTGCCGCCGTGGCAGACAGCATCGTCTTCACCCTGCGCAACGTGCCCACCAGCTGGCAAGTGTCAAAGGCTGAGAGCGGAGCCGAAGACGTCACCTTCACATGGAAAGACTTCACCACACAGCCCACGCTGCGCGCCTTCGCCGGCACGAAAGCCAGCAATCTGGCCTACTCTATATATAAAGGTGGAAAGGAAATACGCCGCACACCAGCCGACATAGCCACTGGACTGCTCTTCCAGCTCTGCAAGCGCAGCACCATATCATTCCCCGTCGTCGACGAGGAGTACGCTCCCGAGGTGACAGAAGAGACACGCGCTGCTGCACCCCGCGACGCTGCCAGGAAGTCGCCAAAGGTCAGCATTACAGTGACAGACCTCTAATCTCCACCCATCACAACACACTTTTTTCAAGATGATGAAACACAACATACTATATTTTGCAGCTGCGTTGGCACTGGCCGCCGGAACGGTATCCTGTTCCAAAGACCCAGTATACTCCTCCCACACGGTGAAGCAAGTGCTCTTCACACTCGACGGTACGGAGACGACGATGCAGCAGTACGGCTCGTCGAACACACGTCCGCTCTTCCTATACTATGAAGACGGGTCCTACTACGAGAACCTCAACTCATACCTCCCCTTCACGCTTAACGACGGCACGTATAAAGTGTACGCCACAAACCAAAGCACACTCGTTACGACAACCCTCGCCGCCAACCTCAACGACATCATTGTGCCACAGGACAGCGACGCCAAGACAAGCTTCGCCATCTCAAAGCCCATCGAGTACCACACGGGCGAACAGATGAAGCTCGACCTGCTAACACGCACCGGCGTACTGCGCATTAAGGCGGAGGACGTCAAGGGCGACAAACGCTACAACCAGATACGCGCCACGGTCACCTCGCCCGTCTCGGCATACAAGGTGAGCGACGCCACATTCCTCGAAGACGGCGTGACACTCACTAAGACAGCAGACAGCAAGAACGGCGGCGTCAGCTACGTGCAGGACTTCATCCTTATGGAGACCCAGACCAACGGCAGACAGGTAGACCTCGCCATCGACTTCCTAAAGGACGGGGAGACCGTAGAGTCGCGCCCCTCGCTAAAGGGCGACCCTATCGTCATCTCTCCCAAGGACACCACCATCGTCTCCCTGCGCCTCAACAAGGACGAGACCATGGTGCAGGACTACACCGTAGAGATACACCAGGCTGACTGGACTGACGAGACGCTGACACCCGGCGCTCCGTTCGTCATCCCAGAGGGATACACCTACGTCAGTCCGCAGGACAACCTGGACAACGTGTTCTCCGAGCTTAAGGGTGATGCCACTGTCGACGAGATAAAGCTATACCTCAAAGCAGGCGAGACGTACAGTTTTGACAGCAAGACACTCAACGACATCCCCAAGGCACTCTACATAAAGGCACAGAAACCCATGGCGGGACAGCAGAAAGCCGCTGTCAATATAACAGGCACCATCAGCATGGTAGGAGACATGAGTGCCGTACACTTCGAAAACCTCAACGTCACGGCACCTAATGCAGGAAAGGGCATCTTCAAACTCAAAGACCAAACGTTCCACGTAGAGGAGATAGCTTTCGTCAACTGCGACTTCGACTCCTTCTCCGGCACAATGTGGTATCAGGAGACCAGCGCTGACTACCAGCAGGTAGTGGACCGCGTCCTCTTCGACGGCACCACGTTTACAAACCTACAGATTGCAAAGAGCGCACTCTTCGGACTAAGCACCAAGAAAGTGGCACCCGTATACACCTGGACCTTCCGCAACTCCACCTTCCACGTGAAGGCCTTCGGCAAACCACTGGTCAACAATACGACGAAGATAGACAAGACGCTGACTGTAAACATCGAAAACTGCACCTTCGTCGATATGGCAGGCTCGAACACCGCGTGGTTTGAGCTCAAGGGCGAAAATACGTCAGCCTTCAGCCTCACCGTCAAGAACAGCCTCTTCAGCGGAAAGGGAGGCGGCACGCCGACAGCGTTCACCACCAACAAGGTGACAACCGCCAACATCTCCGGCAACTACTTCACCAAGGGATATACCGTAAATGCTTGGAACCTCGACCCTGCCCCCGAACAGCTCACCGAGACCATGGACCAGCTCTTCAACGATGCCTCTGCCGGCGACCTCACCGTAAAGAGCAAGACTTCCGTCGTCTACACCAACGGAATCGGTGCCAACCGCTGGATAAAGTAAGCGGACGCGCAACCCCATACATCCATAACAAACAAAAGACCATAAAACATGAACAGACGATATATTATAGGTACAGTTGCCGCACTGATGATGACGACAGCAGCCGTGGCACAGACATCCACCGTGTCGGGCACTGTGTCAGACAATATGGGCCCCATCATCGGTGCCACCGTAAAGGTGCAGGGCACCAACAACGTGGTGGTCACGGACCTGGACGGCAACTTCCAACTCAAAAACGTGAAGGACCCCGACAAGGCTGTCCTCCTCGTTACATACATCGGCATGCAGGACCATAAGGAGCAGCTCAAGGGACGCACCTCCGGCGTGGCAATAGAAATGAAGGAAAGCCTCGGATCGCTCGACGAGGTGGTAGTGGTAGGTTACGGCACGTCAAAGCGTGCCAATCTCACAGGAGCCGTAGCCTCCGTCAGCGGCAAGGTGCTCGAGAAGGTGCCTACGGCAAACGTGGGCGAGGCGCTGCAGGGACGTCTGCCAGGCGTGCAGATCACCACGGCAGACGGCTCGCCCGATGCCGAACAGACCATACGTGTGCGCGGCGGCGGTTCCATCACACAGGACAACAGCCCGCTCATCATCGTGGACGGATTTGAAGTAAGCAGCCTCAACGACATACCGCCGACCGACGTGGAGAGCATCGACGTGCTAAAGGATGCCGCGTCCACCGCCATCTACGGCGCACGCGGTGCCAACGGTGTCATACTCGTCACCACAAAGCACCCCAACGACGGAAAACTAACCATCAGCGTCAACTCATACCTGCAGACAAAGGAACTGACGAAGACGATGGACGTCATGGACCCATACGAGTTCATCGGCATGCAGTACGAGTACTACTACCCTAAGGGAGCAGGCACGCGCACCAGCTTCGCCAACAAGTACGGACAACCATCGGAACGCTACATCTACCAGGGCGACGCTGGCTACGACTGGCAGGACGAGATATTCGGGTCGCACCCCATCTCCAGCTACAACGACATCTCCATCTCCGGCGGAAACGACAAGGCGAAGTACAAAATATCGTACATACACCAGAGCCAGCCCTCCGTCATGCAGGGCAACGGACTGACGCAGGACAACATCACGGCACAGCTTAACTTGAAGCTCTTCAAGTTCCTCTCGATGGAGTACCGCTCGCGATTCCTCAACAAGACAGTGGAAGGAGCAGGCACCGACGGCATCAGCCTCATCAACGCCCTGCGACAGGCACCCACCGAGGGACTCAACGACTACATGAGCACACCGAAGGACAGCGAGTACTTCGACTCCTCCACCATGGAAGAGATAACACGCTTCAACCCCATCGAGGAGAACGCCGCCAACTACAAGAACCGCAACAACCAGGCATTCACCAACCAGCTCGCACTCACCTGGACACTGGCAAAGGGACTAACACTGCGAAACGAGTTCGCATACGAGACTGGCTCGCAGGTGACAAAACGCTTCTACGGCAAGGGCACCAGCAACTATAACAGCAACAACAAGCAGCCCATGGTGTCGTGGGGCGAGTCAAAGAGCACCAAGTGGCAGCTCACTAATACGCTCAGCTACAACTTCGACATCAAGGAGAAACACAACTTCCAGACCATGATAGGCCAGGAGATAAAGAGCAGCGAGAGCCGTAGCCAGACGTACCAGACGCGATACTTCCCACAGTGGGTGACCGCAGACGACGCCTTTGACAACCTCACGCTAGGCACGGCATACACGGCAACGTCATCCTACGGCTCCCCCACGCGCATCGCATCCTTCTTCGGACGTGTCAACTATTCCTACGACGACCGCTACCTCGCTACACTCACACTGCGTGCCGACGGGTCGAGCAAGTTCTCCGCTGGAAACCGCTGGGGATTCTTCCCTGCTGCCGCCGTGGCATGGCGCATCTCCAACGAGAAGTTCATGAAGAACGTCAACTGGCTCTCCAACCTCAAGCTCAGACTCTCCATCGGTGCTTCCGGCAACAACCGCATCGCAGACAACCTCTACAAGAGCATGTATAAGGTAAGCAACAGCAAACCGGCAGGATGGGGAGAGAGCGACTGCTACTACTATACCTTCTACAACACCACATACCCCGTCAACCCGGACGTGAAGTGGGAGACGACAATCACGCGAAATGTAGGTCTCGACTTCGGACTCTTCCGCGAACGCATCAGCGGTTCGCTCGAAGTGTACTGGAACACCACAAACGACCTCCTCGTGCCTTCCACCATACCGGGCTACAGCGGATTCACACAGATGATGACAAACGTCGGGTCGACCACCAACCGTGGTGTCGAGCTTAACCTCACCGCATACATCATCGACAAGAAGGACTTCACCCTCTCAGCAAACTTCAACATCGGACATAACGTCAACCGCATCGAGTCTCTCGCCAGCGGAGAGACAGAGTGGGTGCTGCAGTCTGGAATGGTGGACAACGGCGTGGACGACTACCGCGCATACGTCGGAGGAAAGGCTGGACTCATCTACGGATACGTCAACGACGGATTCTACAAGGTGGAAGACTTCAACTACGACTCCAAAAACCAAACATGGAACCTCAAACCTGGCATCGTAGACTGCTCCTCGCTCGTCACAAAGGTAGTGCCGGGAGCACCGAAGTTCAAGAAACTCGCTGAACTCACCGAGGAAGAGAAGCAGACTGGCACACCGGTGCTCTCCTCTCAAGACCGTCAGGTCATCGGAGACACCACGCCGACATTCTCCGGCGGCTTCGGCTTCAACGCCACGTGGAAAGACTTCGACGCCAGCATCTTCTTCAACTTCATGTGCGGCTTCGACGTGTACAACTACGACCGCCTCCTCATGTCAACCTTCAAGAGCAATACGTACAACAACCTACTCTCGGAGTTCAACTACGACAACCGCTTCCACACCCTCGACCGCGACGGACAGGCACTCTACAACAGCCCAGAGGAACTCGCCGCTGCAAATGTCAACGCCACCACGTGGAACCCCATCTACATGACATCCACCGCCTGCATGTCTGACATCATCGAGGACGGCTCCTTCCTCCGACTGAACAACTTCACACTCGGATACTCGCTCCCGCGCAAGTGGATGCAGTCCATCGGATTCCAGCGCTGCCGCTTCTACTTCACCGGCCACAACCTCTTCACCATCACCGGATATTCCGGCTACGACCCAGAGGTAAACATCGCCACCGGACTGACACCAAACATCGACAGCAACCGCTATCCGCGCAGCCGCTCATACACCTTAGGCGTACAACTCACCCTGTAAACTATAGACACACATGAAAAATAAGAAACTGATATACATGGCAGCCCTGGCGGCAACGATGTCGCTCACCGCCTGCAACGACTTCCTCGAGACGGCACCTGCCGACGGAAAGTCGGTAGAAACCATCTTTGCCGACGAGAGTGAGATGAAGTCGCTCCTCACTCAGGTGTACTCAAAGATGACAACGTCGGGCCTCTACGGCTCCACGCTCATCTACGGCCTGAACACCAATACGGACGTGGAAATGTCAGGATTCAGCTCCGACATACCAAATGCCAACGGCAGCGACATAGGCTGCTATGAGGCAAAAGCAACGTGGACTACGCTGAAGAACGTTTGGAACGACCTCTATAACGCCATCAACCAGTGCAACGACTTCATCGCAAAGGCAGAGCAAAGCCCGCTCTTCTCCACCACCATTGCCGCCGACGGACCAACAGAGACGCAGCAGATGTACGGCGAGGCTAAGACACTCAGAGCCATGCTATACCTCGACCTCGTACGCACATGGGGCGACGTCGTGTTCACCATGACACCCACCTCCGTCTATGACGACTTCTACAACATGGGCACCACAGACCGCAACACTATCCTCTCCACACTCATCGACGACCTCAAGACGGTCGAGCCGTACATGAAGTACGCCACAGACATCGACGAGGGAGTAGAGCGCGCCTCACGGTCGTACTGCCAGGCTCTCATCGGGCAGCTGGCCATGTACCGCGCTGGATACGCACTGCGCCCCTCCAAGGATACGTCGCTCGGATACGCCATGACACGCGCCGACGACTATGCCGATTACTACAAGCTGGCGGACGAATACTTCAAGAAAGTCATCGACTCTAAGAAGCACAGCCTCACATCCTCCTTCGCAAAACTCTGGGAAGACGAGTGCAACTGGACGGCAGCAAAGAACGGAGAAGTCATCTTCGAAGTGCCGGAACTGAAGGGCACCACTGGCTCGCTGGGCTATCGCGTCGGAGTCACCATCACCGCAGGCAGCCACGAGTACGGCAGCTCCAAGAACTACGTCAACTTCCCTGCCACCTACCTCTACTCCTTCGACCCCGCAGACCAGCGACGGGGAGAGACCGTCTCGCTCGTAAAGTACGATGCAAAACTCAACCAACAGCCAGACCTGCTGAACAGCGGTAAGAACATCACCGGATTCTCCGTGGCAAAATGGTCCAAGCTGAAGATGAAGACACCGCTCGGAGCCACCAGCGGCGACAACACCGGCATCAACACCATACGTATGCGCTACGCCGACCTGCTGCTCATGTATGCCGAGGCAGAGAACGAAGTAAACAACGGACCTACTGCCGAGGCAAAGGAAGCACTCAGACTGGTACGCTCGCGCGCCTTCACGGCAGAAGCACAGGCAGAGAAGGTGTCGGCATACATCGACGACCTCAACACCAAAGAAAAGTTCTTCCAGGCTATCATGGACGAACGCGCATGGGAGTTCGGCGGAGAGGGAATACGCAAGTACGACCTGGCACGATGGAACAAGTACAGCGAAGTCATCTACAACCTCTACTACCGACTGCGCAACTGGGCTAACCCCGACGGCTCCGAACCAGTGCCTGCCGACATATACTATAAGGAGACGACAGTCGACGGAAAGACCGTCATCCTCTTTGCCGGCATAGACGACAAGGCGCAGGACCCCATGCCAAGCGGATACCAGTCGCAGGACATAGCACGCAACTGGATGTCGCAGGACAAGGACACCGGAGAGGACGTCTACAACTCGCAGCTGCTCTACAGCTTCCGCGGATTCATCAAGGGTAATGCCAACACCGGACTGCCCGTAAACAACGTAACGCCGCAGACACCGCTCGTATACCTCGCACCATACCCCGAGCAGGTCATCACCGACCACCGCGGACACATCACACAGCAGTATGGCTACTGATTCACTGTATAACAAACTACACACAGAAAGACAGTCATGAGAAAAAACTTATATAGCATACTTTTCGCTCTCGCAGCATCGTGCCTCACGGGCACGATGCTACAGAGCTGTAGCGAGGACGAGTACACCAGTACGGGCGACCTCTTCCAGCCACGTTTCGCCGCCGACCCCGCTGTGGACACACTATGGCGCAATAAGGTCACCATGGCTTGGTATGAAGTAAACAACGCCAAGTCATACACCGTCAGGGTCTTCAACGACAACTACTACACCGACCTCTTCATGGAGAAGGAGGTGACGGACCCGGGCATCATCATCGACGACATACCCTACAACAAGAAGTTCTACGTCATGGTGCGAACAAACGCACAGAACGAAGCCAACAACTCGCAGTGGGCCACGACGGGATTCACCACGCTGAAGCGCCGCGACTTCCCACAGCTGCTGCAGGAGGTGGAGACGAGCGACATCACGAAGACAACAGCCGTCATACGATGGACCGGCAGTCACGAGGCTGACGAGTACGTGGACAGCATCTCTGTGGAGCCGACCACGTCTACAACAGCGCCTTCCATGGGACGCATGCTCACCGATGAGGAGAAGGCGCAGGGATTTGTCAACGTCAGCGACCTACTGGCCGGCACGGACTACACCGTCAACATCTACAACTCCACCGTAGAACGCAAGTACGACCGACCGTACAACGTCGTCTACTTCTCTACCGTCGGCGAACCGGCCCAGACCATCTACGTCAACCTCACCGACGACTTCTCGGCACTCCTCGCATACAACAACGACAACGATGCCGTGCCTGAGAACTCCGAATACATCCTACCGGCAGGAAGCACGTACACCATCTCGCCGTTCCGCATCAAGAAGGGATTCACCATACGGGGAGAAGAAGGAGGAGAGAAGCCACACCTCATCTGCAACGGGTCGTGGAACTTCGCCGAGAACTCGCACGTCAAAAAGTTCGAAATGATAAACCTCAAAGTGTCGCACAAGGCCGAAGGACAGTACTTCGTCAATGCCGACTCGCCGTTCCAGCTACAGCAGGCCACATTCACCAACGTGGACTTCGTGGGACTCACTCGCGGATTCTGGCGCCATAAGAACCAGAACGAGAAGATTGTCAAGAACATCATCATCGACGGCTGCATCTTCGACAAGTGTACGCAGGCCAGCGGTTCCTACGGCTTCATCTACCTTGAGGCTGCCAAGGACGAGGCCAACGGCTTCGACGACCTGCAGAACGTCACCATCAAGAACACCACCCTCTGCCGAAGCGTGGGACGCAACGCCGATGGAACGAAGGCATACGACGGATGGACCAACCTCATACAGGCAAACAAGTGTACCAACCCGATGAACATCAAGCTCAGCGCCGTCACCATCTACGACTACTGCCCGGGCAAGGCACTCATCAACATTGACTACGCCGAGGGAAGCACACTCACCGTAGAGCGACTCATCCTGGCATCTGGATGCTCACTGTTGCTCAACAAGAAGCCGGCACAGCTCAGCGCCACATACCGATACAACTTCGCCACTTCGGAGTACAGCCGTACCATGACGGACTACAACGGCATCAACTGCTCGTCGAGCGCAGCAGACGTCTTCGCCAACCCTGCCAACGGCGACTATACGCTGAATCCTGCCAACGCCGACGCACAACTCATGATAGAGGCAAAGGCAGGCGACCCGCGCTGGATAAAGTAAATAGACGGTATTTGGAAATACACAAGCATTTGTAAACAATAAATCCCGAGGCAATCGCCCCGGGATTTATTGTTTCTACACTTCCTCCATCCGTGCCAGTTCCTAGCCCTTGAACTGCATGATGATGCTTTGCGTGTAACCGTTATTTTGCTTATGCCTCAATATCACTAACGGATTGGGACAGCATACGTTTAAAGGTTTTTCAGTGCAGAAAATGCCTGAAAACAAACAAAATCAGTATTTTTCAGGGTGGTTTTCGGCGGTTTCATCGGTTAATCTTTGTAATTTTGTTAGCGTCAAGAGCGAAAGTATGTATAACTAAAAGGACTATGCTATGAAGATTAAACTGTTTTTAGTCAGTTGCATTGATGGTAGTGCCGTGAAACATTTGGCCTCCATTATTTATTCCAATGCCATGATGCACCGCTTCGTGACTCAAGTGAATATCGACGAGCACGGTGCCGAGTTTGTCCGTCCTCTCTTCTACAATAATATCCGTATTCCCTTTTCGTGGGAGGGTCTTGAATGCCGCAACGGCATCCTCTACGGCAATTCGCAGACAGCCTGTCGGCCTGACTTCAATTGGTTTCCAGCCGCCAAAACGGGCGAAATGGGCAAATTCCATTCAATAGAAGATGCCGTGCGCCGCCTGACATACGGTAATCAGACAGAGGTATCCGTTGCGTTGTAGGAAGCGATTGAAGTTGAGGGTCACAGGGATAGGTACGTGGTTCGCTTTTGGATAGCCTACTATTATAGAAACAAAAAGGTGTCCTGCCAGATGACAGTTTGTCATCCTGGGCAGGACACCTTTTTGCGTGTAACCGTTATTAATACATGGGGGAAATATCATCGCAAACGGGGGGAAACGGCAAAGTCTGACGTGTCTGCGTCAATTATTGCTCTCATTTGTTGAATATATTCAATAATTTTGCAGCATCTTATTCGCAGACTTAAACAATATTGCACATATACCTGTTCTATTATGAAGAAAAGAAAACTGTTCGCCCTTGCCATGCTGGCACTCACCTCCGCCCTTGGTACGGCAAAACCACTCCCGTACCAGGACCACACCCTCCCCTTCGAGGAACGCGCCCGCGACCTCTGCTCACGCCTTACGCTGAAGGAGAAGGCCGACATCATGCGCAACGGCTCGCCAGCCATCGACCGCCTCAATATACCGCAGTTTGAATGGTGGAGCGAAGCACTGCACGGCGCGGCACGCAATGGCTATGCCACCGTATTCACCAACACCACCGGCATGGCGTCCTCCTTCAACGACGCACTGCTGCAGGAGGTCTTCACCGCCGTCAGCGACGAGGTGCGCGCCAAGAACAACCTGGCACGTCACGCCGGCGAGATAAAGAAGTATCAGGGCATCTCCATCTGGACTCCCAACATCAACATCTTCCGCGACCCGCGCTGGGGACGCGGACAGGAGACATACGGCGAAGACCCCTACCTGACCACACGCATGGGACTCGCCGTGGTGCGCGGTCTGCAGGGACCCGCCGACAGCCACTACCGCAAGGTGTCGGCCTGTGCGAAGCACTTCGCCGTGCATAGCGGACCGGAGTGGAACCGCCACTCTTTCAACCTCACCGACATCACTCCCCGCGACCTGTGGGAGACCTACCTCCCCGCCTTCAAGTCGCTCGTCCAGCAGGGTGGCGTGGCACAGGTGATGTGTGCCTACCAGCGCATTGACAACGAGCCGTGCTGCGGCAACACCCGATACCTCCAGCAGATACTGCGCGGCGAATGGGGATTCAAAGGCTTGGTGTGCAGCGACTGCGGTGCCATCGGCGACTTCTTCCGTCCAGGTCGACACGGCGTGTCCACATCCTCCAGCGACGCCTCTGCCAAGGCTGTCCTCGCCGGCACCGACGTGGAGTGCGGCGGCAACTATGCCTCCCTGCCACGCGCCGTCAAGGAGGGACGCATCACGGAGGAACAGATAAACACCAGCGTCATACGACTCCTCACGGAGCGCTTCGCCCTCGGCGACTTCGACGACGAGACTCTCGTGCCATGGAAACGCATACCGGCAAGCGTCATTGCCAGCAAGGAACACAAGGCTCTGGCACTACAGATGGCGCGGCAGTCCATGGTGCTCCTCAAGAACAACGGCGTGCTGCCACTCAGGAAGGAGGGGGTCAAGATTGTCGTGGCAGGACCTAACGCCGCCGACTCCACCATGATGTGGGGCAACTACAACGGCTACCCCACCGAGACTGTCACCATCCTAAAGGGCATACAAAGGCTGGCACCCGAAGCACGCTACGTCAGCGGGTGCGGACACACCCGCAACGAGAACTTCGACAGCCGATACGCCGAGCTGACCACCCCGGACGGAAAGCCGGGACTCGCCGCCACATACTGGAACAACGAGAAGATGGAAGGCACTCCTGCCGCCACCGCCACGTACGCACAGCCCGTCAAGCTGGACAACGGCGGTGCCACCGTCTTCGCCCCCGGTGTGAACCTCGAGCACTTCTCTGCAAAGATGGAGGGCATACTGCGCCCCACACGCACCGAGGAGCTGCAGCTGCGCCTTAGCAGCGAAGACATGGCACGGCTCATCATCAACGGCGACACCGTCGTCAACAACTGGAAGGCGCGCAACCGCGTCAACGTTTCCAACAAAAAATACAAGGTTGAGGCTGGCAAGGAATACCGCCTGCAGATAGACTACGTACAGCAGACCGACATGGCGGTGCTGCAGTTTGACCTCGGTCGCCTCGAACCGATGACGACGGAGCGATTCCTCGCCAACGTGGGCGACGCTGACGTGGTAGTCTTCGTCGGAGGCATATCGCCAAGTCTCGAAGGCGAGGAGATGAGCGTCAACGAACCCGGCTTCAAGGGCGGCGACCGCCTCACCGCCGAACTGCCCGACGTACAGCGACAGGCCGTTGCTGCCCTGCACAAGGCCGGCAAGAAGGTGGTCTACGTCAACTGCTCCGGGTCTGCCGTGAACCTCACGCCCGAGGATGCCAACAGCGATGCCGTGCTGCAGGCATGGTACGGCGGCGAGAAGGGCGGACAGGCCGTGGCTGAGATCCTCTTCGGCGATGTCAACCCAAGCGGAAAGCTCCCCATGACGTTCTACTGCGACGACAGCCAGTTGCCCGACTTCGAGGACTACCACATCTCCACCGGCACGGGCCGCACCTACCGCTACTTTAAGGGCAACCCGCTATACCACTTCGGCTACGGACTGAGCTACACCACCTTCGAATACGGCACGCCGAAGTTCGACAAGAAGAAGCGCACCGTCTCCTTCTCTCTCAAGAACACCGGCACCGTCGACGGCACCGAGACGGCACAGCTATACCTCAAGCGCACCGACGACCAGAACGGTCCCCTCAAGACCCTCCGCGGCTTCCAGCGCGTCGACCTCAAGGCAGGTGAGACGAAGACCGTCACTATCCAGATGAACGAGGAGGACTTCGAGACCTTCGATGAGGCTACCAACACCATGCGTGTCCTCAAGGGCAAGAAGTATCAGCTCATGGTCGGTGCGTCCTCCAGAGAGCAGGACCTAAAGACCGTCACCGTCAAGCTGTAGACGCGGAAACATTACTAAAAAATCCCGAGGCAAAAGCCCCGGGATTTTTTGTGTCCTGATGTCTGGATTCGTTCAGCATTCCCTGATAATCCACTCCCCGATGGTGCGCTGCTGGCTGTCGTAGTTGACACCTATTTTATATAGTCGCTTGCCGTCGGCGGAATAGGGGATGAGGTAGCCCTTGTCGTCTATCTGTCGGATGGTCTCCTCGGCAGAGCCGTCGTACTTCAGTTCGAAGACGTAGACGGCATCGGGCAGGTGGAGTACGGCGTCGGCACGGCCTATGGCACTCTCCTCCTCGGCCAGGATGAAGGCACCCA
>CAVCKM010000142.1:19822-19969 GCA_963602765.1 Alistipes putredinis | reverse complement strand
CACTACATAGCCCAGGGCAACGCCCTGGGTTTTTGTTTGTATGTATCTACGCGCCCTGCAAGGGGCAAAAGTCTATAGTCTTGTGTGTGAATGGTTTATGTACTTTTGCCCTTACAGGGCGGTAGTTGACGACCTAATGTACCCAGG
>CAVCKM010000142.1:0-19725 GCA_963602765.1 Alistipes putredinis | reverse complement strand
AGCCCATCGCATTCAATTCGGACAGTCATATAAAAACTGCTCAAGTTATTTTTTGAACATTACTTAACAGTGCGTTTGTATGAAAATAGAAAGAGAAAGATGTTCAGAAAACGAGAAGTCTGTTACATGAAGAATATAGAGTGGAATCCGTGGTGACCCCGAGGATGAACTTTTCTCCATCCCAACATTCTGGTCAGTCTCCAGTAGCTGTCAAAAGTAGTAAATCTTTTGCGAAAAGCAAAAAAAATACTTATTTCCTTTGTCCTTGTCAAGCAGAAAGTGTATTTTTGCACGTAAAGACAACGAAACGATACAACAGATGACTCTTCAACAACGATATGACAAGATACTAGACTGGTTTCGTCGCGAACAGGGCGACGTGGATACGGAACTGAATTTCTCCACGACTTTCCAGTTGCTCGTGGCGGTGGTGCTCTCGGCGCAATGTACGGACAAACGGGTGAACTTGGTTACGCCGGAACTGTTTGCCGCATATCCAGATGCCAAGGCGATGGCTGAGGCTGAGGAGTATGAGGTGTACGAATACGTGAAGAGTGTCAGCTATCCCAATGCCAAGGCAAAGCATCTGGTGCAACTGTCGCGGATGCTTGTCGATGACTATGGCGGCGAAGTGCCTGCTGACATGAACGAACTGCTTCGCCTGCCTGGGGTGGGGCGCAAGACCGCCAACGTGATGCTTGCCGTAGCCTTTGCCAAAAGTGCCATGCCTGTGGACACGCACGTGTTCAGGGTGAGCCACCGCATGGGACTCGTGCCGCGCACGGCCAACACGCCGTACAAGGTAGAACAAGCGTTGGTGAAGCACATTCCTGCCGACGAGATGTGCCGTGCGCACCACTGGCTGCTGTTGCACGGCAGGTATGTATGCAAGAGCCAGAAGCCAATGTGCAGCAAGTGTCCGTTTGACTCTTTCTGCCCCAAACGACAATCTAACTAATCTACGAAACAACTGAATGACGAAAATGTCAATCCCCTTTCTCGACCTTAAAAGAGTGACCGCCATGCATGCCGAAGAGATTCAGCAGGCTGTGGCGCGTGTGGTGTCAAGCGGCTGGTATCTGCTTGGCGAAGAAGTGAAGCATTTCGAACGGCAGTATGCAGAGTACATAGGCACACGCCATTGCATCGGTTGCGCCAACGGGCTTGATGCGCTGACCCTGATGCTGCGTGCTTACATGGAGACGGGCAGGCTGCACGAGGGCGACGAGGTGATAGTACCCGCCAATACGTACATTGCCACAATACTTGCCATTACGGAGAACCGCCTGCGACCGGTCCTCGTAGAGCCTTCGCCTGCCACGCTGCTTATGGAGGCGGAGGGGATAGAACGTGCCATCACGCCGAGGACGCGCGCTGTGATGCTGGTGCATCTGTACGGCAGACTCAACTACTCGGACGAGACAGGAAAACTCGTCAAGGAGAATGGACTGCTGCTGTTTGAGGACAATGCGCAGGCGCACGGCTGCCGCTATGTTAAGCCTACGGCTGACACTACAGAGGGAGATGCTTGGCAGATGACTGGCTCATTGGGCGATGCCGCTGCCCATTCGTTCTATCCCGGCAAGAACCTGGGGGCATTGGGCGACGGGGGAGCGGTGACGACCAACGACGAAGAGATAGCGTCACTGGTACGCACGCTTGCCAACTATGGTTCGAGCAGGAAATACGTCTTCCCGTACGAAGGACGCAACTCCCGTCTTGACGAGCTGCAGGCGGCTGTGCTTGGCGTGAAACTGCGTTATCTGGACGAAGACAATGCCAGTCGTCGTACAGCGGCAGACTACTACCGTGCGCATATTTCCAATCCTCTCGTCACGCTGCCTGAGCTTTCGGCGAGTGCTCTCTCCAACGTACATCATATCTTTCCTGTACTTTGCCCGGAGCGCGACAGACTGCAGCAGCATATTGCCGACAACGGCATAGGCACCGTGATACATTATCCTATTCCGCCGCACTTGCAGGAATGCTACAGAGGCAAGGGACTGGGGACTTCGTTCCCCGTCACCGAGCGGCTTGCCCGGGAGGAACTGTCCCTTCCGATGTCGCCGTATATAAAAAAAGACGACCTCGACCGTGTGGTCGAAGCCGTCAATAGTCTATAGGGTGTGTGCATTGATGTACTGCAGGACGGTGTCTTTATAGCTGTCCGATATGGGGAGCATTGTCTCGCCGAAGACTATGCGTGTGCGGTCTATGGCATCTGCCAGAGGAATGTGGACGATGTAAGAGCGGTGGATGCGCATAAACTCCGGTTGGGGTAGGGCGTCTTCCACCGTTTTCATGTTCATGAGGCACATGATGCTTTTCGACGATTGGGAGGCGGAGATGCTGTCCGGGCGCAGTACGAAGCGGACGTAGTCCTTGAGGCCTTCCACGTAGAGAAGGTCGTCGAGGAAGATGCGTACAATCTTGTATTCGCTTTTTACGTAGAAGAACCTGTCGGCGAGGGACGACGTGATGGCTGACGCGCCCGACTTGAAGTTGGACGTGGTAGCCGACTTGAATGTCAGCCCCGTCTGTTGTTGGCTGCCGGTGGTCTCTTCCAGTCGTGTCAGTGCTTTGTTGGCCGAGTGCAGGAACGCCTCGTAGGAGATGGGTTTGAGGAGGTAGTCCACGCAGTTCACTTTGTAGGAGTCCACGGCATAACGGTCGAAGGCGGTGGTGAAGATTATCATCGTCCTTGGAGAGAGTATGGTGGCAAACTCCAGTCCACTGAGTTCCGGCATCTGTATGTCGAGGAAGATGAGGTCCACGGGGGTTGTACGCAGTACTCTCATGGCCTCGATAGCACTGTTGTATGTGCCGATGAGGTCGAGGAATGTTGTTTTTTGTGCGTAGCTGGCAAGAAGTTCAGCAGCAAGAGGTTCGTCGTCTATTATTGCGCAAGTCATATTAGTCTGTCTGTATTATGAATTGATAACTATCGTTGAGTGGTACAGTCCGTCGGCTTCAATGCCTTTGGTCCATGTGTAGTGTCCGGGGTATAGCATGTCGAGTCGCTGTTGTACCAGCGTCATGCCGACACCGTGTCCGGAGCGGTCGGTGGAGTGTTTGGGGTGGTTGGAGTTCTTTATGGCACACGTGATGGAGGTGCCTGGCTGCTCGGTTAGCGTGATGTCGATGGTGCAAGGCTCGGTGGGCGATACGCCGTGTTTGAAGGCGTTCTCTACGAGCGAGATGAAGAGTAGGGGCGACACCTTCGTGGGGGAGTCCGGCGAGATGTCGATGTGTGTGTCGACGTGGATGTTGCTTGCCAGACGTAGTCGCATGAGGTCTACGTATGAACTGATGAAGCTGGCTTCGGAGGTCAGTGTCACTTGCTCTGACTGGTTGTCGTAGAGCATGTGGCGCAGCATCTTTGACAGTTGCATCACGGCGCTCTGTGTGCGCTCGGTGGAGATGGCTGAGAGGGCGTAGATGTTGTTGAGGGTATTTAGAAGGAAGTGCGGGGATATCTGGTTGCGCAGACTGCGTAGTTCGGCATCGCGCCGTGCCATTTCCGTTTCCTGTTGTTTCCGTTTCAGGGTGTCGGCGTGGCTGGACAGGCAGATGCTGTATGCCACGACGATGGCAATGGAGTAGTTGAGGATGTCTCTGAAACCGCAGAGAACAAAAAACCGCGTGTCCAGTCGTATCGGTGGACGGCCGGGGCGTACTCCTGCGTCAGAGAAATAATGAAATTCCAGGATGTGCAAAAAAGCAACAATTGCACAGGACACCATCATGAGGATGGCGTTCTGTGCAATGAAACGTTGTCTGAATCGGGGATTAAAGTCATAGCGCGGAATAATCCAGAGGTAGTTTGCCCAAAACACCAGTGCAATGGTAAGTGGTACGAAACATTGCATGAGGTATTCCAGTAGACTGGTTTCTTCGAAGGGCCTCATGAACATGACGGGCACGACGAAGGTGAAGAGGATTGTTCCGGCTATGAGCTTCTTATCCATAAGTTATGAAGAGAGTTAAGAAAAATTGGCTAATGTGTTGAGGCTCGCTCCTCTTTTTATTCGTAGCGGATAGCCTCTATAGGGTCCATGCGTGCAGCCTTGCGTGCAGGGAAGTATCCGAAGCATACGCCGATGAACGTGCAGATGAGGAAGGACACCTCGATGCTCCATAGTGGTATGGATGTAGGGAGGTGGAAGACCTGGTTTGCCCCGAAGGACAGCAGTGCTCCTACGCCGATGCCGAGTATGCCGCCCGTGACGGAGATGAGTATGGACTCGAGGAGGAACTGGTTGCTGATGTCGATGCCGCGTGCGCCGACGGACATGCGCAGACCGATTTCCTTAGTGCGTTCCGTGACGCTGACGAGCATGATGTTCATGATGCCGATGCCGGCAACGAGTAGCGAGAAGGCCGCTGCCACGACGAGGATGAGTGTCACGGTGTCCATGGTGGAGGTCATCGTGTTCATCATCTCCTGCATGGATCGTATGGTGAAGTTGTCTTCGTCGCCGTCCTTCAGCTTATGCTGTTCGCGCAGGATGGTGGTCAGTTCGTCTACGGCATCTTCCGACATCTCTTCCGATATGGCAGAGCAGGTGATGCCGCTGAGGTACGTCTGTGCGGTGACACGCTTCATGACGGTGGTGTAGGGGGCGATGATGAGGTTGTCCTGGTCTTGGCCGAAGTTGTTGTAGCCCTTGCTCTTCAGCACGCCGATGATGCGGATGGGGATGCTCTTGAAGCGGATGGTCTTGCCGATAGGGTCCTGTCCGTCTGGGAAAAGCTCGTCGACGACGGTCTTGCCGACAACGCAGACCTTGGCACTCTTGCGTACGTCCTCGTCGGTGAAGATGGTGCCTTGGGTCACTTCCCACTGCTTGATGCTGAGGTAGTCCTCCGTCTCGCCGTAGAGTGTGGTGGAGGTGTTGTTGTTGCCGTTGATTGCCTGACCGCTGGAGGAAGCCTCGGGTGAGATGTGTACGATGTACTTTGCATCGGCCTTGATGCGCTCGTAGTCGTCTATCTTCAACGTCTGCATGGAGGAGGGGTCCTGACGGACACCGCCACGCATGTCGCCGCCCGGATGTATCATGATGATGTTGGTGCCCATGGAGGATAGTTCTTTGCGGATAGACTCCTTGGACCCCTGGCCGATGGCCATCATCACGATCACTGCTGCCACGCCGATGATGATGCCGAGCATGGAGAGGAACGAGCGGAACTTATTGTTGGCAATGGCTTTGAAAGCCACTTTGAAAAGATTGATGAAGCTCATTGGGTGTTGTTTAGTCTCGTGTGAGGAGGTTAGTCGTCTTGCGGAGCGGGGAGGGCGGCAAGTGCTTCGGCGGCAGAGAGGATGTTGTCGTTGACGACGTCTTCGCGTATCTTGCCGTCGCGCAGCATGATGTTGCGTGAGGAGTATTGCGCTATCTCCGGGTTGTGCGTGACGAAGATGATGGTGCGTCCTTCTGCGTGCAACTTCTGGAAGAGCACGAGCATTTCGAAGGAGGTGCGCGTGTCGAGGTTACCCGTGGCCTCGTCGGCAAGGATGACGGCAGGGTCGTTGACCAGTGCACGTGCGATGGCCACGCGCTGCATCTGACCGCCTGACATCTGGTTGCTCTTGTGGTCAAGACGGTTGGCCAGTCCTACGGCTTCTAGGGCTCTGACGGCTGCCTCGCGACGCTGCTGGGCGTTGTACTTGGCGTTGTACATGAGGGGCAGTTCCACGTTCTCCACGGAGGTCGTCTTGGCCAGAAGGTTGTAGTTCTGGAAGACGAAGCCTATCTTCTGGTTGCGGAGGCGTGCGCGCTGGCTTTTCGACATGGTGCGCACGGAGACCCCATCGAGGTAGTATTCGCCGGAAGAGGGAGTGTCGAGGCAGCCCAACTGGTTGAGCAGCGTAGACTTGCCCGAACCTGACGTACCCATGATAGTGACGAATTCGCCCTCGTATATCTTGAAGGAAACGCCGCGCAGGGCCTTGACGACTTCAGAGCCGACCTTGAACTCGCGACGTACGTTGTCGAGTTCGATGACGACTTTGCGGTTGTCGCCCTGCGCTTGGTTTGTTTGTTGGTTACTCATTGAATTGAACGGTTTAGAGGGGTTCTCTGTTAACTAGGTGACGACCTATTTACTTCTTGTTTGAGCCTGAGTTCTTTTTTGATGGTGGCTTTGGCATGAAGGGGTTGCTGTTTGTCTCTCCGTCGCTTTCCTCTTCCGTGGCTGCTCCCATGCGGAATTCAGTGATGACCTTCTGGCCGACCTTTGCTCCGCTCTTTATCTCTGTGGTGATGCCGTCGCTGGTGCCGGTGGTTACGGCGTGAGCCTTAAAGACGTTGTTCTCAAGTGTCCAGACCTTTGCCTTTGCGTCGCAGTCCTGGATGCTCTGGTCTTTGGTGAGGAGCTTCTCGTTAGGTGTGAACTTGAGAGCCTTTGCCGACACAGCCGTTACGTCCTTGAGTTCCTTGGTGTAGATGGTGACGCTGGCGGTGAGTCCCGGTTTGAGCTTGAGGTCAGCGTTAGGGGCGGAGATGACCACCTCGTATGTCACGACGTTGCTCTCGGTGGTAGCCTCCTGACGCACCTGTGTCACGGTGCCGTTGAAGGTGTCGTCCGGGTAAGCGTCTACGGTGAATGTGACGCGCTCGCCGACGCGGACGTCTGCGATGTCAGCCTCGTCAACGTCTGCCACTACCTGCATACGTGTGAGGTCCTGTGCTATGGTGAAGAGCTCAGGGGTGTTGTATGACGCAGCCACAGTCTGGCCTTCTTCCACAGACTTCGCCAGTACCACGCCGTCGATAGGCGATGTGATGGTGGCGTAGCCGAGGTTAGTCTGTGCCTTTGTCACCTGCTCTGTGCTGGTGTGTACGGTCTGCTTTGCCTGCTCGTAGGTGAGGCGTGCCTGCTCGTAGTCGTTGGCAGAGATGAGCCCCTTGTTATAGAGAGCCTTCTGGCGTTCGTAGTTGGCCTTCTGGTAGGTCAGCGATGCCTGTGCGCTTGAGAGCTGTGCCTTTGCTGATGCAAGTTCGGAGAGTAGGGTGGTGCGGTCTAGTTCTGCAATGACCTGTCCCTTCTTTACGATGCTGTTGTAGTCAACGTAGATGTGCGAGATGATACCGCTCACCTGCGTACCGACTGTGACGCTTGTGATAGGCTCGATGGTGCCGGTGGCTGTTACTGTAGTGCTGATGTTTGCTTTGGCTACGGTAGCTGTCGCATAGCTGACCTGCTCAGTCTTTTTGCCTCCGAAGAAGGACCATGCGGCGATGGCAATGACCGCTACAACGCCGACGGTGATGGTTATTTTTTTCTTGTTCATATCTGGTTTTTATTTCTGATAGAAGTCTAGCATTTTGAGGTCGAGGATTGTCATGTATTTGCTTTGCAGTTCGTTCTGCTGGGCGGTGAGGAGCCGTGTTTTGCCTTCCTGCAGCTCTACGATGTTCTTCAGACCTACCTTGAACTGTTCTGAGAGGAGGTCGTATGAGGTCTGTGCGCTCTCTGTGCTTGCCTTGGCGGACTTGAACTTGGCCTGGTTGTTCTGTGCCTCAATCCAGTAGTTCTCTATCGTGCTGTAGAGTGAAGTCTGCTTGTCGCGTACATCGAGCATGGCAGTCTGCCGCTGTATCTCAGCCTTGTTGACGGCAGTCTTTGTCTGGCGCTGGTCGAAGATAGGCACCGAGACGGTGACCCCTGCCCCCACGCCGAGGTTGCGTTTCATCTGTGTGGCCCATTTGTTTTCGCTCAGGGTGTTGGTGCTGGTGCTGACAGATCCGTTGAGCGAGACGGTCGGTACGCGTTGTGCCTTGGCTATCTTCTTCTGTATCTCAGCCTGTTCTACCGAAATCTGTGCTGAGCGTATCTCCGGACGCTTGTCCACGGCGGCATTGTATACGGCAGACATGGAGGGTATTGCAGCCAGTGCCATCTCGTCGGTGGACTGTGGTGTGGCTACGTCGAACTCCTCTTCGCCCGTTATCTGCAGTAGGGCTTTCAGCTGGCGTTTGTAGTTGCGTGCGTTGCTCTCAGCCTGTACAACGTTGTATTCGTCCTGGGCGCGGGTGGAAGAGAGTTGCGAGCAGTCAGCCTTGCTCATCGAGCCTACCTTCACCATCTCCAGTCCGCGTTCCTCGTTCACCTTTGCGGCCTCGAGCGTCTTTTTGTTCACCTCGATGGCATCCTTCGTATAGAGAATCTGCACGTAGAGCTGTGCTATCTGCTCCTGCAGTTGCAGAGCCTGCGTGAGGCTGTCCTGCTCGGCAGCTTTCTCCTGCAGCTTGTATGACTTTATCTGGTTGCGGTTGCGGTTGCCGTTCCATACAGTCCAGTTGGCGGAGAGCCCGTAGTTGCCGTAGTACGATACGGAAGTGTTGCTCATTTCCACCTGTCCGTTCGTTACGGTAGCCTGGTCTTCCTTCCACGGCTGGTATGATACGTTGTGACCGGTAGAGAAGGACAGCGATGGCAGGAGCTGTGCCTTTGAAGACAGTACATCTTCGTGTGAGCTTTGGCGTGTCAGGCCCTGCTTCTGCAGCGAGATGTTGTTCTCCATTGCGTAATTGATACATTCGTCCAGCGTCCATGTCTTGGCTTCAGCGGAAGTGGCAATGGCTGCAAGTGCGGCGATGCTCAGATAAACATTCTTTTTATACATTGTTTATATAGGTTGAATTTATAATCAGTTTTTCCGTAATAATATCGTTCGCAAAGGTACACATTATTTATATTGCTACGTGTGCCTACTGTAGAAAAAGTCTGTATGTTAATCGGATTTAACCATCATGTAAAGATGAAACAAAAAAAACGAGGGGCATACGCTCCTCGTTCACATTTGTTCACAAATTGATAATGCTTAAAAATAAATTGGTTGGCACATTAAATTCGACAGTCTGTATCTATAACAGCGTCGGCAGGCGACTTTTGGTTTTTGTCGAAAATAAGTTCGCCAATGGTGCCTTCTATGTGAAGGTGGCCGGATGTCGGGTTCTTTATGCTTGTGACATTGCCCTTGATGTTGCCATTGACGGTAGAGTATTCGAAGAGGAGGTTGGCATCCTCGCCGAAGGTGCAGTCCTCCAGAGTGAGACCGTCGACGTAGCAGAGGAGTTGTTCGCCAGTCAGGTGGCAGCGTACGAGGCGCATATTCTTGGCATACCAGCCGAGGTACTCGCCGTTTACCTCGCAGTCGACGAGGGTGACGTTCTCCGCTTCCCAGAAGGCGTCTTTGGAGTTGATGACGGCATTGTGTATCTCTACGTTGCGGGCATACTGAAAACTGTAGTTGCCGTCCTGGCGGTAGTCGTCGATGCGTATGTCGTGGGAGTGCATGAAGAGGTAGTCGCAGTCTTGGATTGTGACGTTCTTCAGCGTGATGTCGTCGCAGTCCCACAGCGTCTCCTGTCCTTTGGTGAACTGGCAGTTCTCCACGTATATGCCGCGCATGCGGCGGAACAGTTTTGGCGCATCCACCCGGCAGTTCGTCATGCGGCAGTCGGAGGAGTACCACAGTGACGACCGTGAGCGTTCGTCGAAGTAGCAGTTGTTGACGCTGAATCCTCGTGTCTCCCAGAAGACGTATTTGCCCTCGAAGGTGCACCCCTCAGCTTCGATGTTTGAACATTCCTTTATGCTTGATTCGCCCGGATGTATGGTGACGTTCTCCAGTCGCAGGTTGTGGGAGGCGTAGAGTGGACGCTCTCCGCCGAATTCCTTTTCCTTAATTAGTTCCATTGCTCTTTATTATTATATAGGTAACACTATTGAGATTGCCTGTTGCAAAGTTACAGCGATTTCTCCGTTTTGTCCTTACCTCGATTTCCGTTGTTTTTCCCAAAAAGTCCTTTGTGGGTGTGAACGGACGGTTATGATGTCCATCGGTGACGGAATGCTATAAGCCTGAATACAAATATAGTGCCACGGAAACACAACTCTGCCGCCATGGCAATCCATACGCCATGCAGTCCGTATGTTGGTGCGAGCAACAGGGTGAGCGAGACGCGTACGCCCCAGATGCTGAAGAGGTTCATGACGCTGGAAGCCAATGTCTTGCCTGCGCCGATAAATACTCCGTTTGCCACAATGGCGGCGGCGAAGCCTGGCTCAGCCCATGCCTCGATGCGCAGTATCTCGGAGCCGAGGCGTATCACGTCTGTGTCGGGCGTAATCCACTGCATCATCTCTGGTGCGAATATCCACATGACGGCTCCCATCACTGCCATGACCATTACGCCGAGTGTTACGGTGATGGCTGCGAAATTGCGCATCAGTTGTGGGCGTCCTGCCCCTTTGCTCTGTCCGACGAGTGTGGTGGCGGCTTCGGAGATGCCGTATCCCGGCATGTAGCAGAGGCTCTCCACGTTGATGGCGAAGGAGTTGGCGGCAATGGCCAGCGTGCCGAGCGGGGCGATGATGCCCGATATGGCTATCTGTGCAAAGCAGATGAGCGAACGGTCCATCGACATGGGGAATCCGATGTTCAGGGCTTTGCGGAGTACCTTCTTGCGCGGACGCTCCAAAAGGAAGGTGTGGTCTTTCCATCCCAGCACTTTGTCCTTCATGACGAGGGCGTATACCATAAGTACGGCAGAGGTGGCATACGCCACGAGGGTGCCCCATGCGGCACCTGCCGTACGCAGGTCGCAGAGGAAGATGAAGATGTAGTTGAAGACGACGTCGAGCGCGCACATCATGATGAGCAGTGCGGACGGTATCTTGACGTTGCCGCTGCAGCGCAGGCATCCTGCGGCGAGGCTGTTTACGATGATGATGGGCAGTCCGCAGCAGAATATCTGGAAGTATTCCGTAGAGGCGGCGCAGATGCGCTCGGTGGCTCCGAGCCAGTGGGGCAGGTGTGGGGAGACGAGAAAGCCGACGGCTGCCAGTGCGAGTCCGAACGACAGTCCTGCTGCCAGTCCCTGGCGTATGACGCGGCGTGCCCCGTAGATGTTGTTTGCCCCGACGCAGTGTGCCACCTGCACGTAGAATCCGGCGGAGAAGGCGGAGGTGAGCCCGCCGAAGAGCCAGATGGTGGTGGAAACGAGTCCCACGGCGGCGGCGTCGTCGGTGCTGAGGTGTCCGAGCATTGCGGAGTCGATCATCTGCATCAGGACGTATGACACCTGTGCTATGATGGCAGGTATACTTAAAAGTACAGTGAGACGAAGCTTCTCTTGAAGCGTCATCTCACTGTCTTTGTCCCTGATGAGTAGCAGGAGCTCGTCCTTTGTCATTTGGTTGCGCTTAGTCGTTTAGTTGTTTCACGCGCAGACGCATGGCGTTGGCGTGTGCTTCCAGCTGTTCGTTCTCGGCCATGCATACTACAGCCGGACCGATGGATCGTACTCCCTCCTCGGTGAGGTGCTGGAAGGTCACCTTGCGGTTGTACGAGTCGAGGTTGACACCGTTGTATGCCAGTGCGTAGCCGTGTGTCGGCAGTGTGTGGTTTGTGCCGCTGGCATAGTCTCCTGCAGATTCGCATGCGTAGTTGCCAAGGAATACTGAGCCGGCGTTGACCACCTTCTCCGCCAGTTCGGCGTAGTCTGCCGTGGCGATGATGAGGTGCTCGGGTGCGTAGGCGTTGCTGAGTGCCATGGCCTCGTCCTTGTCGTGTACGAGGACGAACTGCGAGTTCTCTAGTGTCTTCTCGGCTATCTCGTGGCGTGGCAGTGCAGCGAGCTGTGTCTCTGTCTCCTTGATGACGGCGTTGAGCATGTCTTCTGATGTGGAGATGAGGATGACTTGCGAGTCGGTGCCGTGCTCTGCTTGCGACAGGAGGTCGGCTGCAACGAAGACGGGATTGCTCGTCTCGTCGGCGATGACGCAGACTTCCGAAGGTCCGGCCGGCATGTCGATGGCGGCATCGTGCAGCGATACCTGCTGCTTGGCGGCCATGACGAACTGGTTGCCGGGACCGAAGATTTTGTACACCTTAGGTACGCTCTCCGTGCCGTAAGCCAAAGCACCGATAGCCTGTACGCCGCCAGCCTTGAAGATGCGGCTCACGCCAGCCACCTTTGCTGCCATGAGGATGGCAGGGTTCACCTTGCCTTCTCTGTTTGGCGGAGTGCAGAGGACTATCTCCTTGCACCCGGCAATCTTGGCAGGTGTGGCAAGCATCAGTACGGTGGAGAAGAGTGGGGCAGTACCGCCTGGGATGTACAGTCCTACCTTTTCGATGGCAACGCTCTTCTGCCAGCACTCCACGCCGGGAGCTGTCTGCACGCGTGTGCCTTCGAACTTCTGTGCGGCATGGAACTTGGCAATGTTCTCGTGTGCCAGCTCGAGGGCTGACTTCAGTTCGTCTGACACAAGGGTCTCGGCCTCTGCAATCTCTTCGTCGGTGACGGCGAGTTGCGACAGACTGACGTGGTCGAACTTTTCTTCGTATGCGATGACGGCAGCGTCGCCGTTCTGCTTTATGTCTGCCAATACTCCCGCTACTGTTGCGTTAAGCTGCGAGGTGTCCATGTGTGGTCGCTCGCAGATTGCAGCGTAGTCGGAGGTGGCGGGGTATTTTATTATGTTCATTGTTGTTTGGTTGTTCAGTTGTCAACGAACGAAACTACAGTATCATCTTTTCGATAGGCAGTACGAGGATGCCTTCAGCGCCGGCAGCCTTCAGCTGACCGACGATTTCCCAGAAGTGCTTCTGGTCTACGACGGAGTGGATTGAAGTCCAACCCTCTGTAGCGAGTGGGAGAATCGTGGGCGACTTGATGCCGGGGAGGATGGCAAGGATGTCGTTCACCTTGTCCGTAGGTGCGTTCATGAGGACGTACTTCTTGTCGTCAGCCACGAGGACGGACTTGACGCGGAAGAGGAACTCGTCGAGTACGGCCTGCTTCTCCGGTGCCAGTTCCTTGTTGCCGATGAGCAGTGCCTCGCTCTTCATGACGACCTCAACCTCCTTCAGCTTGTTGCTGACGAGGGTAGAACCTGAGCTTACGATGTCGAAGATGCCGTCAGAAAGTCCGATGCCCGGTGCTATCTCTACGGAGCCTTGGATGACGTGTATGTCGATGTTGATGTTGTTCTCCTTTGCGAACTTCTTGAGGATGTTAGGGTAAGAGGTGGCGATCTTCTTGCCGTCAAACCACTTTACGCCGGGGTAGTCGATGTCCTCGGGGATGGCGAGGGAGATACGGCACTTAGAGAAGCCGAGACGCTTCACGACGTTGGCATCCTCGCCGCGCTCTACGAATTCGTTCTCGCCGACGATGCCGATGTCTGCAACGCCGCTGGCGACGCACTCTGGGATGTCGTCATCGCGGAGGTAGAGGACTTCCAACGGGAAGTTGGCAGACTGCACAAGCAGTGTGCGGCGTGCGCTGTTTATCTTGATACCTGTCTCTTTAAGGAGGTTCATGGTGTCCTCGTAGAGGCGTCCCTTTGACTGAACTGCAATTCTTAGCATAATTCTGAATACTTTATATGCGGGCTTTTGTCTGCATCCCGCTATTTTGTTAATGTTTTGTATGTTTGTGCGTGCAAAGGTAATAAATTATTTTGGTATATCCCTTATTTCCTTTCTATTTTTAATGATTTGGCACTCTACGGGCGCATGATGTCCTGTACGACGAGTCCGGCGAGGGTGAAGCCGAAGATGGCGGTGATGTGTGGTAGTGTACCGTTTATCTGTGCCTTGGACGAGCACCACTCGTGGTTCTCCAGGTCGGCCCTTCCGCTGGCGGCAGCCCCGGCTTTGGCTTTCGGACAAAGGCAGTGTGCCGTGCCGCATGCCGTGCTCTGTCCCTGGTTCTCCAGTAGCTCTTCGGAGTAGACGCAGAGCACAGGTTTGGCAGGCTTTACCTTGGCGCGCTTCATCTTCTTGCGGAGTGCCGCTCCGAGCGGACAGCCGCGTACCTTCCAGTATTCTGCCACCTTTATCTGTGTGGGGTCCAGCTTGAGTGCCGCGCCCATGGAGGAGAATACCGTGGCGCGGTGTTGTGTGGCGTTGAGCAGCAGGGCCATCTTGTCCTTTAGGGAGTCGATGCAGTCGATGATGTAGTCGTACTCTTCGAAGTGGAAGAGGTCGTTTGTCTCTTCGCTGTAGATCTCTTGTATCGCCTGTATGTCGGCATCGGGGTTTATTTCGAGCAGACGTTCGCGCAGGGCGTTGACCTTCACCTGTCCTACGGTCTTTGTGGTGGCCATGAGTTGGCGGTTGACGTTGGTGACGCAGACGCGGTCGCTGTCCACGACGGTGAGGTGTCCGATGCCCGAGCGTATGAGACTCTCGGCGCACCATGACCCGACACCTCCTACGCCAAGGATGATGACGTGTGTGTCCTGCAGACGTGCCAGACCGTCTTTGCCCAGCAGTAGTTCTGTACGGTTGAATATACCTCTCATAAATATATATGGTTGGGGGGGGTGTTGTTACTTTGATCCTACGTATAGCAGTAGCATGGAGAGCAGCACGAGCAGCAGGTCGAGCAGCTTTGCCTTGAGGTTCTTCTCGCGGAAGAACATGGCTCCGCAGAGGAAGCTGACAACAACGGACCCTCGGCGGATCATCGACACGATGCTTATCATCGCTCCGTCCAGACTGAGGGCGTAGAAATACACGAAGTCGGCTGCGGAGAGAAAGATGCTGATGAGCGGTATGGTCCAGTGCCAGTGGAATGGTGTTGTCTGCTTGCGCTTAGGCCACCAGAGCAGTGCGAGGATGACCGCCATCATGCCGAACTGGTAGATGTTGTACCACGACTGTACGGCTATCTTGTCCATACCGACGCCGCCGTTTTCCGGCGATGCCATGAGGAACTTGTCGTAGAGTCCGGAGACGGCTCCGAGTACGTTGGCGAGGATGGTGAAGTATATCCACTTGTTGTGTCCCCACGTGATGCCTTCCTTCTTGCTCGTCTGTTTCAGCAGACTGATGCCGACGAGTGCGGCAACGACACCGAGCCACTGCCACAGGTTCAGCCTCTCGCCGAAGAAGGCGAAGGCGCCGACGAGCACCATGACGGGGCGCGTGGCGTTGATAGGTCCGACGATGGTGAGCGGCAGGTTCTTCAGCCCGAAGTATGCGAAGAGCCAGGAGGACAGTACGATGCACGACTTGAGCAGGATGTACTTATGGCCGTCCCACCCGTAGTCGGCACAGTGGAAGAGCGAGTCGTCCGCTATGGCTCCAGTATGCGACAGCCAGATGAAGGGCAGGAATATGATGCTGGAGAACAAAGTATTAAGGAGAAGCACCGGTATGACGGCGTTCTCCTTAAGTGATGTCTTTTTGAATACGTCATAGAAGCCCAGCAGGGCTGCAGAGACGAATGCGAGTATTAGCCACATTATTAATTATGCATTAAGAATTATGCATTATTTTGCTGCGTACATTTTGGTTTGTTGTTCTATTAGCTCCTTGTCGTCGAAGTAGTCGATGCGCATGGCGTGGCGTACTTCTTCGAGGGTCTTGATGCCACGCTCGCGTGCGGCTTCTGTACCTTTTCTCAGAATCTCGTAGACCTCCGGGATGCGCTGCTCCCAGTAGTGGCGGCGTTCGCGCATGGGTTCAAGACGTGAGTTGAGCACGTTGTAGAGGAACTTCTTGCAAGTGCCGTCGCCCAGTCCGCCGCGGGTGTAGTGCTCCTTCAGTTCGTCGAGGTTCTTGTACTCAGGCAGGAACTGTGCGAAGTCCTCGTCGGTGCAGAAAGCGTCGAGATAGATGAAGACGGTGTTTCCCTCCAGATGTCCCGGCTGTTCGATGTGGATGTGCTCCGGGTCGGTGTACATGGAGTTGATTTTCTTCTTCAGCTCCTTCGCCGTGTCCGAGAGGTAGATGCAGTTGCCAAGCGACTTGGACATTTTTGCCTTGCCGTCCGTGCCAGGCAGGCGCAGGCATGCTGCGTTGTCAGGAAGGAGGATGCGTGGTTCCACGAGAGTCTCGCCGTAGACGTGGTTGAAGCGGCGTACTATCTCGTTTGTCTGCTCGAGCATAGGCTTCTGGTCTTCTCCGGCAGGTACTGTGGTAGCCTTGAAGAGTGTGATGTCTGCAGCCTGTGAGATGGGGTAGCAGAAGAAACCCGTTGGTGTGCCGCCCTCAAACTTGCGCATCTCCAGCTCCGACTTGACGGTGGGGTTGCGCTGCAGACGCTGAACGGTGACGAGGTTCATATAGTAGAATGTCAGTTCTGTCAGCTCCGGCACGGCACTCTGTATGAAGATGTTTGTCTTCTCGGGGTCGAGACCTGCCGAGAGGTAGTCGAGTGCCACTTCGATGACGTTCTGGCGAATCTTCTCTGGGTTGTCGGCGTTGTCGGTCAGAGCCTGTGCGTCGGCAATCATGATGAAGATTTTATCGTATTCGCCGGAGTTCTGCAGTTCCACGCGGCGGCGCAGTGAGCCGACGTAGTGGCCTATGTGCAGTTTGCCCGTGGGGCGGTCTCCGGTAAGGATTACTTTTTCCATTTGTGTGTTATGATTGGTGTTTGTTTACTTTTTGTCGTTTTTCGGACGGTCAACGAACTTCCAGATGCGTGCGCCGTATGCCGGGAGCGACATCTTGAGGTTGCCGTTGCCTCGCAGATTGAACTGCGCCTTTTCGTCCGTGAGCAGGTCGGTGGCGGTGTAGCGTTTCTCCGTGATGCCCATGAAGTCCATGGCGTGGTGAGGCACGCACACTTCTACGTCCATCGGTTCTCCCGAGAAGTTGCACACGACGAGCAGTACCTCTTTTCCGTTCTTGCGCAGGAACACGAAGTTGTGCTGGTGGCTGAAGTAGTCCGAAGACTGGTTGGCGTACATGAGGTCGTAGAAGCTGCCGTCGACGGCTTTCTCCGTGCGTGCTACGTTCAGGATGCGACGGTGCATGTCGTAGAGAGCCTTCTCGTCGTCGGTGAGCTTGTCGTTGGCTGCGCGCCACAGGGTGTCGATGCACCAGTAGTCGAAGATGGTGGTGCGTCCGTCCTTGCCTGAGAATCCCTCCTCGTCCATGCCGCGCTCGCCGTACTCTTCTCCCGCGTAGATCATGAACGGGCACTTGTTGAGCAGCGCCGACACGACGAGTCCCGGTATGGCCTTGCGTGCGTCTCCTGCGAAGAAGTCACTGGCGATGCGCTGCTCATCGTGGTTTTCGAGGAAGTAGAGCATGTGGTCAACGATGTCGTGCGTTGAAATCCATGCTCGGGTGATTTCCCTTGTCCATCCGTTGCCGCAGATGGCGTTGCGCATGGTGTCGTACATGCCCACTTTGTCGTACAGATAGTCGAAACCGGCGGCCAGATAGTTGCGGTACTGGCTTGGGTCGTACACCTCGCCGATGAAGAAGGTCCTGGGGAATTTCTTCTTCACTATGCCGGTGGCGTAGCTCCAGAAGTCCGTCGGCACCATCTCCGCCATGTCGCATCGGAATCCGTCCACCTGTGCTTCTTTTTTCCAGTAGCACAGTATGTCGGTCATCTTCTTCCACGTGTCGGGGATGGGGTCGTAGTGTCCCTGTTGTGTCCAGTAGTCCTTGCCGTAGTTTAGCTTTACGGTCTCGTACCAGTCGTTCCTCCCCGGGTGGTTGCAGAAGCAGTCGTTGCCTGTGGACTTGGCAGGTTCTTCGTGGTAAGGCTCTACAGGGCGTATGCCGCTCTCCCACGGGTTGTACGTGCCGTAGGTGAGGTCAAACTCGGGAGCGAACGTCTCGCCCGGGCAGTAGTAGAAGTTGTTCTGCGGGTCGAAGCCGTTGTTCGGGTTGTCGTCCTCGCCAAGGTCCTTCACGCCTTCCGGCTTGGCGACGGACTTGTACTGGCGTGCCACGTGGTTTGGCACGAAGTCCATGATGACGCGCAGTCCTGCATCGTGGCAACGCTTGACGAGAGCCTTGTACTCCTCCTTGCGGTTCTTGACGTCGACGGCGAGTGCCGGGTCTACGTCGTAGTAGTCGCAGACGGCGTAGGGCGAACCGGCGATACCCTTCACTACAGCGGGGTGCTGAGTGGGGATGTTCGGGTCAGCCTGGCGGTAGTCCGTCTGAGTGGCGTGTCGCAGCACTCCGGTGAACCAGATGTGCGTGACGCCCAGCTGCTTGATGTGCTCCAGCTCTTCGGTGGTGAAGTCGTTGAACTTACCTGAGCCGTTCACGTCCTCCGTGCCCCATTTCTTGCACGTTATGTTGCGGTTGCCGTACAGGCGTGTGAAAACTTGGTAAATTATCGGTTTCTTGTTCATGGGAATTATGCGATGCCGGAGATAGTGATACCCTCTATGCCTTTTGCAATCTTCATAATCATGCCCTGGAGTGCTTTGCCCGGGCCGCACTCTACGAAGTCCGTAGCGCCGTCCTTTATCATCTGCTGCACCTCGTATGTCCATTTCACAGGAGCTGTGAGCTGTGCGATGAGGTTCTGCTTTATCTCCTCAGCATCGGTGTGTGCCTTGGCGTCCACGTTCTGGTATACGGGGATGCGCGGTGTGGAGAATGTTGTAGCCTCGATGGCAGCCTGCAGCTCGTCCTTTGCCGGCTGCATGAGTGGCGAGTGGAACGCTCCGCCTACAGGGAGTACGAGTGCGCGCTTTGCACCGGCTTCCTTGAGAGCCTCGCAGGCAGCGTTGACCGCCTCGATGTTTCCGGAGATGACGAGCTGACCGGGGTTGTTGTAGTTGGCCGGTACGACGACGTTGCCTTCCTTTGAGATGCTGGCGCAGATTTCCTCTATCTTCTCGTCTGGCAGTGCGATGATGGCCGCCATAGTGGAAGGTGCAGCTTCGCAAGCCTTCTGCATGGCCTGTGCGCGCTGTGAGACGAGCTTCAGTCCGTCCTCGAAGGAGAGTGCTCCGGCAGCTACGAGTGCAGAGAACTCGCCCAGTGAGTGGCCTGCTACCATCTCAGCGTCGAATGCGTCGCCGAGGCAGATGGCGGATATTACGGAGTGGAGGAACACGGCAGGCTGTGTCACCTTTGTCTGCTTCAGTTCTTCGGCAGTGCCTTCGAACATTATCTTTGTTATCTCGAAGCCAAGGATTTCGTTTGCTTTGTCGAAAAGTTCCTTCGCCTTGGCGTTATTTTCGTACAAGTCTTTGCCCATACCTGAGAACTGGGCACCCTGTCCTGGGAATACAAATGCTTTCATTGTTGTCGAGTTGTTTTTGGTGGTTACAGTTTTGCCCGTTCCGTTGTCGTTTCGTTCCGGGCGGTTATAGGTTCAGTTATATTGCTAGAAATGCAAAAAGGTTCCGTTTACCGCACTCAAATATTTTTGGTGTGAGGTAATCGGAACCTTCTTTTGTCTTTTTATGTTGATGTAGAGCTTACGACTCTACTGTCAGAGTTTGAGTGCAATTACTCTGCAGCGGCCTCAGTAGCAGCCTCTGCGACAGGAGCTTCTTCTGCAGCAGGAGCAGCAGGTGCGTTCTCAGCAACAACGCTGATAGGCAGCTCTACCTTAACTTCCTTGTGATAGATGACAGTAGCGGTGTAGTCGCCTACAGTCTTGATGTCCTTCATCACGATGCGCTTGCGGTCAACTTCGATGCCCTTCTTGGCGAGCTCAGCAGCTACGATGCCTGCGTTTACAGAACCGTAGAGAGCACCAGTAGCGCTTACCTTGCTCTCGATGGTGAGAGAGACACCGTTGAGTGCCTCTGCCTCCTTCTGAGCGGCAGCGAGGATGGCGGCGAGCTTGTGAGCCTGCTGCTTGAGGTTCTCAGCGAGCACCTTCTTTGCAGAAGCAGAAGCTATTACGCCCTTGCCTGTAGGGATGAGATAGTTGCGGCCGTAGCCAGGCTTTACGTTAACGATATCGTTCTTGTATCCAAGAC
>CAVCKM010000141.1:0-12515 GCA_963602765.1 Alistipes putredinis | reverse complement strand
GCAAACGAAACCCAGGGCGTTGCCCTGGGCTATGGAGTGGTTGGGCTTTCAGCCCGTACAGGTACAAAACCTGCTCAAGTTATTTTTTGAACATTACTAATGCAACTATTATAATGCTTTTTTAATCGATAAACTTTGGCGGTTTGGGGGAAAAAGCGTAATTTTGCTCCGCAAATGGCACAAGAACTTATACAGACACAGGAGGAAAGGCTCGAACAGCAACAGGTGCAGCGTCTTACGGCGCAGCAGGTAATGGTAGTGCGCATGATAGAAATGCCGCTGACACAGTTTGAGCAGAACGTCCAGTCCGAGATGGATGTCAACCCCGCACTGGAGAGCGACGGCGGCTCCGACGACGAGACGTACGGCTCCGACGACAGCTTCGACAGCCCGCAGGACGGCGACACCACGGACGACTTCAACGAGAAGACAGCCCAGGAGGAGCGGCGCGACGAGCTGGACAGCGCCCTCGACGCCCTCGACAGCGACGACCGCCTCCCCACGTCCAACTACGAGCGTGCCAACAACCACGACCCCGACGCTGACCAGGAAGAGCGTGTCTACGGCAACGCCGAGTCGTTCTACGACTACCTCCACAACCAGGTGCGCGAGCAGTCGCTCACCGAGCAGCAGGAGATAATCATGGACTACCTCATCGGTTCCCTCGACAGCGACGGCCTCCTGCGCAAGGACCTCTCCTCGCTCTGCGACGAGATAGCCATCAGCGAATACCTCGACATCAGCGAGGACGACGTGGAGCGCGTGCTCACCGTGCTGCAGTCCTTCGACCCCGCCGGCATCGGCGCACAGTCCCTGCAGCAGTGTCTGCTCATACAGGTGCTGCGCCGCAAACCCTCCGCCATCACCAAACTGATGCACACCGTCATCGACTCCTACTGGAGCGACTTCTCGCGAAAACACTGGGCCGCCGTGCAGCAGCGCATGCACATGAGCGATGCCACCGCCAAGGAAGTCTTCGCCGAGATATGCCGCCTCAACCCGCGCCCCGGTGCCGCCCTGGGTGAGACGATGGGGCGCAATACACAGCAGGTGACGCCCGACTTCACCGTCGACATAGACCCCAACGCCAACGAAGGCCAGGGAGCCGTCAGCTTCACCATGAACAAAGGCCGCCTGCCTGAGCTGCACGTCTCGCGCGACTTCGAAGATATGATAAGCGGCTATCGCCAGAACCCCGCCAGCATGACGCGCAGCGACAAGGAGGCACTCCTCTACGCCCAGCAGAAGGTGAACAGCGCGCGAATGTTCATCGACGCAATACAGCAGCGCCAGCGCACCATGTGCGCCACGATGCAGGCCCTCGTACACCTGCAGAAGAAATACTTCCTCACCGGCGACGAGTCCGACCTCCTGCCCATGACCCTGCGCGACGTGGCAGAGCGCACCGGCTTCGATATCTCCACCATCTCGCGCGTCTGCCGTGCAAAATACGCTGAGACACCATGGGGCATCAAGTCCCTCAAGGACTTCTTCGCCGACGGATACGCCACAGGCGACGGAGAGGAGGTCTCCACCAAAAAGATAAAGGCGGCACTGCGCGACCTCATCGACGCCGAGGACAAGCGCCGTCCGCTCTCGGACATCAAACTCGCCGCCGAACTGAAGAAGCAAGGATTCCCCATAGCACGCCGCACCGTGGCGAAATACCGCGAGCAGATGGGCATCCCCACCTCAGTACTGAGAAAATAAAGAGCATAAGGCAAAAACAAAATGAACCAAAGAGTACTTCTGACGATAGCCCGCTACGTCAGCATCGTCTTCACACCCTTCTATCTGCCCCTCATGGGACAGATAGCCCTCTTTGCGCTCAGCTACATGCGCATGCTCCCGCTGACGTACAAACTCACCGTGCTGCTACTTATATATACGTGCACCGTGATGGCCCCCACCTACCTCATCCGCATCTACCGCCACTACCAGGGCTGGCACATCTGGCACGTCTTCTCGCGCGAGGAACGCATGGTGCCGTACGTCATCTCCATAGCCTGCTACTTCCTCTGCTTCTACCTGCTCAACCTGCTCCACGTGCCCTACTTCATGAGCAGTATTGTCGTGGCGGCCATCGCCGTGCAGATACTCTGCGCCCTGACCAACAACTTCTGGAAGATATCCACCCATACGGCAGCCATCGGCGGCACGATGGGCTGCTTGGTCGCCTTCTCCATCATCTTCGGCTTCAATCCACTATGGTGGACCTGCATCCTCATCATCCTCGCCGGCATCGTCGGCACAGGACGTATGCTCCTCCGCCAGCACACCCTCGGTGAGGTCGTCGGCGGCTTCCTGCTGGGCAGTGCCACTGGCTTCACCACCGTACTACTCTGTTAGAGAGCACCTTCCGTCATGTATAACAACACTAACGACAACAAATACGATATACTATTATGACCCCACTCGTAAGCATTATCATGGGCAGCACCAGCGACCTGCCCGTTATGGAAAAAGCAATGAAGTTTCTCGACGAGCAGCAAGTGCCCTTCGAAGTCAACGCACTCTCGGCACACCGCACTCCTGATGCCGTGGAAGAGTTTGCACGCTCGGCAGAGAGCCGCGGCATACGCGTCATCATAGCCGCCGCAGGCATGGCTGCCGCACTGCCCGGTGTCATAGCCGCCAGCACCACACTGCCCGTCATCGGTGTGCCCATCAAGGGAATGCTCGACGGACTCGACGCCATGCTCTCCATCATACAGATGCCGCCGGGAATACCCGTTGCCACCGTCGGAGTGAACGGAGCCATGAACGCTGCCATCCTTGCCATGGAGATGCTCGCCCTTGGCGATGCCGACATAGCACAGCGACTGAAGACCTACAAGGCAGGGCTTGGAGCCAAGATAGAAAAGGCAAACAAGGACCTCGCCGAGATAAAATATACGTACAAGTGCAACTAATGGAAAGACGCCCGACATCCGTAACCCGCGTCGGCTGCATCGAGATAGGCGGCACCAACCCCATCCGCGTGCAGTCGATGACCACTACCGACACCAACGATACCGCCGCCTGCGTCCAGCAGGCAAAGCGCATCATCAGTGCAGGAGGCGAACTGGTGCGCCTCACCACGCAGGGCCGCCGCGAGGCAGAGAATATGGCCAACATCTCCGCCGCCCTAAAGGCGGAAGGCATCATGACACCCCTCGTTGCCGACGTGCACTTCAACGCCAACGTCGCCGACATCGCTGCCCGGCACTGCGAGAAGGTGCGAATCAACCCCGGCAACTACGTCGACCCGGCACGCACGTTCAAGAAACTCGAGTACACCGACGAAGAGTACGCCGCCGAACTACAGAAGATAGAGCAGCGCCTGCTGCCCCTCCTCCAGATATGCCGCGAACACCATACGGCACTCCGCATCGGCGTGAACCACGGCAGCCTCTCCGACCGCATCATGTCGCGCTACGGCGACACCCCGGCAGGCATCGTAGAGTCGTGCATGGAGTTCCTGCGCATCTGCCGCCGTGAGAACTTCAGCGACATCGTCCTCTCCATCAAGGCGAGCAACACCGTCGTCATGGTCACCTCCGTACGCCTCCTCGTTGAGGCTATGGACAAGGAGGACATGCACTATCCGCTCCACCTCGGCGTCACCGAAGCCGGCGAGGGCGAGGACGGACGCATCAAGTCCGCCGTAGGCATCGGCGCACTGCTCACAGAGGGCATCGGCGACACCATCCGCGTCTCCCTCTCCGAAGAACCCGAGTGCGAGATTCCCGTGGCGCGCCGCCTCGTCAGCTTTATCGACGAGTGTGCCGCACTGCGCGAGAACGCCCGGATAGAGAACGACACGCTGCGCCTCGACTTCCATGAATCCTCCACTGAAGACCTCCAGCTGAAGGCAGCCATGGCAGCCGGTGCCATCCTCATCGACGGCAAGGCGCACGAACTTGTCGTCACCAACAACGGCACACCATGCCCCGAACTTGCCGACGCCATACTGCAGGCAGCCCGCGTACGCTTCACCAAGACGGAGTACATCTCATGCCCCGGTTGCGGCCGAACGCTCTACAACCTTCAGGGCACCATAGCCCGCATAAAGAATGCCGTAGCAGAAGCTGCCAAGACCGACCCCCGTTTCGCCACGCTGAAGATAGGCATCATGGGATGCATCGTCAACGGTCCAGGCGAGATGGCTGATGCCGACTACGGCTACGTGGGAGCAGGACCGGCAAAGATATCCTTATATAAAGGTAAGGAGTGCATCGAGAAAGCCATTCCAGAGGCAAATGCCGTGGAGAAACTCCTCGAATTCATCAAGACAGACTTGGGTAAGGGCAACTGAAAAGTCCCTCGCTTGTCCCCACTAAGTGGGCATACGATGCCCGCGCCGTGAGAACTCGATGCCCGCGCCGTGGTAACAAGATGCCCACGGCGCGGGCATTGTGGTAAAAAAAGAGGGGACGTGTCGCAAAGACACGTCCCCTCAATCGTTTTATAATGAAATACTCAATAGCTTGGGTTCTGGTATGCAGCTTTTTCTGCTTCAGACATCTCCAGAGCGTCAATCTGTGCCTGTGGGATAGGGCGCAGGTACTTCTCGGGAGTGATGAGGGTACGGGTCCAGGTTTCTGGTTTGTGGTCGCCTGCGTTCTTACCGCAGATGGTGTATGTGCCTGCCACTTCCTTCCAAGTCTGTGTGCGTACGAGGTCCCACCATCTGTAGCCCTCTCCGAAGAACTCGCGTGAACGTTCGGCAAGGATGTAGTCGATTGTGATGGTTTGCGGTGTGGCAGCCTTCATCTCCTCGCTGTAGTCGGCGGTCTTCTCACGCTGGCGGTTGTTGTCGTACGTCCATACGCCAGCACGTCCGCGTATCACGTTGATGAGGTTGCGCGCTGTCCACTGGCCCGTTGTCGTGGCTCCCTTCACGGCAGCTTCGGCAGCGATGAAGTAGAACTCGGAGAACTTCAGGATGGGATACGGGCGCGGGCTGTCGCCGTTAGGCTTGCCCAGACCGTCACCGTTGTCAGTACGGTAGATGCCGTTCTTCCAGTTGTTGAGCCAAGCATAACGGCTGATGCCGCTTGCTGCGATGACCCAGTCGGCGCGTCCGGGGAGAACGCCTGCTCCGACGTTGCTGTATCCTGCGGCTGTTTCTCCGTTGCCAGCAGCGTTCGTAACGCCAGCCTGTGGATATACGATGCCTTCTGCTTCCTCGTCGTCAATGAAGGTGAGGATGGAGTCCTGTGCGGCAACAGGCAGGTTGTTGGCGTTGTAGCCGGCCGTGATGGTGACTTTTGTGCCGTCGTCCAGAGCATAAGTAGGCTTCGCCTTGTCCATGTTGCTGCGGAACTGGTACGCGAAGGTGCCGTCGAAGCGTGAGTCCATCTTCTTCTCGGCGAAGGTCTTCGTCATGACCTCGATAGGTGTTGCCATCTGCTTCCATGGGCGGTCCTTGCCCTGCACTGCTTCGCGCTGTACTGAGCGGAAGGACTTCCAGGAGGACTGGTCGCGGGAGGTCTCGAGGTAGGTGTAGTCCCAGCGGCACATCCAGCGTGCGAAGTTGCCGGGAGCGTTGCCGTTGGCCCAGTCGTAGTTGGTGCCGCCGTCGTAATAGTTGTTGTCGCCGTTGTGGTCGGCATAGAGGATAATCTCGTTGTTGCGGTCGTTGGAACCTACATTTACGTCGTAGAAGGACTTCTGGAGTCCGAAGCCAGCGGGGTTGTTGATGGCCTCAACGGCAAGGTCGTAAGCCTGCTGGAAGTACCACTGAGCGTCATGTCCGTCCGGGTCGGTGCGTGAGCATTCCGGGTAGGTAGGGATGTTGTTCGGGTTCTGCAGCCACCATCCGTATGTGAGGTACGCCTTAGAGAGTACCAGTCGTGCGGCGGTCTTCGTCACGCCGCCGGTGACGCGTCCCTTGTCGGGGAGGTTCTCCAGGGCAGTCTTCAAGTCGGGGAAGACGGCTTTGGTGTACACCTCAGGCACGGTGTTGCGCACGGAGGTGCGTTTTGCCGTGGTGTTGGACTTGAGTTCGCCCGAACCGAGGTCGAGCGGGACGCCGCCGAAGGTCTGTACGAGTTCGAAGTAGTCCAGAGCGCGGAAGAAGCGTGCCTCTGCAATCAGGCTGGCTTCGATGCCTGCAGCCTCTCCGTTCTCTATCACGCCGCTGGCGGTGTTGATGTCTGGGAAGGCGTAGGTCCAGAGCACGTCAGCGCGGCAGTTGGACGAGTTGAGCACCTGTTCGGTCATGTCGATAGGATAGTCATTGTTGTTGCCGCCGTGTCCGTAGGTGTATTCGTCGGTGCCTTCTTCCGTGGCGATGAGCCAGTAGCCGTTGCCCCAGTAGTAGCGCAGGTTGGCGTAGAGTGATGTGATGCCGGCCTTCACGCCCTCTTCTGTCTTGAAGTATTCAGGGGTGTAGCCTTCACGGTTTGTCTCGTTGAGCACGTCGGAGCAACCAGTCAGTGTGAGTCCGAGTGCGAGCAGTCCCGCTGCCAGTTTTGTATTATGGATTCTCATTGTTGTCTAGGTTTAATAGTTAGTTGACTTCAGTTGTGCTTAGAATGTCACGTTCATTCCGAAGAGGAAGTTGCGTGTGGACGGAGTGTTGTAGCCCACGACGAGTAGGTTGGACTTGTAGAAAGAGGTGACAGCCTGGTTCTCGTTACCGTATGAGTTTGTCTCCGGGTCCATGCCAGACTCGCTGTGGTATGGCGAGAAGAGCACGAACGGGTTCTGTACGGTAGCGTAGAGGCGCAGCTTGCTGATGCCGGCGTGCTTCATCCACTGTCCGCTGAAGTTGTAGCCGAGTGTGATGGTACGAATCTTGAGGTACGAGCCGCTGAAGTATGCCAGCGAGTTGCCGTACTTTGGATTGTTGGAGCTTTCGATGCCGCCTGGTTTTGGATATGCATTGGTCGGGTTGTCCTCGGTCCAGTAGTCTACGTCGATGTTGTTACGACGGCCGGTGAGCATGTTGAGGTAACCTTGCGAACCGTAGATGGTGCTGATGAGCGTGCCGCCGTGACGGTAGGAAGCCACGAGGGAGAGGTCCCAGTTCTTGTAAGCCACGCGGGTGTTGAAACCACCCTCCCAGTCTGGGTCTACCTTCATAATCTGACGGTCTTCCTCGCTGTAGGCGCGGGTTGGGTTGCCGTTAGCGTCGTAGTCGCCGTTGTACTTGATTTTTATCATGCCGGCGTTGCCGCCCGGCTCTGCAATCTTGCGCACCTCTTCTTCGTCCGTCTGCCAGATGCCAATCTTCTCGTAGTCGTAGATGACGTTGATAGGCTCTCCGACGAACCACCAGTTGCTCTCGTCGCGAGTAGCGCCGGATGCCAGCTCAACGAGTTCGTTCTTGTTGGTGGTGAAGTTGAAGCCGGCTTCCCATGTCCAGCCATTCTTATTGTCGAAGATGACGCCGTTGAGGGAGAGCTCGAAGCCCTTGTTGCGCGTCTTGCCCACGTTGGCCATGTAGCTGGTGACGCCGGTGGTGCTCGGGAGGTTGACGCTCATGAGGAGGTTCTCGGTGTTCTGGATGTAGTATTCGGCAGTACCTGAGAGTCGTCCGCTGAAGAGCGAGAAGTCAACGCCGAAGTTCCAGTTCTTGGAGTACTCCCATCCGAGTTCAGTGTTAGGCAGGGTGGAGACGTTTACGCCTACGGCATATCCGCTAGGGTCAGTGCCGAAGTTGTACGGGCGTGTGCTGAGCGAACCGAGGGTGGAGTATGGGTTTACGGACTGGTTGGAGGTCTCACCGTAGCCGACGCGCAGTTTCAGGTTGTCAATCCACTTTACGGACTTCATGAAGTTCTCGCTTGCCATGTTCCAACCAAGTGATATGGCCGGGTATGTGTGCCACTTGTGGCCTTCTGCGAGGCGTGAAGAACCGTCCGAGCGGAAGGCAACGCTTGCCATGTACTTGTTGTCGTAGTTGTACATGACACGTCCCATGAACGACTGCAGTCCGCTCTCGTAGTATATCTGGTTGGCAGGGTCTACGGTGATGGTTTTGGCGTAGCCGATGTTGTAGTACTGGAACTTGTCGTTAGGAATGTCGAGACCGTACATGTAGGTCTGGCGGTAGGTGGTCTTCTCGGCAGAGTAGAGTGCCACGGCGTTGATGGTGTGCTTTCCCCATGTCTTGTCGTAGGAGATGACGTTCTCCACGGCCCAGTTGGTGGTCTTCTGGTCGCGCGTGGTGGCGTGCGATGCCGTGTTGGCGGTGTTGCTGAATACGCCTTGGCCTACGTAGTTGCCGTATTCGTTGGTGCGGTAGTTGAGACCGAGGTTGAGGCGGTACTTCAGACCTTCTACACCGGGGATGTTCACTTCACCGTAGAAGTTGTTGTACGTACCGAAGGTGATGGACTGGTCCTTGTGCTTGTCGCCCAGGTTCTCGATGCTCTCCTTTGTGTAAACCCACTGGTCGTCGTCTGCCATGTTGACGCGCTCCTTGGCGTTTCCGTCTGCGTCGATGTAATTGGCGATAGGCGTCATGCTCAGAGTGTTGTAGAGCGAGAGGTCGGAGTTGTTGGTGATGCTGTAGTTGGTATTGGTGCTGAAGCCCAACTTGACGTACTTGCCGATGCCCTGGTCGATGGCGGCGTGCATGGCGTAGCGGTTGAAGTTCTGTGTTGGGATGACAGCCTCGTCGCGGAAGTACGAGAGACCGAAGTTGTAGCTGCCCTTTGAAGAGCCGCCCGAGATGCTGATGTCATGGTTTGTCGTCACGCCCGTTGTAAAGAGCTTGTCCTGCCAGTCGTTGTCGACGGCTCCTTCTGTGCCGTAGGCCTTCTCGTCAGTACCGTACTGGTACTTGTTGGCATACTGGCGCAGTTTGGTAAACTGCTCTGCGTTCATCATAGGGTAGCGTGAGAAGAGCGTCTTGGCGCCGATGTATGCGTTGTACGATACGGTGGGGCGCTGTTCCTTGGAACCCTTGTAGGTGGTGATGAGTATGACGCCGTTGGCACCGCGCGAACCGTAGATGGCCGTGGCGGAGGCATCCTTCAGGATGTCCATGCTCTTGATGCTGTTGGGGTCGATGTCGCTGATGCTGCCTGCAAAGGGGATACCGTCGAGTACTACGAGCGGGTCGTTGCTGGCAGTGAGCGAGCGTGTGCCGCGGATACGTATCTGCATGGATGCGCCCGGCTTTGACGATGTCTGCGTCATCTGCACGCCGGCGATACGTCCCTGCAGGGCGTTGGTGATGTCGGCACCCGGCACTTCGCGCATCATGTCGCCCTTGACGTTGGCAACGGAACCCGTGACGGCTTCCTTACGCTGCGTGCCGTAACCGATGACGACGAGGTCGTTGAGCGTGTTGCCTTCTTCTTCCAGTGTCACGCTGATGCTGTTCTTGCCTGCTACGGGTACTTCCTTTGTGACATATCCTATATAGGAGATGACGAGTGTGGCACCTGGCTTGGCGTTGATGACGAAGTTGCCGTCCATGTCTGTGACGGTACCGTTGCTGGTGCCCTTTTCCATTACGGTGGCTCCGATTAGCGGACCAGCCGAATCGTTGATGGTACCGGAAACTTTCTTACTCTGTGATGCCTGTGCTGCAACAGAGGCAGAGACCTCCGTTGCATTGGCGGCATGTGCCTCCGGGACGTATAGTCCGACTGCGGAGCACAGTCCCATGAGGACGGTTGCTTGTTTAAGTTGTAGGTTCATAGAAAGAGTAGTTTTGGTTAGTTAGGACTTTGTTATTGTTTAGGTTGATTGTTCAGTACGTGTTTAGGTTGATTGGTTGTTTGAGTGCTGCAAAATTACAAACACCGATGAAATGTCTCGTTAAGAAACGTTTCATCGGTGTACAAAAATGTTTATTATCGCTAAAAGGTGGATAAAAAAGGGCGTTTTTGTGGATTTTCCTTAACGTCATTACCGAATGTCTGTCAAGAACTCACTTCTCGAAGCCTTCCTTAATATCATCTTTTATCAAGTTTACCCAGGGCATATGATTCTCGCGGGCTATGATATGAATATAGGTTTCATGTCCCATAAAATCAAAGAATATAGGTACATTTACTATTTCCAAAGGGACATAGCGGACTTGCTTTTCAAACATTAAGGAGAAAAGCATACTACGGTATCTTTGGACACTGATACCAGAATTCTTCTTTCTGCCATTCATCGGAACTTCATCCATATCATCGCACTGATAATACAGTATGGCATTTGGATGCTGGAGAATGAACATTGTTATGGAGTTGGAAATTTCAGAGAGAAGACTGACAGATGTGACACTTTCCCTTCGCCCCTTTCGCAAAAGCAGGATGCCCCATACCTCTACTCCGTGTTTTTGCAGTTCACTAGACACAGTAGTAGACAGAAATTTGTCCCCATCCTGAGCCAAGCTCAAGATGTACTGGTCATCTGAAGAATTGACGAAAGAGAAAGTCTGTTCGTTCATTTTACTCTAATTTCATAGTCATAACTTCTCAAGCTGCGCATCTTTTCAAGTTGCTCAACTTTATAGTTCCTCATCTTCTCGAGCATTTCCTTAATGCGCGGTGACGGGTCTTTCACTATCATTGTTTCCAAAGTTTTTCCCATAGTTTTGTTACTTTTAGTTTTCTTGTTGGAATATTAAGTAGGTATTCAAAGTTATTTATATATTTAGAGTAGGATTGCTTAAAAGAGTTGTCACCCTTTTATGGTGCAAAGGTAAGCAAAACGTCCGATATTATGAAATTTTTTTTCATTTCTCTAATATTCGTAAAGTTTGACGTGCAGTATTTTGTATTCGCCGCATGAGATGCGGGCGTGGCGTCCCTGATGGCTCTGGTCACCGTTGTCGCGGCGGAGTAGCTGCGGTGTGCCGTCGGCATTGACGGTAATCTGGTCTACGGAGGCGAGGCCGAGACGTTTGCCTGTGAATTTCTTTGCGTTTGTCTTTGCAGCGTTTTTGTTTGTCTCGTTGCCGTTGTCGACGAAGCCGTCTTCGCCGAGCTTCTTTTCTTCGGACTGTTGCTTCTCCGATGCTGTCTGGAAGGTTACGACCACGCCGCTGCCGGCTATGATGTACTCGTTCTTGGCAAGCCGCATGATGAGTCCGCCGCCTTCAGGCCATGCGCTGCCGTCCGTGGCGCGCGGGTCCCAGGGGAGGGTAAAGAAGTGGCGGCAGGTCATGACGACGTTGCCGTCGTTGATGACGCGCTCCTTGTCCTGCTGGTCGAAGAGCAGTCCCCATGTCTTGCCCTGGCCCTGACGGTCGGTGAGCCATGGTGTCAGTGCGCTGAGTATGGAGTATCCCTGCGTGACGTGGCTTGTGGTCTGGTCAGCTCCCTGGTCGATGGCGAAGGGTGAATAGCTGATGGCATCCAGTTCGCCGAAGGTGTAGATGGCGCGCACGCCACAATAGTCGCCGAGGCGCACCTCGGGGGTGAGGAAGGGGTTGTCGGCAGTCTTGTACTGCGACACCCAACCCTTGTAGCCGTTGTCGTAGATGTCTGGTGCGCAGACGTCGATGCTGGGTGCTGCGTGCTTCCATATATTAAATAGGTGGGCGAGGGGACCTGCCGAGGGGTATTCGCCCGGTTTGCGTCCTCGGCTGTTCATGGCGGCGTTGACGTACATCGGTATGTCGTAGACAGCCTTGCCTGCCTTGGCGATCTGCTCCACGTATTTGGCGTACCAGTATGCCTGGAACTTCTCCTGACCATATACGTCTGAGCCGAAGACCTCTGCCCACGTGCCCTGCTTTGCCTTCAGTCCGTTGTCTGTGCCGTTGCCTGCACCTTTAGAACCATTGCCTTTGCTGAGAGCGGCGATGAGTTCCTTGGGCACTTGCTGCTTGTATGCGGCGTTGGCGAGTGGGGAGAAGTCGCGTGCCGACTCGAGCATGCCGATTTCGTTCTCCACCTGCATCATGACGACGGTGTTCTCGCGGCTGTCGGTGGCTTTGAGGTGCTCCATGAGTTTGCAGAAGGCGCGCTTGTCAGCCTGCAGTACGTTGTCGGAGAAGCAGGAGGCTATCTCGAGGGGCTTGCCCGTCTCGGTGAGGCTGCGCGGGAATCGTTTGGTGTCCGTCTTGAACCACGCCGGGGCGTAGCAGCTCATGGAGTTCTTCCATGCGCCGAACCAGAGGAACACTATCTTGAGGTCGTTCTCTCGTGCCTTGGTGATGACGCGGTCAACGAGGGTGAAGTCGAATCGGCCCTCCTGTGGTTCGATGAACTCCCAGTATGCCGGCACGAAGACGGTGTTGAGGCCCAGTTTGTGCATGCGTGGCATCACTTCGTCGATGTCTGCCACGCTGGTGGCGGCGGAGTTGCTCAGTTCGCCGCCGAGCAGCAGCATCGGTTTGCCGTTGACGACGAGCTGTGTGGCAGTTCCCTGCTTCTGCAGCTTCACCTCCGCGTGCAGACTGGCGGTGCAGAGGGCCAGTATAAGTAATATAAGGTTTCGCATCATAGTTAGTGTGGTTTATGGAGTTTTGCCCGTTGCTTAGTAATGTTCAAAAAAATAACTTGAGCAGGTTTTGTACCTGTACGGGCTGAAAGCCCAACCACTCCATAGCCCAGGGCAACGCCCTGGGTTTT
>CAVCKM010000140.1:0-8514 GCA_963602765.1 Alistipes putredinis | reverse complement strand
CGACAAGTCTTTCGACGTAGAGATCCACGAGACTGAAGCCAGCGACATCGCCATCTCCATGCCACACTTTATCGTCGACAAGTCTTTCGACGTGGAGATTCACGAGACTGAAGCCAGCGACATCGCCATCTCCATGCCACACTATATCGTCGTGCCACACTTTATCGTCGACAAGTCTTTCGACGTGGAGATTCACAAGACTGAAGCCAGCGACAAGGCTTGACACAGCATTCAATTTTTGACGACCTCTTCAAGTAATCAATATAGAGAACAACATTTCATAATATAACAGTAAGCGGCAAAAGGGACTCCCGGTTGGCAGACACCACACCAATGGTGAAAGCCGGTCGGGATTTCCTTTTGCCGCTTTTTTATGAGGCTATACTATTTGGGAATGACTGTATCCTAAATTGTAGTGTTGCGGAATTTAGGATCCTACTAATATAACTGTCATAAAAGGACACTCCACATAAGTGACATAGTTAGCCCTCGTAACTACCACAGGTAGAAAATTATCTCAGTCACTTAGCCTATATAACCCAAGTTGCTTGTTAAAATAGCCAAAAATAGAACAGAAAATCAAAGAAAAGTTAGTTTGCTATTCAAAATTTTACTATTTTTGCATCATGATATTGGATTTGGAACATATAGGTAACATACCTGTCAGCACTTCGGTTATTGCCTCATTGTTTACAAACATAGAGGCAGGGAATCAGAAAGTGCGCAATCTTGAAGCGGCTCATAAGATTATCCGACTCAAGAAGGGGCTTTATGTGGTAGCTCCTAATGTGTCTCGTGTTGCTCTTTCAACCGAACTGATTGCCAATCATCTTTATGCTCCTTCGTATGTGTCGATGCAGACAGCCTTACGCTATTATGGCTTAATCCCTGAAGTTGTATATACCACTCAGTCGATGACACTAAAGCATTCTCGCAATTTTGACACTCCTGTGGGACGCTTTGAGTATAAGAACATGTCAAGAGAAGCTTTTTCCGTAGGAATCACAAGCATCAATATGCAGAGTTATGCCTTTCTGATGGCAACACCCGAAAAGGCACTTTGTGACTTGATTGCAAATTCTCCAAAGGTTAATTTGCGCTATCTGAAAGATGTTGAGACCTATTTAGAGGAGGACATCCGAATGGAGATGGATGATTTCAAGAATATGGACATAAGCATATTTGAGCGGTATGCTCAGGTTGGCAAAAAGTCTAAATCCATAGAAACTCTAATTAAATATTTAAGGAAATGAGCACAAACGAAATATTCAATCAAATGCTTTCGGTCTATGACATAACGACCGAACAGCAAAAGCGCAATGCTATCTTTGAAGTAAATCAGCAGATTATCCTTGCAGGGCTTTACAATGGTGGCTTTTTCAACGAGGCTGCTTTCTATGGTGGGACTTGTCTGCGCATATTCCATGGATTGCAGCGTTTCTCCGAGGATATGGATTTTTCCTTGCTCGCTCCTAACGAGAATTTCGACTTTACACAATACTTTCAGCCCATCATAGATCAATTTGCCTTAGTTGGTAGAGAGGTGGAAATCAGAAAGAAAGACAAAAAGAACTTTGGTAAGGTGGAGTCTGCCTTTCTGAAAGACAACACAGATGTATATGACATTACATTCCAAACGGAGAAATCCGTTAAGATAAAGATAGAGGTTGACACCCAACCTCCATTGAAATTCAAAACAGAACTGAAGTTACTTCTGCTTCCACAGTCATTCATGACACGATGTTTCACTTTGCCAACTCTCTTTGCTGGAAAGATGCACGCCTTGGTGTATCGTGCTTGGAAGAACAGGCTAAAGGGACGTGACTGGTATGACTTCGAATGGTATGTTCGCCACAATGTTCCTCTTGACTTTACCCACTTGTGCGAAAGAGCCTTGCAGTTCAATCAGGAAGAACTTGACAAAGAGACTTTCCAGCAAATACTGAATGAACGACTTGTCACGGCAGACATAAATCAAGTAAAGGCAGACGTATTGCCTTTTGTCAAAAATACAAAAGAGTTGGATATTTGGTCGAATGACTATTTTATGCAATTAGCCACAATGATTAGATTTGAATGAGAATAAAAATCATCATATGTATATTCCAGAATTGTTAGTACTCTTGCAGAAACAAGGCAAAGAAAGCACATTTATATAGTCGCTGCACGGCACGCGCTGCCAGTCGAATGCGCCGAGCAGCTCTGCCGCACTGACGGGAGCGGCATTGGGGGTCAGCCCGGCGGCGTGGGCCAGGAAGCCGACTATCTCCTCCGCCGTATGCGTCTGGCGCAGCACGCCCATGTCCAGCGACTTGTCGCGCTTGGACAGACGCTGGCCCGCCCCGTTGCAGAGCAGCGGCAGGTGGACGAACTGCGGCGAGGGGAGGTCGAGCAGACCCGCCAGGTACATCTGCTGCGGAGAGGAGAGCAGCAGGTCGCGACCGCGCACCACCTCCGTCACGCCCATCTCGGCATCGTCCACCACGACGGCCAGCTGGTAAGCCCACGCACCGTCCTTGCGGCGCACGATGAAGTCGCCCACCTGGGCGGTGAGGTCGACGCTACGGCTGCCGTAGTGGCCGTCGACAAAGTCAAGACAGAAATTTCCACGGGAGGCTTCGCCATGCAGCGAGGTCTCCTTTTTATATATAGCCCCGTCATACGGCGGCACCATCACGCGCAGTGCCGCCGCCCCTTCCGGGGCAGCCTGCGTCAGGTACCGCCTGCACGTACCTTTATATACTACTCGCCCGTCGCTCTCGTGCGGAGCCTGCGTGGCGAGGATGTCGGCGCGGGTGCAGAAGCACGGGTAGAGCAGCCCCTTGGCACGCAGACGCTCGAGCGCCGCCTCGTACAGATCGCCGCGACGGCTCTGGTAGACAGGCGTGCCGTCCCACGTCAGACCGAGCCACTCCAAGTCCCCCATCAGCTGGTCGGCATACTCCTGCCTGGACCGCTGCGGGTCGATATCCTCGATGCGCAGCAGCCACCGTCCCCCCTTGCTCTTGACCGAAAGCCAAGAGAGAAGGGCACTGAACACGTTGCCCAAATGCATGCGCCCCGTCGGCGACGGCGCAAAACGTCCTGTATCTGTACTCATAGCCGTGCAAAGGTACTTATTTTATTTTGAATGCAAAGCGCAGTTGACAAAAAAGCTAAAAAACGGCTACAAAGTGTGCAAAACGTCAAGTTTTCACAAGAAAAGTTTGGCTCTCTTGAAAGAAACTCCTAACTTTGTACTCGTTCGCAGACATGGCGCAGCCATACAGGATACGTTTACCGCCACGCCACGCCTGACGGGCACACCGACACACAACAGTAAGGTGGACACGGACAAAGTTACATCAACTAATAATAACTACAACAAACAATGGTAAACTACAAAGACCTCGGCCTTGTAAACACCCGTGAGATGTTTAAGCGCGCCGTAAGCGGTGGCTACGCCATCCCAGCTTTCAACTTCAACACAATGGAACAGATGCAGGCCATCGTAATGGCTGCAGTAGAGACAAAGTCTCCTGTTATAATGCAGGTATCAAAGGGCGCACGCAAGTACGCTAACCCAACCATCCTGCGCTACATGGCAGAGGGTGCCGTAGCATACGCAAAGGAGCTCGGTTGCGAGCATCCTGAAATCGTACTCCACCTCGACCACGGCGACACGTTCGAGACTTGTAAGTCTTGTATCGACACCGGCTTCTCTTCAGTGATGATCGACGGTTCTTCACTCCCATACGAGGAGAACATCGAGCTGACAAAGAAGGTCGTAGAGTACGCTCACCAGTTCGACGTTACCGTAGAGGCTGAGCTCGGCGTTCTCGCAGGCGTAGAGGACGAGGTAGCCTCTGAGGTCTCTCACTACACCAAGCCAGAGGAAGTTATCGACTTCGCTACACGCACAGGCTGCGACTCACTGGCCATCTCCATCGGTACTTCACACGGTGCATACAAGTTCACACCGGAGCAGTGCACACGCGACCCAAAGACCGGCAAGCTCGTTCCTCCTCCACTCGCCTTCGACATCCTGCACGAGATAGAGCAGAAGCTCCCTGGATTCCCTATCGTTCTCCACGGCTCTTCTTCTGTACCACAGGAAGAGGTAGACACCATCAACCAGTACGGCGGCAAGCTGCCTGACGCTGTCGGCATCCCTGAGGAGCAGCTCCGCGAGGCTTCAAAGTCTGCCGTTTGCAAGATCAACATCGACTCTGACTCACGTCTCGCCATGACTGCTGCCATCCGCAAGCACCTGGCTGAGAACCCAGGCCACTTCGACCCACGTCAGTATCTCACACCAGCCCGCGACAACATGAAGAAGATGTACATCCACAAGATCGTGGAGGTACTCGGCTCTAACGACAAGCTGGCTCAGTAATATTTACGCTACTTACGTAAAATTAGTTCAATATCCGAGGGGGAGACTGCGAAGTCTTCCCCTCATTTCGTTTATTACAAACGGCAACACCTGCCACATACAACTAGGCTGTCCAATTTGATGTACCAACATTTTGAATATTTGTATCTTTGGGCTGAAAGCCCTACACTACATAGCCCAGGGCAACGCCCTGGGTACATCGGGACATCAACCACCGCCCTGTAAGGGCAAAAGTACATAGACTCTCACGCACAAGACAATAGACTTTTGCCCTTACAGGGCGCGTGGATACATACAAACAAAAACCCAGGGCGTTGCCCTGGGCTATGGAGTGTAGGGCTTTCAGCCCATTGTACCATCATAGTTTTCTGTTTTTCTTGGGTACAAAAATTGGACAGACTAATAAACAACACTACAACAATGACAAAGCACATCATCCTCTGGACACTCAAGCCGGAACTCTCCGACGCTGAGAAAATCGAAGTAAAGAAAGGCATCAAGGAAGGACTCGAAGGACTCAAGGGACAAATCGAAGGACTCACCGACATCCGCGTCAACATCAACGGACTCGAAACGTCCACCTGCGACGTCATGCTCGACTCCACCTTCACCTCCTTCGAAGCCCTCAAGGCATACTCCAAACACCCCGCACACGTCGCCGTGGCAAACACGAAAGTACGCCCGTACACCGCCGTGCGTTCGTGCCTCGACTTTGAAGAATAACAAAAAGTTCTTAAAAGAGTGCACACTTTGAATATTTTTGTGTAAATTTGCAAGCGAATTGCCAACGTAAACACAAAAAGTTGAACATTATGTACAGTACAATCACAGCTGCCGAAGCAGCAGCACTCATCAAGAACGGCGACGCACTGGGTCTCAGCGGCTTCACACCGGCCGGCGCGCCAAAGGCTGTTACGAAAGAACTTGCTAAGATTGCAACCGCAGAGCATGCAAAAGGCAATGCATTCAAAGTGAAACTCTTCACCGGTGCCTCCACCGGCCCAAGCACCGACGGCGACCTCGCCGCAGCGGAGGCCATAGAGTACCGCGCACCATACACGACAAACTCCGAGTTCCGCACACGCGTGAACCACAACGAGATACGCTACAACGACCTGCACCTCTCACACATGGCGCAGGAGCTGCGCTACGGCTTCTACGGCCCCATCAACTGGGCCATACTGGAAGTATGCCAGATAGAGGACGCCGGCGACAAATACCGCGTCTACCTCACCGCCGGAGGCGGCATAGCACCCACCGTGGCACACCTGGCAGAGAAGATAATCCTTGAGCTCAACCACTTCCACAGCACTGGCGTGGCACAGCTCCACGACGTGTACGAACCGCTCGACGCACCCTTCCGCCAGCCCATCATGATAACGAAGGTGAGCGACCGCATCGGCACGCCGTACCTCGAAGTGGAGAAGAGCAAAGTAGTCGGCGTCGTGGACTGCAACATCCCCGACGAGGCACGCGCCTTCAAGGGCAGCGACCCCGTGACAGACCAGATAGGCGCCAACGTGGCACAGTTCCTTGTCGGCGACATGAAGCGCGGCATCATACCGCCGTCCTTCCTCCCCCTGCAAAGCGGCGTGGGCACCACAGCAAACGCCATCCTCGCCGCACTGGGACAGGACAAGGCAGTGCCCGACTTCGACATCTACACCGAGGTGCTACAGAACGCCATCGTCGACATGATGCTCGAGGGACGCGTCAAGGACGCATCCACATGCTCGCTCACCGTGGACAACGACTGCCTCATGCAGGTGTACGACAACATCGACTACTTCGCAAAGCACCTCACCATACGCCCCTCCGAGATATCCAACTCCCCTGAGGTGATACGCCGACTCGGCGTCATCGCCATCAACACCGCCATCGAGGTGGACATCTTCGGAAACGCCAACTCTACGCACATCTCCGGCACAAAGATGATGAACGGCATCGGCGGCTCGGGCGACTTCGAGCGCAACGCCTACATCTCCATCTTCACCTGCTCCTCCGTGGCAAAGGGCGGACTCATCTCAGCCATCGTGCCGATGGTGAGCCATCAGGACCACTCCGAGCACGACATCAACGTCATCATCACCGAACAGGGCATAGCAGACCTGCGCGGACTCACACCGATGGAACGTGCACACGCCATCATAGAGAACTGCGCACACCCGGACTACCGCCCACTGCTGCGCGAGTACCTCAAGATAGCCACAGGCGGACACACGCACCACAACCTGCCGTGCGCCTTCGCCATGCACGACACGCTGCGCCGCAAGGGAGACATGCACCTGACCGACTTCTCCGAATACATCAAGTAAACAACAACCAACAAAACTAAAAATAGAAAAGACACACCAACAATGGACAAAGTAAGCTACGCCCTCGGACTGGGCATCGGTTCCCAGCTGAAGCAGATGGGCGCCGAGAAACTGAACATCGATGACTTCGCACAGGCCATCAAGGACTCAATAGCAGGCAAGGAGCAGATACAGGCTGCCGAAGCACAGCAGATAGTACAGCAATTCTTCGCCGAGCAGGAGAAGGTGCAGCGCGACAAGGCTGCCGAGAACGGCAAGCTGGCAAAGCTGGCCGGCGAGAAGTATCTGGAAGAAAACGCCAAGAAGGAAGGCGTACAGGTGACCGAGAGCGGTCTGCAGTACCTCGTGCTGCAGGAGGGCAACGGCAAGTCGCCTAAGGCCACCGACCGCGTGAAGTGCCACTACGAGGGCATGCTCACCGACGGCACACTCTTCGACTCCAGCGTACAGCGCGGCGAGCCCGCCGTGTTCCCTCTCAACGGCGTCATCGCCGGTTGGACCGAGGGTCTGCAGCTCATGAAGGAAGGCGGCAAGACACGCTTCTTCATCCCTTACCACCTCGGATACGGCGAAGCTGGAGCAGCAGGTGCCATCCCTCCGTACGCCGCACTCATCTTCGACGTGGAGCTTATCGAGGTTCTCTAAACGACAACCGCGTCAACAACGACAATAAGACTAAACAACAAAAAATAAATGAAGAAAATCTCTCTTGCAGCCATTGTTGCCATCGCAGCAGCTGCATTCTCATCTTGCGGCAACGGCACACCAAATGCCAACCTCAAGGACGACGTAGACACACTGAGCTACGCTATCGGTATGGCACAGTCAGACGGCCTGAAGCCTTACCTCCAGGACCGCCTCGGCGTTGACACCACCGACCTCGACGAGTTCATCAAGGGCATCAACGAAGGCATCGCCGCCGGCGACGACAAGAAGAAGGCCGCCCGCATGGCAGGCATACAGATTGGCCAGCAGATAAGCCAGCAGATGATTCCCGGCCTCAACCGCGAAGTATTCGGCGACGACTCCACACAGACCGTATCGCTCAAGAACTTCATCGCAGGCTTCATCGCAGGTACCACAGGCGAGAAGCAGCTCATGACACTGCTGCAGGCACGCGGCACTGCCGACACCAAGATTCAGCAGATCAAGGCAAAGACAATGGAGAAGCAGTGGGGCGACTATAAGAGGAAGAACGAGGCATGGCTCGCTGCCAACGCAAAGAAGCCAGGCGTAGTAACGCTCCCTTCCGGCGTACAGTATAAGATTATCACCAAGGGCTCTGGCGCAGTGGCTTCCGACACCTCTATGGTAAAGGTACACTACGAGGGCAAGAACATCGAAGGCAAGGTGTTCGACTCCAGCTACAAGCGCAACGCTCCTGCCGAGATGCGCCCGGGACAGGTCATCAAGGGCTGGACAGAAGTGCTCAAGCTCATGCCTGCCGGCTCAAAGTGGGAAGTGTACATCCCAGCCTCTCTCGCTTACGGCGCACAGCAGCAGGGTCCGGAAATCAAGCCGTTCTCTACGCTCGTCTTCACCATCGAGTTGCTGGAAGTTAAGTAAAGTGTAAAAAATAACTTGAGCAGTTTTTATATGACTGCCCGAATTGAATGCGATGGGCTGAAAGCCCTATACTACATAGCCCAGGGCAACGCCCTGGGTACATTAGGTCGTCAACTACCGCCCTGTAAGGGCAAAAGTGCATAGACTACATGCACAAGGCTATAGACTTTTGCCCTTACAGGGCGCGTAGATACATACAAACAAAAACCCAGGGCGTTGCCCTGGGCTATGGAGTGGTTGGGCTTTCAGCCCGTACAG
>CAVCKM010000139.1:0-10832 GCA_963602765.1 Alistipes putredinis | reverse complement strand
AATGAAGGGCAAAGCTGCTATTTTGCGCAAAACAGAAGCGAACATAGGGAAAGAGCAATGAAAACCTTAAAAAGTTGGAAATTACACGCTTTTCTTTTGCGGACTCGCAATTTTTCATTACTTTTGCAGCGGACTGCTGCAAAAAGCAGACTTCCGCAAGCACCAGACAAACCTAAACACCCAGATTGTAATACACATTATATATATAAGAAAGACACTATGAGTTTGAAAATTGTAGTACTTGCCAAGCAAGTGCCTGACACGCACAACGTAGGTCCGGACGCCATGACTCCCGAGGGAACCATCAACCGCTCCGCGTTGCCTGCCGTCTTTAACCCCGAAGACCTTAACGCCCTCGAACAGGCCCTCATCCTAAAGGATAAATTCCCCGGGTCTACCATCTCCGTTGTCACTATGGGACTGCCCAAGTCTGCCGAAGTAATCCGCGAGGCTCTCTACCGCGGTGCAGACCAGGGGTATGTCGTCACAGACCGTCCTCTCGGCGGCGCAGACACCCTGGCCACGTCATACACTCTGGCACAGGCCATTAAGAAAATCGGCGACTTCGACATCATCCTCGGCGGACGACAGGCCATCGACGGCGACACGGCACAGGTGGGACCACAGATAGCCGAGAAACTCGGACTGACACAGGTTACGTACGCAGAAGAAATCATCTCACTTGACGAGGCGGCAAAGAAAATCGTCATCAAGCGCCATATCGACGGCGGCGTAGAGACAGTAGAGGCTCCTCTCCCACTCGTCGTCACGGTAAACGGCTCTGCCGCACCGTGCCGCCCACGCAACGCCAAGCGTATCATGAAGTACAAGAACGCCACCGTGGCTGCCGAGCGTACAGAGAACAGCGAAGCTCTCGAAGCACTCATAGCCAAGAAGCCTTACCTTGACATCACACAGTGGGGCGCTGCTGACATCGACTGCGACCCGAAGCAGATCGGCAAGGCCGGTTCGCCAACCAATGTGAAGGCTGTGAAGAACATCGTCTTCAAGGCAAAGGAAAGCCGCACGCTGACTGGTTCCGACGAGGACATCAACAGCCTCATGCAGGAACTCATCAACGAGAAAATCATCGGTTAAAAAAAAAGAATATTGGCAACAACAGAAAGTATGAACAACGTATTCGTATATTGCGAAATAGAAGGTACACAGGTGAAGGACGTAGCTCTGGAACTGCTGACCAAAGGACGCAAACTCGCCAATACTCTTGGCGTACAACTGGAATGTATCATAGCTGGCTCCGGGCTGGACGGCGTGGAGCAGCAGGTTATAAAGTATGGTGTAGACAAGGTGCACGTCTTCGACGCCGAGGGACTCTTCCCCTACACATCAAATCCACACACGGCTCTCGTGGTGAACCTCTTCAAAGAGGAGAAACCGCAGATCTGCCTCATGGGTGCTACGGTGATAGGCCGCGACCTCGGTCCGCGCGTGTCGTCAGCCCTGTTCAGCGGCCTGACTGCCGACTGCACCGAATTGGAAATCGGCGACTTCGACATGAAGGTGAAGGACGAAACAGGCGCACTCGTGACAAAGCACTACGAGCAGCAGCTCTACCAGATCCGCCCTGCCTTCGGCGGCAACATCGTTGCCACCATCGTCAACCCGGAACACCGTCCGCAGATGGCCACTGTACGCGAGGGCGTAATGAAGAAGGAAGTGCTCGACGAGAACTACAAGGCAGAGGTGGTGCGCCACGACGTGGCGAAGTACGTGCCCGAGACGGAGTATGTGGTAAAGGTTCTCGACCGCCACGTCGAGGAAGCCAAGCACAACCTGAAGGGTGCCGCCATCGTCGTTGCCGGAGGCTACGGCGTAGGAAGCAAGGAGGGGTTCGACAAGCTCTTCGAACTCGCCAAGGAACTGCACGCCGAAGTGGGTGCCAGCCGCGCCGCCGTTGACGCAGGGTGGGTGGACCACGACCGCCAGATAGGACAGACGGGTGTCACGGTGCGCCCGAAGGTGTACATCGCGTGCGGCATCTCCGGACAGATACAGCACATCGCAGGAATGCAGGACGCAGGCATCATCATCTCCGTCAACAGCGACCCCAACGCCCCCATCAACACCATTGCCGACTACGTCATCAACGGCACCGTAGAGGAGGTAGTTCCAAAACTCATCAAGTATTACAAGCAGAACAACAAGTAACACATCATGGCCAATTTCTATACTGACGTTCCTGAGATAAAATTCCATCTCAGCCACCCTCTGCTCAAGCACATCACGGAACTCAAAGAACGTGGCTACGCCGACGCAGACAAATACGACTACGCACCAGCCGACTTCGACGATGCACTGGACAACTTCAACCGCATCCTGGAACTGGCAGGCGACGTGACTGCCAACATCATAGCACCTAACGCAGAGAGTGTCGATGCTGAAGGTCCACACCTCGAGAACAACCGCATGATATACGCCTCAAAGACGTACGAGAATCTGGACGCTACGATAAAAGCCGGACTGAACGGTGTCACCATGCCGCGCCGCTACGGCGGTCTCAACCTGCCTACCGCCGTCTACTCTGCTCTGAACGAGATAATAGCAGCCGGCGATACGGGATTCCAGAACATCTGGTCGCTCCAGGACTGCATCGTCACCCTCTACGAATTCGGCGACGAAGACCAGCGACAGCGTTATGTACCGCGCATCTGCAACGGCGAGACCATGTCAATGGACCTCACCGAACCTGACGCCGGCTCCGACCTGCAGAGCGTCATGCTCAAGGCAACATACGACGAGAAGGAAGACTGCTGGCGACTGAACGGCTGCAAACGCTTCATCACCAACGGTGACTCCGACATTCACCTCGTACTCGCACGTTCCGAGGAAGGCACACACGACGGACGCGGTCTCTCCATGTTCATCTACGACAAAAACCAAGGCGGCGTGGACGTACGCCGACTGGAGAACAAGCTCGGCATACACGGTTCGCCAACGTGCGAACTTGTCTACAAGAACGCCAAGGCAGAACTGTGCGGTTCGCGACGACTGGGTCTCATCAAATACGTCATGGGACTGATGAACGGCGCCCGCCTCGGCATTGCCGGCCAGAGCACCGGTGTAAGCCAGATGGCATACAACGAAGCACTCGCCTACGCCAAGGACCGCAAGCAGTTCGGCAAAGCCATTATCAACTTCCCTGCCGTCTACGACATGCTGGCCATCATGAAGGCAAAGCTGGACGCAGGACGCTCGCTGCTCTACGCCACAAGCCGCTACGTCGACGTGTACAAGACACTGGAGGACATCGAGCGCGACCGCAAACTGACGGACGAAAAGCTCACTCCGGAGGAGCGCACAGAATGCAAGACATACTCTAAGCTTGCCGACGCCTTCACGCCTCTGGCAAAGGGCATGACCTCCGAGTATGCCAACCAGAATACCTACGACGGCATACAGATACACGGCGGTTCGGGCTTCATGCTCGAGTACGCCTGCCAGCGCCTCTACCGCGACGCACGTATCCTCACCATCTACGAGGGAACAACGCAGCTGCAGACCGTTGCAGCAGGACGATACATCACGAACGGCTTCTACGGCCAGGTGATAGCCGACATGCTCCAGTACGGTCAGGCTCCAACGTCATTGGGGTCGGAAGACTGGTGCGCAGCAGAGTTCCTGCCGCTGAAGGAGAAAGTGGCAAAACTTGCAGCACAGTACAACGAGGCTGTCGCTTATATCGTAGAGAAGAAGGACGACGAGCTGAAGGACTTCGTCGTACGCCACCTCTACGACATGGCAGGAAGCATCATCATGGCACTGCTCCTCATCGGCGACGCCAGCCGCGATGCAGAGCTATTCGGCAAGTCGGCACGTGTCTACACAAGATACGTTGCAGCAGAAGTGCAGAAGCACTACGACTTCGTAATGAGCACCACAGCCGACGACTTGGCAGACTACAGAAAGGCATAAATTACAAAAAGCCCCACAAGATTCTTTTCTTGTGGGGCTTTTTGCATTTGAACACATCGTAAGCAAGGCATTTGATGTACCGCGAGCACTATATAACGAAAAAAGTCCTCGAAAGCAAAACTTTCAAGGACTCTTTCATGTTGGGTGCCCGGTGGGACTCGAACCCACGACATTCAGAACCACAATCTGACGCTCTAACCAACTGAACTACGTCCACCATGTTAGTTGCTTACTTTCTCCTTGCCGATACCATATCTCAGTGATGGGTGGAAGGTGGGACTCGAACCCACGACATTCAGAACCACAATCTGACGCTCTAACCAACTGAACTACGGGCACCATTTCTAGTGTTGTAGCAAGTGATTTCTCAATTGCGAGTGCAAAGGTACTCCTTTTTCCGCAAACCGCCAAACTTTTTGCGAGTTTTTTTGCTATATAATACAAAATACACACAAATTTTATTTTCCACAAAAGATTTTGCGCCTTTAGCAATGGCTATTCCAATAAAAAGCCTTACTTTTGCAGATACATTAATATATATATACGGGTAGTATTCCTTATGAAACTGATTATAATGACTCAGCCCACGTTCTTCGTGGAAGAGGACAAAATACTCACCGCCCTCTTTGACGAGGGCATGGACATGCTACATATCAACAAACCTGACTCGGAACCGCTCTATGCAGAACGACTGCTGTCGCTTCTGCCCTCGAACAGTTACGAGAAAATCTCCGTTCATCAGCACTACTACCTCAAACAGGAGTACGACCTGCGCGGAATACACATCGACAATCCAGAAACTGCCACGCCAGAAGGATTCAGGAGACACGTCACACGTAGCACGAACAAGATAGAAAGTCTGAAGGAACTGAAGAAGCAATGCGACTACGTCATGCTGCATTCACTCTTCGACTCTTTACATGACGAAGTAAAAGCATCGCTGACACAGGAAGAAATGGAGGATGCACGCAACCGCGGACTCATCGACAAACGGGTCTATGCCCTCGGAGGTATGAGTTTGGAAAGCATACGACAGGCCAAAGACCTGGGATTCGGAGGGGTCGTGATATGCGGAGACCTGTGGAACAGATTCAGCATACAGCACGAAATAAACTTCCACGAACTGATCAACCATTTCAGACTGCTTAGAAAAGCTTGTAACTAAACACAACAACTACATATACAAATGGCAGAAGAAAAAAACTCATTCCTTGTGTGTTCCGGCACGGCAACACGCTACTTGGCAGAGAAAATTTGCCAGCACCTCGGATGCCCGCTCGGCAACATGGTGATGACAAAGTTTAGCGACGGAGAATTCGCCGTAAGTTTCGAAGAGAGCATCCGCGGACGCGACATCTTCCTCGTACAGAGCACCTTCCCGAACTCTGACAACCTCATGGAGCTGCTCCTCATGATCGACGCAGCCAAGCGTGCCTCAGCACGTACCATCAACGCCGTAATACCATACTTCGGCTGGGCACGTCAGGACCGCAAGGACAAGCCACGCGTTTCCATCGGCGCAAAACTCATTGCCGACATCCTCAGCGTCGCCGGCATCGACCGTCTCATCACAATGGACTTGCACGCCGACCAGATTCAGGGATTCTTCAACGTGCCCGTTGACCACCTCTACGGTTCGGGCGTCATCCTCCCCTACCTGAAGAGCCTGCAGCTGAAGGACCTCGTCATCGCCTCTCCGGACGTTGGCGGTGCAAAGCGCGCCAAGAGTTATTCAAAGTGGCTCGACTGCCCTCTCGTACTATGTAATAAGACGCGTGCACGCGCGAACGTCATTGCAGAGATGCAGATTATCGGCGACGTAAAGGACAAGGATGTCGTAATCGTTGACGACATGGTGGACACCGCAGGTACCATTACCACGGCAGCCGACCTCATGAAGAGCGCAGGCGCACGCTCGGTACGTGCCGTTGCCAGCCACTGCGTCATGTCAGGCCCTGCCAGCGAGCGCGTACAGAACAGCGCCCTGGAAGAGATCGTCTTCACCGACTCTATCCCGTACTCACAGCGCTGCGCAAAGGTAAAGCAGCTCAGCGTAGCAGCAATGTTCGCCGAGACAATACGCCGCGTCATCAACAACGAAAGTATCTCAAGCCAGTACCTCGTATAGTACTCATATAAAAAAGCCATGGACTAATTCTGCACCCAGCAGAGTTTGCCCACGGCTTTTTTCGTAAAAAACTATAGTTACCGACCTACAAGTCGAGCACCATATTCATGTGCAACCTCTGCTCGTACATAAACGGCTCGCTAGTTGCCCTGAAACCGAAGGACTCGTAAAAGCCCTGCTTGTCCGCCTGCGCCTCTATCTCTATACGCTTGACAGAAGGGAAACGCTTCACCGTCTCGTCCAGAGCAGCCTGCATTATCGCCTTGCCATAGCCGCGTCCACGCTCCGCACTGATGATGCGCCCGATGCTCAGACCGCCCATCTTCGTCCCGGCAGGACAGATGCGCCCCATCGCCACCATCTGCCCCTCGTGGGTCAACCACAGGTGTACGGCAGTCTGGTCATTGTAATCCAAATCCTGATAGACACAGTCCTGTTCTACTATGAATACTTTACTGCGCAAATGCAACAATGCATACAGCTCATCCTTAGTCAGTTCGTCGTAAGTCTTAACGTGTAATTCCATATTTAACGAGTTATTTTTGGCGCAAAGTTACAAAAACAAACCGCAACAAACCACATTTTCTATAAAAAAGTATTAAATAATTTGGTATATAGGAAATAAACACATAAATTTGCAACCAACAAACCACTAATCACAACACAAAGCGGGAATTCATGACAGAAGAACTAATGAACATAGCGCAGTCGTTTGCCGTTGAAAACTGCAACGATGCCATCTATCCGGCGCACCTTTTCAAGGCTGTGCTGCACAAAGAGATGGGACTGGTACATTTCCTTGAAACAGAATTGGGAAAAGACTATTACTACCTGCAGGACTGGGCAGACATACAAATGACACTGTCTCCCCGCGCCACACGTCCGTCGAGCGACCTCGGACTGTCTGACGAAGCAGAGGCCGTCATCGAAGAGGCGGATAACTTCCGCATCCGTTTCGAAGAGAAAGAATGCTCGCCAGTCTGCATCCTTGCAGCCCTCGTGACACCCGGCGTAGGCTTCACTTTCGACCAACTGAAGACACTCCCTCTCACCACCGCCGAAATATGCGCCAAGATGGAGAAGGGCGGAGCAAACGTCAATGCCACCACAGCAGCGGTTTCGCATCCATATATCGACAACGCTTCCTCAAGCACTGGTACAAGCAACATCGCAAAGTACTGCATAACCCTTGGAGCTGACGTAGAGAACGAGACCATCGTCGGATTTGAAAAGGAGATTGCTGTAATCTTCGAAATCCTCGGCCGCAAGACGAAGTCAAACCTCTTGGTTACGGGCGAAGCCGGCGTAGGCAAAACATCCCTCATCAAGGGATTCGTAAAGCAGCTTACCGCTGGCAACGTACCTTCTTTCCTCAAGGGATATCAGGCATACGAAGTTGACAACGCCGCCCTCACCGCAGGCGCATCGTACAAAGGTGAAGTGGACGACCGCTTCAAAAAGGTACTGAAAGAAATCGAGGGACAGCAGAACGCTATCCTTATCATCGAAGGCATCGACAAATACTTCGACCGGCAGGAGAATCTCTTCGGTGCATCAAGCATACTGAAGAACGAACTGCAGAAGGGCAACCTGCTGCTCATCTGCACCGCCAGCGTCGACGGTTTCACAAAGCACATCGAAACAGACAAGGAGTTCGTAGGACAACTGGAGCGCATCGCCATCGACGAGCCTACGGCAGACCAGTGTCTGCGAATTCTGAACGGCGCAGTCCCGGCATACGAGAAGTACCACGAACTGACAGTAGACGACGAAGTGATGGACGCTTCCATCCGACTCGCCAAGCGCTACCTCACCGAGAAGGCACTGCCAACATCGGCCATTGACCTCATAGACCGTACGCTCTCTCTACTCAAGACGATGAACGACATAAGCGCTGCCGACGTGGCTCGCTACAAGGAAGAGATTGCCAAGGTAGAGGAAGAAGCCAAAGGCAAAGACCAGAAGGACTCGAAGGTGATGAAGGACCTCGAATGGCTCAATTACGAAGTATGGAACAAGACGAGCTGCCTGCTCACGGCACAGATTGCCGACGACACCGACTTCTCAAAGATTGCCACCGCAGACGAGCGTATAAAGTACATCAAGGACACCCTCGGCAAACTCGAGGAACTCACGAAAGAGAAGCGCACCGTGATGAACCCGTCTGACCTCTATGCCGTCGTGGCAAAGCAGACAGGCATACCTCTCGGTAAGGTGCAGACAAAGGAACGCGACCGTTTGCTCGGCGCAGAGGAGACTCTCAAGAAGCGCGTCGTCGGTCAGGACCACGCCGTAAAGAAAGTACTCGACGCCGTATTCGAATCGCGCTCCGGACTGAACAAGAAGGGGCAGCCGATGGGCTCGTTCTTCTTCCTCGGTCCTACCGGTACGGGTAAGACGGAGTTGTCAAAGGCTCTGGCAGCATTCCTCTTCGGCGACGAGTCGGCGCTCATCCGCTTCGACATGTCCGAATTCAAAGAGGAGCACTCCGTCGCACTGCTCTACGGTGCGCCTCCGGGATACGTCGGTTACGAGGAAGGCGGTCTGCTGGTAAACAAGATTCGCCAGAAGCCATACTCAGTCGTTCTCTTCGACGAGATAGAGAAGGCACACAAGTCGGTCTTCGACCTCTTCCTGCAGATACTGGACGAAGGAAAGTTGCACGACAGACTCGGACGCGTGGGAGACTTCTCCAACGCCCTCATACTCTTCACCTCCAACATCGGCAGCCAGTACGTCGTTGACTCGTTCACGAAGAACGGCGTACCACCGGAGAACAACTCGCTGATGGAGATTATGCAGGACTACTTCCGTCCCGAGTTCCTCGGTCGTCTCACGGAGATTGTCCCCTTCTCACCCATCACGGAGCAAACCGTGGAGAAGATTTTCGACATTCATCTCAAGGGACTGCTCAACCAGCTCGAAGAACAGAACATCACGCTCACCTTCGAGAAAGAAGCAAAGCACCAGATTGCACTGCGCGGCTACAACCCACAGTATGGTGCACGTCCTATCATAGGTATCATCCGAAAGGAGATAAGACACCCGCTGTCAAAACTCATCATCGCCGGAACAGTAAAGAGTGGCGACACCGTAGAGGTGACACTCGAAGAAGACGGCACAACGCCAAAATTCACCGTAAAATAATTACAAACTAAAAATAATACAACTATGGCTATCAAAGAGAATTTCATCTCCATGGCACCAGACGAGGAGTCAAGTGCCAAAGTGACCCCTATCGACAGCAACAAGACGCTGATGATCGACCAGTACACAACAGACGTTGACCCAGGCGACCCGCAATTCGTTGAGAACATCACAAACATCAACGAGGCTTTCGCACATTTCAAGCCAAACGTTGATGTCACATTCACTGACGAAGAAGGCGGTTCCGTTGAGGAGAAGCTGCACTTCAACGAACTTCGCGACTTTGAGGCACAGGGCGGCAAGGGCCGACTGGTGAGCAACAGCGAATTCCTCTCCGGCGTAAAGCAGAAGATTGACGTGAACACCAAGATTCGCAAGAACATTGAGCAGAACCGTAAGCTGCGCGACATCCTCAAAGACTCTTCTTCACGTGCAGAGCTGAAAGAGATGCTCAAGGCAATGCTTGACGAACTGGAAGGTGCAAAGTAATGTCTCGTTGTTTTAGCAACTAAAAAACTAAAGGACAAAAAAGCTAATAGAAACCATGGCAGAAACAGAAATGCAAAAAAGTGCTGAAGTTCAGCAGACCCAAGATAATGTTCAGGTAAAACAGGAAGTAAAGGACACCAAGGACCTTCTTAAGTCTTTCGGCGGTTTCAACGCTATCCGCGGCTTCATGCCCGACGCTGACAACCTCAACCCATCAAAGAAGGCAGCGAAGGCCGTATTCCTCTCAGACAAGCGTTTCAAGGACAAGCGCGAAGCCCTCGTCAAAGACATCAAGGGATGGCTCGAACTGCTCGACGAGTGCGACGGCACAGCAACAGAACTCGTAGATGCATGCAAGGCAAAAGAGGAGAAGTTCACTAAAGTACTCGAGCAGGGCATCACTGACGCCCTCTTTGCTACCAAGAACCTGGAGACCTCGTACCGCTCACTCGACTCCTTCTTCAAGACAGCAAACACGGACAAGGTAAAGAACCTCCGTATCATCAACGTATACAAGGACGACATCGCTGATGCCGACTCTGGCTTCGCAGGTGAAGTGGAGAGCCTCCTCCGCAACGGTTTCGACCGCCTCAGCCTGAAGGACTGCTACAGCCTCGTCGTCGTACCGGGCAGCGTATTTCAGGACAAAGTGACACTGTTGCAGTGGGCCAAGATTGCATTCAAGTACAAAGTGATGCTCATCACCGACCACGCTGACGAATACTCCTTCGACGACCTCATCAGCAACACGGAAGGCTACCGCGACAGCGATGCTGAACTGATGAACGTCATCATGACAGCAAACTGGATTGTAGGCCGTGACTCTGAGAAGATGTCCGAGGACGAGAAGGAGAATCCTGCATTCTTCATCCCAGCTTCCGCTGCACTGGCAGGTAAGCTTTACGACGAGAGCGCAAACATGGCACAGGGTGCCGGCGGTAAGAAGTACGGTACACTGGACGGCGTAAAGGGCGTTCACCTCGACCTGCTCAAGTCTGAAATCGCTTCGCTCATGGACAACCAGGTCATCCCTATGGTTTACTCCGAGGGACGCGTAATGGCATTCAACAACACTACCCTCTACAACGGCGACAACATCGCCATGAAGGAGTATCCTATCGTACGCGTATTCGAC
>CAVCKM010000138.1:0-7902 GCA_963602765.1 Alistipes putredinis | reverse complement strand
ATTCATCAAAATAGCCCTCTCTCAGGCATCAAAAGACATGCAGGAAGTGCTCATTTCGATGGCTAAACCTGCTTTTTCTGCTTATCTCACCGACACTAAATTTATGTATTCAGACAACCAAAATTACGAAATTTGCGGAAAAATGGGGCATCTTGTCCCCACGCCGTGAGCTTCCTGTCCCCGCGCCGTGGGCATCGTCTCCCCAAGGCTCGGGCATCGCTTGCCCAAGGCGTGGGCATCGCCTGCCCGCTAAGCAAGGACGTTTCATACTGTAACACTTCTATCCTCAAAAGCTCTGTTGGAACAAAAAATAAGCTGGATGACTGCCTCACTGAGAGAGACTGTTATCCAGCTTTTTTAGCCTATTGATTTTATGCAGGGGTATTGTCGTAAGTGTACTCGACTTCAGTAGTTAGTTGGCCGACTCGAATTCCTCGAGGAAACGCTTGTCGTTTTCTGAGAACATACGTAGGTCGCTGACTTGGTATTTTAGGTTTGTGATACGCTCAACGCCGAGACCGAAGGCGTAGCCGGAGTACTTCTTTGAGTCGATGCCGCAAAGTTCCAGCACGTTCGGGTCTACCATGCCGCATCCGAGGATTTCCACCCAACCGGTGTGCTTACAGAATCCGCAACCAGTACCGCCGCAGATGTTACACGTAATGTCCATCTCTGCAGAAGGCTCCGTGAAGGGGAAATAAGACGGACGAAGGCGTATCTTGGTGTCTGGACCGAAGAACTCCTGAGCGAAGGTGAGCATCACTTGCTTGAGGTCTGTGAAGCTAACGTTCTCGTCGATGTAGAGTCCCTCAATCTGGTGGAAGAAACAGTGGGCGCGTGCTGTGATGGCCTCATTGCGGTACACACGTCCCGGACAGATGACGCGGATAGGTGGCTGCTGCTTCTCCATGACGCGTGCCTGGACGGACGAGGTGTGCGAACGAAGAAGGATGTTCTTCTTTACATCGCCAAGAGGACTCTCTTCCACGAAGAAGGTGTCCTGCATGTCGCGGGCAGGATGGTCGGCTGCAAAGTTCATCATCGTGAAGATGTGGTTGTCGTCCTCTACTTCAGGACCGTCTGCAAGCGTGAATCCCATGCGTTGGAACGTGGCCACCAGTTCGTTCTTGACAATCATCAGAGGGTGGCGTGTGCCCAATGGAGTGGGGTAGGAGGTACGTGTGAGGTCGAGGGAAAGAGTGTCGCTGCTCTCCTGGGAGGACAGTTCGTCGCGCAGGGCGTTGATCTTGTCAAACGCGGTAGTCTTCAGCTCGTTGATTTTTACGCCGAGAGCTTTCTTCTCCTCGGCTGCTACGCTGCGGAAATCCTGCATGAGAGCATTGATCTCGCCTTTCTTTGAGAGATACTTCAGACGAAGTGCCTCAATCTCCTCTGCATTGGAAGCCTTCAGCGACTGGACTTCCTTGAGGAGTGTGTCTATTTTTTCTAAAAGCATCTTGTATTTTTAGTAATGGTTTATAATCAGTTTGCCGTTTGTATTCTCAATCCCAACACTCGATGTCTTTCTGCAGTTCGGCGGGGAGTATAGCTTTTTTGAATACCGGGTCTTTGTGTTGTTTGCGCTGCTGCAGATAGTCGTCAAGCAGTACCTTGACGCGTGGGAAGAGTATGATGATTGCTATGAGGTTGCAGATTGTTGCGCACCCCATGAAGAGGTCGATGATGGAGAAGCTGTCCTGAAGGGTCATTACCGAACCTGCCATTATCACGGCAGCCGTAGCGAGACGGAAGATGAAGATGGCTATCTTCTCCATCTTGTCAGAGCCGTTGGGGTTGGCGTTCTTGCCGAAGATAAAGCGCAGGTTCGTCTCGCCGTAGAAGTAACCTGCGATGATGGTGGAGTAAGCAAAGAGAAGTATTGCAATGGTGAGGTAATAACGTCCCGAAGGACCTATCTGGCTCTCCAGTGCGCTCTGTGTGAGCAGGATGCCGTCTTCAGAGCCTGTGTAGAGACCGGAGACGATGACGATGAATGCGGTGCAGGTACAAATGACGATGGTGTCGCAGAATACGCCCAAGGCCTGCAGCAGTCCCTGCTTTACGGGATGTGACGTCTCAGCTATCGCCGCAGCATTTGGCACGGTACCTTCGCCGGCTTCGTTGGAGTAGAGACCGCGTTTCACGCCTTGCGATATTGCCATACCTATGGCACCGCCGGCAGCCTGTTCCATACCGAATGCGCTCTTGACGATAACTTCAAGGACGTGCGGTATCTGGTCGTAGTTGATGACCATGACGTAGATGGCGAGAAGTATGTAGCCGATGGCCATGAAAGGCACGACGAGTGCTGCAAACTTCGAAATGCGCTGTATGCCGCCGAAGATGATGAACGCTGTGGCGATGGTGGTAGCTATTCCTACATACAGTATGCTGGAGCCGGGGGCAAGACCCATCGACTGGTCTATGGTAACGGAGAATGCGTCCGCCATTGTCTTTGCCTGTACGAGCTGGGTAGCAAGGGCGTAATTGAGGGTGAGCAGGACGGCGAAGACAATGCCCAGCCAGCGCTTGTGCATTCCGTACTGCATGTAGTATGCTGGTCCGCCATAGTAGACACCGCCTTCTTTGTCGCGTTTCTTATATAGCTGGGCAAGCGTTGACTCTACGAACGAGCTGCTGGCACCGAGCAGAGCCATGAGCCACATCCAGAATACGGCTCCCGGGCCGCCTATGAATATTGCGGAGGCGACGCCCGCCAAGTTGCCCGTTCCAACACGGCTGGAAAGACCTACGGCAAAGGCGCGGAACGGAGAGATGGCTTTCTTCTCCAGTTCGTCAGCCCCCTCTGCGTAGCCTGCCTCGATGTTGTCGTCGAGCTGCTCGGGGGTCTTTTTCTTGGTGGAGTGTGTGAGCAAATGCCACATCTCGCCGATTTGTGTGAACTGTACGGCCTTTAGGCGGAAAGTGAAATAGAGTGCACAACACACCATCATTGTGATGACGATGTACCCCCAAAGGAAGTCGTTAATCTGGTCTATAATCTGTATCATTACGTTTACAGGATAGTTTGTTATTAAGTTTGAATTTGTGTTTGTGTAAGTACAATTGCGTGCAAAGTTACATTTTTTTTGCTAGATAGCAAAAAAAAATAACATTCTGACGGGTATTAGTGGACAATTTGTTCGAAAAACATATATATGCATCAAAATTTTACACGATTGACAAAGAAATGTATTACTTTTGCAACAGAATTGCAACACAGAGCAATAATCTCAACAATATTTATGAACCAAACAAACTACCTTCTTATTTCATTCCAAATATTGGGCAGTCTAGCATTGCTCATATATGGTATGAAAGTGATGAGCGAAGCGCTGCAGAAAATGGCAGGTTCGCATCTGCGCCACATTTTGGGCGCAATGACTACCAATCGTTTTACAGGTATGCTGACAGGCACGTTCGTAACGTGTGCCGTGCAAAGTTCCTCCGCCACGACCGTGATGACTGTCTCGTTCGTAAATGCAGGACTGTTGACGTTGGCCCAGTCAATTTCTGTCATTATGGGCGCCAATATCGGCACGACGCTGACGGCGTGGATTATGTCATTGGGTTACAACGTAGACCTTACCGTAGCCATATTCCCAGCCTTCTTTGTAGGTATAATGCTAATCTATAGCAAGCGCCGCCGTTACGTCGGTGACTTCCTCTTCGGTATTGCGTTCCTCTTCTTCTCGTTGGTTCTGCTGAGTGATGCAGGCAAGCAGCTCGACCTGCAGCACAACCATAGCGTATTGCAGTTCTTCGGCAGTTTTGATACGAAGAGCCACGTCACGATTGTCATCTTCCTTCTGATAGGAACAGTCATCACATGTATCGTGCAAAGCTCTGCAGCCGTAATGGCAATTACCATACTGCTTTGTTCTACGGGTGTTCTGCCAATATACCTCGGCATTGCATTGGTAATGGGCGAGAACATAGGAACTACGGCCACGGCCAACCTTGCTGCACTGGGTGCCAACGCACAGGCTCGCCGCGCTGCATTGGCTCACCTTGTGTTCAACGTATTCGGTGTGCTCTGGGTACTTTGTCTGTTTTATCCCTTCGTCAACGAGGTGTGCGCACTGGTCGGATATGACCCTGAGTCGACGACGTTGACCACAGCTCAGAAAGCCACCATCCTGCCAGTCGTACTGGCCGCTTTCCATACATGCTTCAATGTGTGTAACACAGCGTTGCTGATATGGTTCATACCACAGATAGAGAAAGTGGTTTGCGCCATCATCAAGACTAAGCCCGGCGAAGACGAGGACTTCCGCCTACGTTTCATACAGGCTGGCATAATGAAGACTCCAGAATTGTCCGTGATGGAGGCCCGTAAGGAGATACTGAGCTTTGCCGAAAGGATGCAGCGAATGTTTAATATGAACCGCGATCTGCTTGTAACTAAGGAAGATAAGGAGTTCACCAAAATTTTCGACAGAATAGAAAAATACGAGGGTATTGCCGATAATATGGAGGTGCAGATAGCCCAATATCTGGACCAAGTGAGCGACGCGCACTTGTCTGACGATACCAAGGGCAAAATCCGTGACATGCTCCGCGAGATTTCCGAGATTGAGAGTATTGGTGACAGTTGCTCCAACTTGGCTCATATCATACGTCGTTGCCGAGAGAGCAAGGAGGACTTTACGCAGGAGCAGTATGTCAACATACAAAAGATGATGGAGCAGACCAATAAGGCACTGGACAACATGATGTACGTCTGCACCCACGAGAAGGAGGAAATCAACATCAACCGCTCGTTCGTAATAGAGAACGAAATCAACTCGCTGCGCAACAGGTTGAAGTCGAAGAATATTGACGATGTAAACAACCACGTGTACACCTACACAATCGGTACCATATACATGGATTTGGTGCAGGAATGCGAAAAGCTGGGCGACTACGTTATCAATGTTATTGAGGCAAGAATGGGCAAAAGATAAGAAAAATGTAATAGAATGTTGGTGTAAAGGAAAATTTTTCATACCTTTGCACCCACAATAATCCCGTTGGGATAAAGCTCCGTCGGGATTTAAACATCAAGCAAAATGAAAGTCTCAATAGTAAAATACAACGCAGGTAACATTTTCAGCGTCATAAATGCAGTCAAGCGACTCGGCATAGAACCGCTTTGGACTGACGACCCGGAGGAACTGATGACCTCAGACCGCGTCATCTTCCCAGGACAGGGGGAGGCCAGTCATGCGATGGCTTACCTTCGCGAACGTGGTCTTGATAAAGTAATTGCCGACCTGAAGAACCCTGTGCTTGGAATCTGTATCGGACAACAGTTGCTTTGCCAACACTCGGAGGAAGGCGACACGGATTGTATCGGGGTGTTCCCCATACAGGTGAAACGATTTCAACCGACACGACACGAGGAAAAAGTTCCGTGCATGGGGTGGCAAGAGCTGGCGCTCAAGGGTGACAATCCGTTGTTTAAGGGACTTGGCGAGAAGCCGTTCGTCTATTTCGTGCATTCTTTCTATTGCGAGAAATGCGAGAATACGATAGCGGAAGCAAACTATATCCTTCCATATAGCGCGGCATTGCAGAAGGACAACTTCTATGCTACCCAATTCCACCCGGAGAAGAGCGGTAGCGTCGGTCATAAGATTCTTGAGAATTTTATCAATCTAAAGGACTAAAGCTTTTCGTTCCAAAGGATGGACTTTCATTTTGAAAAATCTTAAATGAACTTTATCAGATGATAGAACTAATCCCTGCCATTGACCTTATAGACGGCAAGTGCGTACGTCTTACAAAAGGAGAATACGACAGTAAGAAAATATACAATGAAGACCCAGTGGCTCAAGCTCGTGAATTTGAGTCGCTGGGATTCAAGCGTCTACACGTGGTTGACCTTGACGGCGCCAAAAGCAAGCATGTCGTTAACGATGATGTCCTTCGGGCAATAACCGAGAATACTTCACTAAAGGTGGACTTCGGAGGCGGCATAAAGACGGAAGCAGACATAGAGAAGGTGTTTGATGCAGGAGCTGCAATGGTTACGGTAGGATCGGTAGCAGTCACGGAGCCTCAGCTCTTTCTTGGCTGGCTGGAGAAATATGGTGCTGACCGCATCATACTGGGTGCCGACGTGCGTAACGGCAAGGTTAGCATAAACGGATGGAAGGAGGACTCCGTAGAGGACCTCTTGCCTTTCCTGGCGACGTACGTAGAGCACGGAGTAAAGAATGTGCTGTGTACGGAAATCTCCAAAGACGGCACGTTGGCAGGTCCTGCCATTGAACTGTACAAAGAGATAATGAAGGCTTATCCGAAGATGCACCTTATAGCATCCGGCGGCGTATCCTCCAACCAAGACATTGTCAGCCTCGATGACGAGGGCATCCCTGCCGTTGTCTTCGGCAAGGCGTACTATGAAGGAAAGATAGATCTTGACAATCTCTTTGGAGATTTGGTAGTTTAAAAATATAATAAAAAAAACTATTTACTGTCGTGTTAGCAAAACGAATCATTCCATGTCTTGACGTTAAGAACGGCGAGACGGTGAAGGGAACAAACTTCGTCAACCTGCGTTCTGCAGGTGACCCCGTAGAGCTGGGGCACGCATACAGTCAGGCCGGAGCGGACGAGTTGGTTTATCTCGACATAACGGCTTCTCATGAAGGACGTAAAACCTTCACCGATATGGTTACGCGTGTGGCTCGGGAGATTGACATCCCTTTCACGGTAGGCGGAGGCATCAATGCCTTGGAAGATGTAGACCGTATGCTGGCTGCCGGAGCGGACAAGGTAAGCGTCAATAGTGCTGCGATACGCAATCCGCAACTCATCAATGAGATAGCCCAAAAGTACGGCTCGCAGGTTTGCGTATGCGCCATTGATGCCCGACTAGACTCTGACGGCTGGACGTGCTACGTAAATGGTGGCAGAGTCCGAGTGGAGAAGAAGCTCCTTGACTGGGCAAAAGAAGTGGCAGACCGTGGGGCAGGAGAGATACTCTTCACGTCCATGAACCACGACGGCGTAAAACACGGTTTTGCCAACGAGGCGCTGGCCATGCTCGCCGAGAATCTCTCTATACCTGTCATAGCCTCAGGCGGAGCCGGGAAGAAGGAACATTTCCGCGACGCATTCAACATTGGAAAGGCGGACGCCGCCCTTGCTGCTTCAGTCTTCCATTTTGGAGAGATCCCTATTCCCGAGTTAAAGACTTGGTTAAGGGAAGAAGGCGTAAACGTGCGTATATAAGCAAAATAAAGAAAAGACAACCATAAATCATGAATATAGATTTTGAAAAAGGCGAAGGACTTGTGCCTGCTATCATACAGGATGCTGATACGAAAAACGTACTCATGCTGGGATATATGAACAAGGAATCGTTCGACAAGACAATGAAGACCGGTAAGGTGACATTTTGGAGCCGTTCACGCAACTGCCTTTGGACAAAGGGTGAGACCAGCGGCAACTTCCTGGATTTGGTAGACATTAAAGTCGACTGCGACAACGACACGCTGCTCGTCAAGGTTCATCCACATGGACCGACGTGCCATACTGGCACAGACACTTGTTGGGGAGAAGAAAACAAATAAGTTGCCGTATAGTCATTAAAACGCAACCTCATAATAGCAAACGATAACAAACAATCACAATAACACAACCGATACAGGTTTTGAGATAATCATGGAAGAAAAGAATCCACTATTGTTCCTAAGCGAACTGCAAGACTTTATAGAGACACGCTATAAAGAAATGCCGGAAGGCTCGTATACAACATCCCTCTTTAACGATGGTCTGAACCGTATGGCACAGAAAGTTGGCGAGGAAGCTCTCGAGCTCGTCATTGAAGCTACAAACGGTACCAACGACAGACTCATCTATGAGGGCTCCGACATGCTTTACCACCTCATCGTACTGCTTACCTCCAAAGGC
>CAVCKM010000137.1:0-9592 GCA_963602765.1 Alistipes putredinis | reverse complement strand
GCAAGTCCTCATGCTCACCGAAGATACGTTTGAACGTCAAGTCTGCTTTTGGGTCGAGATACTTCATATACAGATGGATGAGTGGATGATTTCGATGCAAAGATAGTGCAAATTAAGGAATAACGCAAATAAAAAGTAGGATAAAAATAGGACGTTTGCCAATGTAAAGGGTTTCTCAATGCATCACCTCTCCGCCCAGTCGCTGCGGTCCAGGGCACGGTAGGATATGGCTTCGGCAACGTGTTGGAACTTTATGTCGGGCTCGCCTGCCAAGTCGGCTATGGTGCGGGCTACCTTTAGGATGCGGGAGTATGCACGGGCGGAGAGGGAGTAGCGCTTCATGGCCAGACGGAGGCTCTCCATGCTTACTTCGTCGAGCTGACAGTACTGGTGGATGAGGCTCTCGGTCATCTGGGCGTTGCAGTGGATGAGGGGATGGTCCTTGAATCGCTCCTCCTGAATGTGGCGTGCCTTGATGACGCGCTCGCGGATAGCCTCGCTCTTCTCGCCCTCACGCTGCATGGAGATTTCCTCGAAGGGGACGGGGCTTATCTCGCACTGTATGTCTATTCGGTCCATCAGCGGACCGGAAATCTTGGACATGTAGCGGCTGCGCTGACCGGGGGTGCAGATGCAGTTGTGGGTGGGGTCGCCGTAGTAGCCGCAGGGGCAGGGGTTGGCACTTGCCACGAACATGAACGAGCACGGGTATTCCGTGGTGTACTTGGCACGGGAGATGGTTATCTTGCGGTCTTCCAACGGTTGGCGGAGCACCTCCAGGGTGGACTTGTTGAACTCGGGAAGCTCGTCGGCAAAGAGTACCCCGTTGTGCGCCAGACTTATCTCGCCCGGCTGCGGCGATGCTCCTCCGCCCACGAGGGCTATCTGCGAAATGGTATGGTGGGGCGCACGGAAGGGACGCTGCGAGATGAGCGACTGGTCCGACCCCAGTTTGCCTGCCACGGAGTGTATCTGTGTCGTCTCCAGACTTTCCGCCAGCGAGAGGGGCGGCAGTATGCTTGGCAGTCGCTTGGCCATCATGCTCTTGCCGGAGCCCGGAGGCCCCACCATGATGAGGTTGTGACCGCCTGCGGCAGCCACCTCCATGGCACGCTTCACGTTCTCCTGACCGCGCACGTCGCAGAAGTCGTTCTCAAATTTGTACTGTTGTTCGTAGAATATCTTTCGGGTGTCGAAGACCAACGGTTCGAAGTCGTCGCGCTGGTCGGAGAGAAACTGCACCACATCGGTGAATGTCTCCATGCCGTATACATCAAGATTGTTTACCACTGCGGCTTCCCGCTCGTTTTCCTTGGGCACGATGAGTCCCTTGAACTTCATCTTTCTTGCCAGGATGGCTATGGGCAGTGCGCCCTTTATCGGTTTCAGCGTGCCGTCCAGTCCCAGCTCCCCCATGAGCATGTATTCGCCGAGGTGGTCTTCGGGCATCCCCTCGTCGGCGGCCAGAATGCCTACTGCCATGGCGAGGTCGAAGCCGGAGCCTTCCTTGCGCAGGTTGGCGGGCGAGAGATTGATAGTGACAGCTTTGGCAGGGAACTTGTACCCGCTGTATTTGAATGCTGTACGGATACGGCTGCCGCTTTCGCGCACGGCTACGTCGCCCAGTCCGGTGAGGATGAAGTCCTGACCGCTGTCTACACAGATTTCTGTCGTCACGATGTTTACTTCAAGTCCGTTGACAGCTGCGCCGTATGTTTTTGCAAGCATAAGATTTGGGTGTTTGTTGGGAAGATGTTCTGGGTTCAGTCTTGCGTGCCGTTATCTATCCTCTTCAGAATCAAAGCCGTGGCACCAGACCGTGAGTTGACGTACGTTCCGGCGGCATCGGCGGCAGTCTTGAGAGCGTCGGCATCGGAGATGAAACGGTCCATGATGCGCTGAAATTCCGTGGCGTTGGTTATGGGCAGTCCGCCTCCGCAGGCTTTCAGCTCCAGTGCCTCCTGGAATCGCTCGTGGTTAGGTCCGAAGATGACGGGGACGTTCCATACGGCAGCCTCCGGCAGGTTGTGTATGCCAACGCCGAAACCGCCTCCGACGTATGCCACTGTACCATATTTATATATGGACGAGAGTAGTCCGAAGCAGTCGATGATGAGTACGTCAGCCTCTGGCAGAGCCTTTGCCTCTTCCAGCGAAATCTGTGTGTAGCGTATCACCTTTTTACCGTCCAGCAGACTCATTATCTGCGACAGGTGCGACTCGTCAATGACGTGCGGCGCAATGATGAGTTTCCAGTCGGGGTGTGCCTTGAAATAGGGTATGAAAATCTGCTCGTCCGGCAACCATGAGCTTCCGGCGATGAACACCTTCCGTTCGCCGCAGAATGCCTTGACGGCAGGCAGCGTCTTACTCTGGTGTGCTATCTGTGTCACGCGGTCGAAGCGTGTGTCGCCCGTCACGTCGACATTGTCGATGCCGATGCCATGGAGCAGTTCGCGGCTGCGCTCGTTCTGTACGAAGAGGTGGGTGAAGCACCGCAACACGTGGCGGTACTTGTAGCCGTACCACTTGAAGAAAATCTGCTCCTCGCGAAAAATGCTGCTGACACTGTACGTGGGCACGCTGCGGTGGTGCAGGATGTGCATGTAGTTGTACCAGAACTCATACTTAATGAAGAAGGCGACACACGGACGTACCGCACGCAGGAAGCGTCGGGCGTTGGTCGGTGTGTCTATCGGCAGATAGCAGATGATGTCCGCCCCCTCGTAGTTTTTGCGCACTTCGTAGCCGGAGGGCGAGAAGAAGGTGAGCAGAATCTTGTGGTCGGGGTGTATGCGCCGGTACTCCTCGATGATGGGGCGCCCCTGCTCGAACTCGCCGAGCGAGGCGGCATGAAACCATGCGTACGAGGCATCGGGGTCTACCTTCTCCCTGAGGATACGGAACGAATCGCGCTCTCCTCGCCACATCTTCTTTACCTTTTTGGAAAAGAAACTTGTGACGAAGAGACCGAATTCGAATATGTATATAATAAAATGGTACATTAAAGGGGGTTACTTGAGCACTTCGATGGCCTTCTTGATACGCTTGATGCACTCCTGCTTTCCGAGGTAAGCGCTGATGTCAAACATACCCGGACCCTTGCCCTCGCCGACGAGGCAGAGGCGGAAGGCGTTCATCACGTCGCCCAACTTGTATTCCTTGTCCTTGACCCACTGCATCACGACAGGCTCCTGACCCTCTACGGAGAAGTCCTCGATGCTCTCCAGCACCTCGGCCAGTTCAGCCATCACCTTGGCAGAGTCTTCCTTCCAACGTTTCTTGACGGTCTTCTCGTCGTACTGTTGGGGAGCGAAGAAGAAGAACGAGCAGAGAGGCCACAGCTCGCTGATGAAGTTCACGCGGTCCTTCATCATGGCGGTCACCGTTATCACCTGTTCCATCGTTGCCTCCGCGCCGTTGTTGGCAACGACAGGAGCGAACAGTTCTGCCACTTCCTCTGCAGACTTCTGCAGGATATACTCGTGGTTGAACCATATACCCTTCTTATAGTCGAACTTTGCGCCTGCCTTTGAACAGCGCGAGATGTCGAATGCCTTGACCAGCTCTTCGAGGGAGAACACCTCCTGCTCTGTGCCAGGGTTCCATCCCAGCAGTGCGAGGAAGTTGATGACAGCCTCGGGGAAGTATCCGCTCTCGCGGTATCCCGAGCTAACCTCGCCGGTCTTCGGGTCGTGCCACTCCAGCGGGAATACGGGGAAGCCAAGACGGTCGCCGTCGCGCTTGGACAGCTTGCCCTTACCCTCGGGCTTGAGCAGCAGAGGCAGGTGGGCAAACTGCGGCATGGTGTCTTCCCAGCCGAAGGCGCGGTAGAGAAGCACGTGGAGTGGGGCAGAGGGCAGCCACTCCTCGCCACGGATGACGTGGGATACCTCCATGAGGTGGTCGTCCACGATGTTGGCAAGGTGGTACGTAGGCAGTTCGTCGGCACTCTTGTAGAGCACCTTGTCGTCGAGGATGTCCGTCTTGATACGTACCTCGCCACGGATGAGGTCATTGACGAGCACCTCTTCGCCCGGCTCTATCTTGAAGCGTACCACGTACTGCTTGCCGTCGGCGATGAGCTTGTCCACTTCCTCCTTGGAGAGGGTCAGCGAGTTGCGCATCTGGTTGCGGGTGTGGGCGTCGTACTGGAAGTTCTGTATCTCGCCGCGCTTTGCCTCCAGTTCCTCCGGCGTGTCGAAAGCGATGTAAGCCTTGCCGTTGTCGAGCAACTGCTGCACGTACTTCTTGTAGATGTCGCGGCGCTCGCTCTGGCGGTAAGGACCTTTGTCGCCGCCGAATGTCACGCCCTCGTCAAAAGTGATGCCGAGCCATTTGAAGGAGTCAAGGATATACTCCTCCGCTCCCGGGACAAAACGGTTCGAGTCGGTGTCTTCGATGCGGAATATCATGTCGCCGCCGTGCTGGCGTGCGAAAAGGTAGTTGTACAATGCTGTGCGCACACCGCCGATGTGCAGTGCGCCGGTAGGACTAGGTGCAAAGCGCACTCTTACTTTTCTATCGCTCATTAGTGTTTAATTATTGACTGAAAAGGGCAAAAAAGCCCGTAATTTGTTGCAAAGTTAAGAAATAAAATCCTTAAAAGGCAATTTTCTCAACCTTTTTGCATACTGAACGCTTCTTTTTTAGTATTTTTGCATTCAATAATTCGTAAACGCTGAAAATATGGCAATGGAAAACATCATAACGACCAAGCTGACCGGATGGAAATCCGTACTGGCGGTATTGGGCGTTGTGGCCTTCGCCGTAATGTGCGTGGTGCTTGCCATGCCGAACACGGAGAAACCACGCTTCTCGTATACTATCAACGAGCCATGGATGAGTGCCCAGCTCATCTCGCCTGGTGAGATACTGATTCAGAAAGACCCCAAGACAGTGGAGCAGGAACGCGAGGAGGCACTCCGTAACGAGTATCTGCCGTACTACAACTGCGATATGACCGTGGCGCAGGAGCAGACAGACCGTCTCCTCAAGACGTACGGCGAGGGAACTGCCGACGTGTCCGCATACGGCGTACAGGTGGTGGCGGACGTGCTGAAGCAGGTCTACTCGCAGGGCATCCTCTCGCAAGCCGACTACTCCCGGATGATGGGTGCCGACACGACAGCCTCCATCATCTGCGTGACGGACAAGCAGGCAGAGCACCGCTACGTCAGGGACCTGTACTCCGTCAAGGGAGCATACGAGGCACTCTTCAAGGACCCTCGCCTTGACGGTATGCAGGCAACGCTGCAGCAGATGAACCTCAACGAATACCTGCAGCCCAACGTGAAGTTTGACGAAGAGCGGAGCAACCAGGCCAAGCAGGACATCCTAGCCACCATACCGACAAACTCCGGCATGATGAAGATGGGACAGGAAATCATCAACCGCGGCGAGATCGTGACGGAGGAGAAAGCGCGCATGATAGACAGTTACAACGAGTTTATCATGAGCAACTACAAAGACAACGGCTACCAGATATACTTCACCAACATCATACAGGCATGCTACGTGTCGATGTTGCTGTTCTGTCTCGTCGGGTACACGCTGCTCTTCCGTCGCGACTACATGCAGAAGCCACGTTCGCTGGCAATGGTGCTGTTCCTGCTGATAGTATTCCCGGTTATCAACGCCCTGCTGATGCGCTTTGACCCGCGCAACGTCTACGTACTGCCCATCTGTCTGGCACCCATGTTCGTGCGTGTGTTCCTCGACTCCCGTACGGCATTCATGGTGCACGTTACGCTGACGCTGATATGCACTGCGGTGGTAAGCGACAAGTTCGAGTACGTCCTGGTACAGAGCGTAGCCGGCTTCGTTGCCATCTGTGCCCTGCGCGAGCTCTCCAAGCGCTCGCAGATATTCTTCACGGCATTCCTGGTATTCATCTCCTACATGGTGTCGTACACCGTGGTAAAGTACCTCGACAACAAGGACATCGCCTTCGATGCCATGCGCCATTCGTACTACTGCTTCGTAGGCAACGGCGTACTCCTCTTGCTCACGTACCCGTTGATGTTCGCGGTGGAGAAGGCGTTCGGATTCATCTCGCCCGTCACGCTCTTTGAGCTTTCGGACACCAACCGCAATCTGCTCCGCCGACTGTCGGAAGTGGCTCCTGGCACATTCCAGCACTCCATAATGGTGAGCAACCTTGCCTCCGCCATTGCTACGGAGATAGGTGCCAAGAGTCTGCTGGTCCGTGTCGGTGCGCTCTATCACGACATAGGCAAGATGGTGAACCCCGTGTTCTTTACGGAGAATCAGGCCGGTGTCAACCCGCACTCACGCCTCACCCCACAGGAGAGTGCGCAGATTATCATCAGCCACGTCACAGAGGGCGTGAAGATGGCAGAGAAATTTGGCGTGCCCGACGTGATACGCAACTTCATATTGACGCACCACGGTCGAGGCATGGCGCGATATTTCTACAACACGTACAAGAACGAGCACCCCGACGAGGAAGTGGACGAGAAGCCATTCCGTTACCCAGGCCCCAACCCGTTCTCGCAGGAGCAGGCCATACTCATGATGGCGGACACCGTAGAGGCTGCGGCACGTTCGCTCAAAGAATATACCGAGGAGAGCATCTCCGCACTCGTCAACCGCATCATCGACGGACAGGTGAAAGAGGGCTACTTCGCCAACTGCCCCATAACGTTCCGCGACATCGCCGTGGCCAAACGCGTACTCATTGACCGCCTCAAGAGTATCTACCACACACGAGTGCAGTACCCCGAACTGAAAACAAAAGAAGAAGCCCAGTGAACGCCCGACTTTCCTTCCTCTCCCGTTGGTGGCAGTCCAAGGGCTTCGGCATAGAGTCGCGCACGGACTTCGACTATCTGCACGACGTGCTGCGCGAGCGGTTGCCTTTCTACGCCTACGCCGAACTGGAACAGATGTACCCTCAAGCCACGCGCGACGAACACCGTCTGGCGCAACTCCTCTTCCGCATCAGCAACGCCGAGCAGCCGTCCCACACACGTCTGTTGGGACTGCCTTCTGCCATCAATGCCACGGCACTGGAGAAAGTCGCAAGCCGTAGGAGCGGCGGAGAGCTTGTCTTCGGCGAGGGAGAAGTGACGCTGCCGCATTTTCATGGCATCAGCGTACTCGTACTGACCCACATCGACACGCTCAATGACGAGCTTTGGAAGCGTGTGCTCCATACCCCCTGTGCCATAACGTACGACATGCAGACCGTCGGCGTGGCCCTCTTCCGCCGCGAACGCTACGCCGAGCATTACTACATACAAAAGCCATAACCCTCACACACACTATGAAACTGACAAAGATATACACCCGCACCGGCGATGCCGGCGACACCTCGCTCGTCGGCGGTGTACGCGTGCCCAAGGACTCCGCACGTCTGGAGGCATACGGCACCATGGACGAACTGTCGTCGCATCTCGGGCTACTCGATGCCCTCGTGGACGATGCCGACATCAAGGAACAGATAGAGCATATACAGAACACGCTCTTCAACGTATGCACATACCTCGCTACGGACACCACGCAGACCCCCATCTATCCATCCGCCCAGTTGCCCGATGGGAGCATCGCCTTTCTCGAACAGCAGATTGACGCTATGAACGAGTCGCTGCCCACGCTGGACAGCTTCGTGCTTCCAGGCGGATGCCGGGCTGCCGCACAGTGCCACGTCTGCCGCACCGTCTGCCGGCGTGCCGAGCGTCGCATCGTCAGTATCGGAAAGGTGGACGACGGACAGGGCGCCGACGTGTTGAAATACGTCAACCGCCTGTCCGACTACCTCTTTGTCCTAGCGCGCAAATTAAACTTTATTAATCATACACCCGAAAAAACTTGGCGTAAGTTTTGATATTCGGGAAAAATATTGTAAATTTGCCGCCGTTGAAAAGAACTACATGTAAAATTAAAAAACTATAGATCATGTATTGGACACTTGAACTGGCATCAAAACTGGAAGATGCACCCTGGCCTGCAACAAAGGAGGAACTGCTTGACTACGCCATGCGTTCGGGCATTTCCATGGAAGTGATAGAGAACCTTGAGGAACTCGAAGACGAAGGAGACCCTTACGATTCTATCGAGGATATCTGGCCGGACTATCCGACAAAGGAAGATTTCCTTTTTGACGAAGAAGAGTACTAAGCCAAAAACAGCCGCTGGACGCTACCCACAAGCATCCAACGGCTGTTTTTGTATCTGTTCGTTTAGAATGGAGAAGGCTGCTTAATCCATCAGTACCTCTACGGTCATCGAAACGTCGTCCACGGGGCGGTCTCCAGCGGCTGTCTTGCAGTTCTGTATCTTCTCCACGATGTCGAGTCCCTCTTCCACTTCGCCGAAGACGGTGTACTGGTTGTCGAGGAACGGTGTGCCGCCCTGGGTCGTGTACGCCTCGGTCTGCTCAGGAGTGAAGGCAGGACTTGGCATTGCTTTGCACGCCTCCTTCGTTTCCTTGATGAGCTGCTCCTGCAGTGCCATCAGCCCTGCCTGGTCGCGGTTGCGGCGAAGGACCATTATCTCGTCGCGGTGCTGTGCGGCGAGTGCGTTGAACACGGTCTGCTCCTGCTGCATTGCCATCTGCTTCTCCAGCTGCTTCAGTTCGGCAGGTTTGTACGTCTTGCCCCAGACGATGTAGAACTGGCTGCCGCTGCTGGCACGCTCGGGGTTCACCTGGTCAGCCTGTCGTGCTGCGCTCAGTGCGCCGCGCTTGTGGAAGTACTGCGGATAGACAAACTCTGCCGGCACCGTATATCCCGGGCCTCCCGTGCCAAGCATCTTTCCTGCCGGTGCGCCCTTGCTGTCTGGGTCGCCGCCCTGTATCATGAAGTCCTTGATGACACGGTGGAACAGTGTGCCGTCGAAGAAGCCTTCCTTTGCCAGTTTGATAAAGTTGTCGCGGTGCTGCGGTGTCTCGTCGTAGAGGCGCACGAGGATGTCGCCCTCAGTAGTCTTGATTCTTACTTTTGTTGCCATTGCTTTGTTATTGTTATGGAGTCGTTTGAACTCTATCTCTCTATGCTACACTCTTTCCCTGCTCATACAAGAAATTAGGCGCAAAATCAACACCGTTGTACCACTCTAAAGTTCAATGGGTAAGTCCGAATCTAAATCTCCCATAATTGTACTTATTCGGTGAACACTACTTAACTCTGGCATGATTCTACTTTTTGCGCAAAGTTAAAGATTTATTTCGTTATCTCCAAACTTTTATGGAAGTTTCTTGCTGAAAATGAAATCACATCGTGCCCCACTTCGCCATTTATCCCTTCTTGGTGCGCTGGACATAGTGCCAGTCACAAGCTGTAAGGAGGCGTTGAAAATCATACCAGGCATCTTATTTCTAGCCGTTACTCAATAAAATCCTAAATTATAGTGTTGCGGAATTTAGGGTCATCTAATGCTGGCAACCATTTCCATATCCATTCCGCCAAGGGTGAAGGACAGGCAAGCATGCCACAGTTGTATTGCAGGTTGAGGAACGAGAAGCGGATGCGGTGGCTCGGATGGAAGCGGTCGTTATAGACCACGATACTTCTGCCGCTGATGCAGTTCTCCGCCTTTACCTCGATAGGGATAATCTCCGTTTCCCATT
>CAVCKM010000136.1:0-17619 GCA_963602765.1 Alistipes putredinis | reverse complement strand
GATGGTCTTTGGATAGTTTCACTTCTGTGCTGCCACGGAAAATATCCGTTGAGCCAATACTACAGCAATTTTTAATTCTTTTATTTGCTTGATATTCTGCAAAATATTTATGTTTTATACCGTTGAAATGCCCGTGCCGTGGGCATCCTGTCCTCGCGCCGTGAGCATCGCGTCCCCGCGGCTTGGGCATCGAGTGCCCACAGTGCGGGCATCGAGGGGGCACTGCATAAGAGGACAAAACAGATTTGGGTGACACATTCATGATACTTTGATGATACTTTGATGATACTTTGATGATACTTTTACGGAAAGCCCAGACAGTACCTCTTGGGCTATATCGCTAGATATCAAGTTAATACGGCATACATAAAAAAAAATCAGAATGATACTTTGAGACTTTTTTGCAAAAAAAAAATTTTCACAATGTAGCCCGATGTCAGGAAACGTTCCTGCAGTACATTTTACAAGATTTTGTGATTAGTGTACTAATAATGGGGAGTACCCCAGCTTTTTTGTCTTTTTTCTTGGTAGTTTAAAAAGAAAAAAGTATTTTTGCACTCAATTAATAACGAGAAGAATATAGGAGATACAACAATGGCAATGGATATAAAGGTTATTCCAACTCTACATGGTGAAGAGGCCGCTCGCTTTGTGAACAACGCAGAAGCGGTAATGAACAGTAGCCACCGCATTGACTTTTCAGCCAAGGTAGCTGAAGCACGTGCCATATTGAGAAAGGCTGGGATGTAATGGGATTCTTACTAGAGAAATGCAAGCTCAAGAAGTTGGATGACGAGATATTGACATCTTGCCATCCCTTTACTTGTGGGGACGAGGATCTTGACGACTTCTTCGTCCACGATGCGTTGCGCTACAAAGCAGAACTCTTGGGTAAAACTTATTGCTTTGTCTTGGATGAAGACCAAAGGGTTATTGTTTGCATGTTCACGTTATCGAATGACAGTATTCGTGTGGATGTAATTCCTAACAACCGAGGTCGTAAGGTCTCACAGGATATCCCTAGAGAAAAGCGTATGCGACGGTATCCGGGGGTATTGATAGGACGACTTGGCATCAACAGCAAATTTCGTAGTCAAGGAATAGGCACAGAACTTCTTGACTTTGTAAAGTCATGGTTTATCGACGAAGAGAACAAGACTGGTTGTCGTTTCTTGATTGTTGATGCTTATAACAAAGAAGCCCCTTTAGGCTTCTATCAGAAGAATGAATTTCAATTTTTGTTTTCTACAGAACAACAAGAAGCAGAAAACCTTGGATATGCCGCAGAGAAATCATTGCACACTAGATTGATGTATTATGATTTGAAGAAGTTGACTTCCATTTAAATGAGCGACATAATATTATGATTTGGGTTAGTATTGCTTGAAAAACATTTAAGACTTTAATTGCCATTAACTTCCCAAATGGAATACCTACTTGTCTTTGTAATGTCCTTCTACTTCCAAAACGTATACACTAATACTTTCGTCATGGATATCATATATAATCCTGTCTTTACCTGCTACACGCCTTGAATAGGTAATACTATTGCCTCCTACTAATGGCTCCGGATGACCAATACCTGTTCTGGGATGCTCAGCAATGTCTTCAAGAATCTTGCTGAGTTTTTTGTATCTGCTGGGATTTGACTTCTTATATTTTGCGATAGTCTTCAGGACATCATTGTCAAAATCTATCCTATATATCATAGTGAATCCAGTAAGGAATGAAGTTCTTCTATCGTGGAGCAAGACACATAATTACCTTTAGAGTAGTTGCTGCGTGCCTTTTCGAGTTTTGCTTGTAACTCAGGCGTAATACCCTTATTCACATTAGAATATTGCATAAAATCCATAAGAATACTTTCCACATAGCTATTCAAACTTTTATGGCTTTCTTGGGCTTTTTCTTTTAACAATTCGAGAAAGGAGGTCTCAAAATTAAAAGAAGTCGAGGTACGTAAAGATGCTGTATTCATGTTTTATCCATTGAAATAGTTTCACAGTGCGAAGATACGCTTTTCTTTTGTAACAACAAAGAAAAAGACATAAAAAGTGGATATAATTATCCGAAAAGCACATGGGGCAGCTCCTTTGACTAGGAACTGCCCCATGTTTTTTATTTATCCGGCGGAGTATTCAGCCCCGCCGTGTAGTGTAGTCAGATTAATATCCTGGGTTCTGCCACATGCCATCGGCTTTTGTTGTGTATTGGAGAACACCCTTGTCATCCTGCGAATACGGAGAGGCACCGATGTAGTTGGATACACTGTTCAACTCTGTCTCAGGGATTGGACGGTAGTAATGGCACTTATCAATATTACCTTTTGCCTGTGCATTGTATTTTTTCACGTGGTCGAGAAGTGTGTGTGTACGCTTCAAGTCGAACCAACGCTGATACTCACCGCAGAGTTCGAGAGCACGCTCACGGAGGATAGTCTCTATGTCTACGCTACTCTCGCCGTAAACGCTCTGGATAGAGTTGTCCTTACCCGAGATTGCACGTTTCTCACGCAACTCATTGATTGTTGACAACGCAGCGGCACTAGAACCTGTAGCCATTTCAGCCTCAGCCTTAATCAAGTACATCTCAGCCAAGCGGAGAACCATGCAGTCACGTGACGAGATATCATGAGTTGGGTAGCTCTTGTTGAACTGGTCGTCAAGAAATTTCTTGATACCAGGGAAACTTGCGTTACCGCCAATCTTGGCATCATTGTAGCGTGCATCGCCATAGACAGCAGATTTCTTAACAGCTGCAGTAGTAGGTTCTGCCTCACCCAGCACACCTGAGGTGTAGACTGGGATATTACAAGAATCTGCTTTGGCTGAGTAGTAAGCAAACTGCAGACGATACTTTCCTTTTGCCTCAGCCTGAAGCTTTTTGCCTTCTTCGGAGGAACCATCGAGGATTGAGTAGCGAATAGCGTAGCCACCTCCGTTGAAGTAGTTGCCGTCCTTTGCGTAAGCTTCTTCATAGTCCTTAAACTCCTGGTCAGCCATGTTCGGATAGTTCTTGGCATTGCCGGCAAGGTCCTTAGGCACGTTATAGTGTGTCAAGATAGTAGCGTCACAACGCTGGTCAGTCTCACGCACCTTCTCCAGTTCGCTCCAAAGATACAGAGACGGTGTGAAACGAGCGAAGCCACGTCCATAAGGAGAGTAGTACTCGGCAATTCTCACTTTGTCTCCCGTCGTTTTACTCGTTATATAGAAATTTTCTTTCTCTTTCAACGCACGTACAAACACGCAGGTAGTGTCTACTCCATTTCCACCCAAGTCAGAGCAACCATTGTTCCAAAGTGGGTTGAACATAAGCAGCTGTGCAGAACCGCCACGGGTATAACCCGTACGTGTCAGCAGAGAGTTAAACTCGCCACGCGAGCTACCGGCAGCATAAGTACGGTAAGGCACACAGTTCGTGTAAGTTGTCAAATCTGCGTCATAGTGAACAGCATAGAGGTTTTCAGAGTTTTTATTAGCCTCTTCGTTGTTCATGTTCCACGTGTCACTATAGCGAGAGTACAATGAGGCACCAGAATTTGCTATAACTTCCTTGGAAGCATCAAGGGCCACTTGATAGAGGTTATCGTAACCCTCCACCGAGTTCTCTCCCAGCCAAGAAGCCGCATATAGGGCCTCGCGAGCATAGAGTGCCTTCGCAGCATACAGGCTGCCATGTCCCTGTGTAGCCTTCGCAGAATTGTTAATGCCAGCGGTCTCATAGTTTGTCTGTGCCAGCTTCAAGTCGTCAAGGATATGCTTGTACACCTCCTTTTCTGGTACACGCACAGGACTATAGTTTGTGTTCTGTGAAATAGGTTCTGTATTGTAGGGTATAGGGCCGAACATTGCCACCAATTGCGAATAGTACAGAGCACGGAGGAAATATCCGTCTGCCAAATACTGTGCTTTCTGCTTCTCGGTCAGAGCAGAGCACTGGTCAGTATATACGAGCAGGTTATTTGCCATATCAATGCCGGCATAGAAGAGTTCCCAATACTGGTCGAAGCAGGGGTTGTCATTTACAGCATTTGTTCCTGATGTTGAGCTGAAGCCATAACTCAGAGAACTGATGTTGTAAGAAGCAAGTGAAGCCTGCTTACAGTCGTAGCCAATGTAGAAGAGGTCGGTACCGGCACACTCTGCCAAACCGATGGAAGGTTCCTTGCCCCACCAACCTCTGGTGTAAGCGTATGCGGAGTTAGCCAAACCGTCAATACCGTTCAGCGTCTGGTACTCCAGGTCTGCCGTTACGCCCGTTTTGTTATCCTCAGTGAGGAAGTCTGTACATGATGCACTGGCGAGCGCGAAGGCTGCCATCATCATGAGATTAATATGTTTCTTTTTCATATTGTGTGCGTCGTATTAGAATGATACGTTAAGACCAACAACAACCTGCTTTGCCAGTGGGAATGTTACCGCACCGCCGCGCTCTGAGTCGTAACCCTTGATGTGGCCTGATGTGATGAAGTTCTTCAGAGAGCAGTATACGCGTGCGCTGCTGAGGAAACCAGTCTTCTTGAGCAGATTCTGGTCAAAGGTGTATGCGAGGGTGATATCCTTAATCTTGAAGTAGTCAGCAGCCTGCATCATGATGGCATTCTTGTATGTCGTCATACCAGACACTTTGTCTTTGTTCTCAGCTGGTGAAGGAATGATAGCGTCTGTATTCTCTGGAGTCCAGTAGTCGAGGTCACCCCAGTTTGACTTATCATAGGTGAAGAGGTTGTAACCCTGATACTTCATGTAACCGCCCAAACGAGCCATCATCTGAATGCTCAGAGAGAATCCCTTATAAGAGAAGGTGTTGGTCATACCGAGGATAGCCTTTGGAGAACGGTTGTAGACAATCTTGTCGTTGTCGTCAATAACGCCGTCGCCATTCTGGTCGACAATCTTCGTTGTACCTGGGTCTCCATACTGTTTAACAGGCTGTGTGAATTTTTTGCCCTTATCTGTATAGTTTTCCTTTACATACTGGTCGAACTCACCGATATTCCAGCATCCGTCTGCTTCATACTGGTAGTATGAGCTGATGCTCTCGCCAACCTTTAAGATGTCGTCGCCGTCGACGAACTTGTCTACATCACCATAGAGACTGGTAATCTCGTCGCGAGACATTGTCAGCGAAGCATTGATATCCCACTGGAAATCCTTAGACTTCACAGGAATAGCATTGAGTGAGAATTCGAAACCATGACCTTTACTCTCACCGACGTTACCGATAGTGGCGGTATAAACCGTAGATGCCGGTGCTGTCATGTAGTAGAGCAAGTCGTAGGTTTTGCTCCAGTAATAGTCAATGCTACCATTGATACGTCCACCGAGGAAACCGTAGTCCAAACCGATATCGAAGGCAGAAGTCTTCTCCCATGTAAGGTTAGGATTCTTCTGGGTCATAGGAGCCATATCGGTAGAGTTCGGAACGATAGGACTGAGCGAGCCGAGAGTCTGGTACGCGTCGATAGCCGCATTACCCGAGATACCCCAGCTGAGACGAAGCTTCAAGTTGTCCAACCAGTTCTTTGAACCTTGCATGAATTTCTCCTCTGTGATACGCCAACCTGCACTAACAGATGGGAACACGCCCCACTTGTTACCGTCGGCGAGCACTGAAGAGCCATCACCACGAAGGGAAGCCTGCAGTAGGTAACGGTCGTCGAAGGAGTAGTTTACACGTCCGAAGAAGGAAACCATAGAGGTCTTCGTGTAACCTGTAGAAGCAGCAGGAGAAGTGATCTTACTTACATCATAGTAACTGCTTTCGTAATAGTGGTTCTGACCGGCATCACCTGCTATGGAGGAAGTCTCTATTACGCTGTGTGTGACTTCATTACCGAGGAGTACGCCGATGTTGTGTTTGCTGGCTGTAATGTTGTAGTTAGCAGTATTCTGCATAACCCACTTGGTGTCCGTCTCGCGTGCGTTTGAGATATAAGAGGTGCTAGGAGACTGGAAACGTCCCTGGCTCTGATAGTCCTGATAGAGACCGTTACGCTGATTGCTGAGGTCTACAGTAAAGTTTGACTTAAGGATAAGGTTCTTTATTGGAGTGACCTGCACGTATGCGCTACCGAAGAAACGTGTGGTCTCAATGTTGCGCTGGTAAGCACCGTCGACCTCGTCGAGCAGTGGCGAGCAGTGAGCATCGTAGAAGTAGCTTGGCTTTGCGTTGATAGTGCCATCTTCACCATAAGCATGTGTGATGGTAGTCATCTTCAGAGCCTGGTTGTAAACGCCAGAGTTACGCTTGTCGTTGCTCTTGTATGCAAAAGACAGAGAGGTACCAATCTTTACGTACTTGCTTATTTCGTGGTCGATGTTGGCACGACCCGTATAACGGCTCATCTGGTCGTTCTTCATCATGCCACGGTCATCCATGAGAGAGAACGCTACGTTGAAGTTGGTCTTCTGGTTGCCGCCGCCTACGTTGATTTCGTAGTTCTGCGAAGTAGAGTTCTGAAGGATACCGTCCAGCCAGTCTGTATAAGAGCCGTCGTTATAGATATCAATAAGTTTCACACCATTGTTCGTAGCAGAACCGAGTACGCTTTCAGCCGTAGCAGTTCCCTTGCTGAAGTCCCACCCGTTATTGCGTGCTGTCTCATAGTTCGCAGCGTCAATCAGTCGCTGCACCTCCTTTGTGCCGTACATTGGCTTCAGCACGTTGGCAGGGCTCTTGAACGCCCAGTATGCGCTGAAGTTTACCTTTGTCTTGCCTGAGCTACCGCGCTTTGTGGTGATGATGATGACACCGTTGGCACCCTTTGTACCATAGATGGCCGTAGAGGCGGCATCCTTCAGCACGTCCATGCTCTCGATTTCGGAAGCCGGGATGTCGAGTGTTGAACCGTACTCCACACCGTCGACGATGACGAGCGGATTGTTGCTGGCGAGGATGGAACGGTTACCGCGCATGGTGATGCTTACGCCGGAGCCAGCCTGACCGTCGCTCTGCTGGAGGTCAACACCAGGCACCTTAGCCTGCATGGCCTGCATCACGTTGGCACCAGCCACGTTGCCCAGGTCCTCTGCCTTCACGGAAGCGACGGAACCGGTGAGGTCCTTTTTCTTTACCGTGCCGTAACCGATAACGACAACGTCGTTGAGCGTGGTGGCATCGTCTTCAAGAGTGATGTTGAAGCTGGACTTGCCAGCTGTCTTGATCACTTGCGACTTCATGCCCACATAGGAGATGTTCAGATTTCCTGCTTTCTTCAGATTTAGGGAGAAGTTACCGTCAAAGTCTGTTACGGTGCCGTTCTGCGTGCCTTGCTCCATGATGGTGGCACCGATGATTGGCTCGCCGTTGGCATCCTTCACAGTACCGCTAATCTGCTGCGCTGATACAGAAACGGATGCAAGGAGCATCGCGCCTGCCAACGCATAGCGCACATTTTTGGAATGATGTTTAGACATAATGTTATGATTTGGGTTAGTGTATTGAATGTACTGATGGTTTTAGCCCGTGTGTTAGTTTTAGGTCTTTTTAGACTTACATAACAAGATTCGGGTGCAAATTTACAAACAATTCACTATCACCCTCCCGAATTAACACACCTTAACCTAACTTTAACCTTTTATAACGCCAATATTGTTTCCATTTGTTAACGTGAGCGGGCACGTCAACGCCAATTGCCGTGGAGAACATTTAAGGACGCTAATTGACATTTTGGGGGACGTTAATTGCCGTTAATGTACCGTTAATTGACCATTAATTTATATTTGGCAAGAAACAAAATCAGTCTGTAAATTAAAAATTAACGAATAATTAACGGTCAATTAACGGCAATTAATGTCGAAAAATATTCTTCACGGCCGCTCGGCTTTGCCGCTTGCCTAAGCAAGAATTAATGTCCCCCAAAAAAATGTCTTGGCGGTTATTGTCGTCATGAAGGGGTTAGAACTTCCACTTGGCGGAGCCCATGAGCCAGAAGCCGGGCTGCTCTACGTTGCCAAGGTCGTAATAGCGGTGGGAGGTCAGGTTGTTCATGGAGATTGCCAGTTCGTAGCGTCTCTCCGTCCACATGAGTTTGAGGTCCAGGATGCCGTAGGGCGAATAGGCGTGCGCCCTACCTGTGCTCTTGTTGTTCTCGTAGACGATGTACGAACCCATGCGCTGCTGCCAGCGGAACGCCCACGAGGCGGTGAGGCGGCTTACGATGCGGTGGTCTACGGAGGCGGTGAACTTATGGCGCAGGTACTCCATGGCGTAGTTGCTCTTGTATATCTGCGTGTCGTCCTTGCGGTTCTGGTCTATGTAGGCATATCCCAGTTTCACTGCCGTCACGATGCACGTGGGCATCCACTCCTGCGGGAAGAGGGTGACGGCGACGGAGTAGCCGCGGTTGTCCAGACGGAAGTTGGCGGAGTGGTACGTGTCGTCAGCAGTGTACATCACCCAGTCTATCATGTCCGTCCCCCAGTCGTAGAAGCCAGTGAGGCGAGCCTCAACGCCTGTGGTGCGATACTGCGCTCCAAGGCGCAGGGAGTTTGTCTTCTCGGGTTTGAGGTCTTTGTTGCCTTCCTGCGTTGGCGATTTATAGTAGAGGTCGGTGAAGGTAGGCAGTCGGAACGCCATGTTCCATGATGCCGTGAGCTTCCACTTGTCTGCAGGGCGGTAACTCAAGTCCACACCGGGATAAAAGCGGAAGGCGTTGTTGTAGGAAGTGTTGCGGTTTGCCATCACCCCGAAGGAGGCCGTGAAGCGGCGAAGCAGCACGTTGTGCTCCACGTAGGCACTGATGTCGGTGCGGCGGTCGCTCTTGGTGTAGTTGATGTCGGGATGGTTGGGGACGCTGAACCAGTCCGCCTCGTCCATGGTGTGTCCGAGGTTGCCGGAGTAGAGTTTCTCGTGGCGCAGTTCTGCGCCGAAAGCAGTGCGTCCCAGTTGCCAGTCGGTATAGGCGTTTACCCCCACGCCATAAACGTCGACGCGGTTGAAGTTCTCGCCAGCCTTGAGTCCGCGTGTCAACTGGAAGTGGTCGTAGGACCGTTGCCAGTATAGCGTAGGCAGTATGTGCACCTTGCCGTACGTCTCTCCGCTGACGGAGGCGAAGAGGCGCGCGTTGCTCTCATACTGGTTTGGGTAGGCGGCGGAGTAGAACGTGTTTGCTCCGTAGCGTTTCGTGTTGCCGCCCAGTTGCCAGCGTATCTGTGCCTTGCTGGCAGAATAGGAGCCTTGGTAGTAGGCGTGCGACTTACGGAAATATCCGTTGTCCACAGCCCCGTCGCTCTGCATGTAGCTTGCCGAGAGCGAGTTGCTCCACTTGTCCTTCGTGACATTGCCGCGTGCCGAGAGACCGAACGTGCCGAAGGAGCCGCCCTGCAGGGCAATGTTGCCGTGCGTACCACGCTGTTCGCTGCCCGTGGTGACGATGTTTATGGCACCGTTGAACGCCGATGCGCCGTAGACGCGCGATGCTGCGCCTTCTATAACTTCCACGCGCACTATGTCGTCAAGGGAAACGGGGATGTCGGCTGAGAGGTGTCCCGTCTGCGGATTGCCAATGTTGACACCGTTAAGAAGAATGGCAATCTGGTCGAAAGTGCCGCCCCCGATGGAGATGTCCGTCTGTACACCAAAGCCACCGCGCTGACGGACATCTACGCCCGTGGCCATTTTCAATACGTCGTTTACGGTCTCTGCTGCCGCACGATGGATGTCGTCGCGTGTGATGACAGAGACAATCTTAGCCGCCTCGCCTTGCGTCAGGGGCGCTCGCGAACCCGTCACGACTACCTCGTCGAGACTGCGTTCGGTGCGCTGCTGGCTTGCGGCGGTTCTCTCAGCCTGTACGCTGATGCCCTCCGCCTTGGCGTGCTGGAGGGTAGCGATGCTCAGAGTGCCGATGAGCACTTCCTTGCCCAGCACGGAGAAGAGGCCGTAGCCCTTGCGTGTGAAGCGTGAGAAGCGCAGCTTGCGGCGCAACATCATGTTTGTCGTTTTCACTTGTTTTTTGAAGTGTTGGTTAATAATATAATGAACTTTAGTAATGTTTAAAAAATAACTTGAGCAGTTTTGTACCTGTACGGGCTGAAAGCCCTATACTACATAGCCCAGGGCAACGCCCTGGGTTTTGTTTGCATATATCTACGCGCCCTGTAAGGGCAAAAGTCTATAGTCTGGTGCATTTAGTCTATGCACTTTTGCCCTTACAGGGCGGTGGTTGAATGTCCGATGTACCCAGGGCGTTGCCCTGGGCTATGTAGTATAGGGCTTTCAGCCCATTAGGGTAAAATCTGTTAATCATATCAAAACTGCTCAAGTTATATTTTGCACGTTACTTACTGTCGTTTACGAAGTATGACGTAGACTATTACTGGTGCCCCGATGAGTGGCGTTATGGCGCTGAGTGGGAGCACTCCGTTCTCGCCTGGCAGGGTGCATACGAGGTTGCAGAGGCTGGCTATGACGGCACCGCAGAGGGCGGTGGCAGGGAGGAGCACACGGTGGTCGTCGGTGCGGAGGAGCAGTCGTGCGATGTGCGGCGTGGCAAGTCCGATGAAGCTCACAGGTCCGCAGTAGGCGGTGATGACGGCTGTCAGTCCACCGGTGATGACGAGTAACGTGCGTCGGAGCGACTTCACGTTGACCCCGAGGTTCTTGGCGTAGTTCTCGCCGAGGAGCATGGCGTTGAGGGGTTTTGCCAGGAGTATGGAGGCGAGGGTAAGGCTCAGCGTCACTGCGGCGAAGAGCGGCAGGTCGGCAAGCGACACCGCGCCGAACGTGCCCATGCCCCATATCATGTATGACTTCACTCCCTCCGCCGTAGCGGCGAAGTTGAGGAGCGAGACGGCACTGCCTGAGATGTAGCCCACCATCATGCCGATGATGAGGAGCATCACATTATTATATACTATGGTGGAGAAGAGAAAGATAATTCCCGTCACGGCTATTGCCCCCACAAATGCTGCCGCCACAATGGCCAGCGTGCCCGTCAGCGACAGTCCTGCCATGGACACTGCTCCACCCATGGCGAGCATCACTATGGCCACGGCAAGTGCGGCCCCGCTGCTGATGCCGAAGACGTCAGGACCGGCAAGGGGATTGCGGAAGAGGGTCTGCAGGAGCATTCCCGTCACGGCGAGTCCGCTGCCGGCAAGCACAGCCGTGGCGGCCTGCGGCAGTCGCGACTGTAGTATGATGAACCTCCACGAGGCACGCTCCACCTCGCCGTCCGTCAGGGCAGCCCATACCGCATCCAACGGAATACGGACGTTACCCACGATGATGTTCAGTGCGAACAGCACCGCGAGCAGCAGTGGGAGCAAAAGGAGTTTCTTCGTCAAGGGGCTCTATTGTATATTCCGCCAATTCCTACTGTCGGTAATTCCTATTGTATCTTCTTGTAATACTTGAGTCCACCGAGGTCCACCGTCGGGTGTACTATCTGCATTATCTCGCGCAGGAGGCGTTCGGGGTGGAAACTAACTTCCTCGAAGTACGGCACCTTGCTCGTATTGCACACGTAGACGTTGCCTGTGCGGTACGCCTTCAGCATCGTATAGCCACTGTACGAGGAAGCGAGCGAGGCCAGCGTGGGCTGTATGTCGCCGAAGGCTTTGAAGAGCCAGATGTCCGCGTCCATCGCCTTGTCTATCACCTGTTCCGGTGCGAGACTGATACTGCCGTTGTGGCTGTCGTCGGCATAGACGTAGCGCGCTCCGGCATCCGCCAGTGTCACGCCGGTCGTGCTCTGTCCGCCAGGCACGTACCATATATTTCCCGTCTTCGTCTCGGTTATCACGCTCTTGCCGCGCGGTTCTTTGGCTATCACCTCTTTCAGTGCCCAGTACGAACTGTCCACCTTGGCGAAGAGGGAGTCTGCCGTACGTGCCTTGCCGTAGAGTCTGCCGTAGAACTTCATCCATTCGGCACGGCCCAGGGACGATGTCTCCATGTAGTCGGCAGCCTCAACGACGGGTATCTCCGTCTTGTCCAGTTCACCGTAGCCGCCGCTATTCTCAAACGGCGAGATGAGCAGTGCCTGCGGTTGCGCGTCGATGATGGTCTCCACAGACGGTTTCATGGACGAACCGCAGTCCTTGATGTTCTTGTTGTCCTTGATGGCAGGGATGTTGATGTACTGGCGGTCACACACACCCACGACGGCAGACAGCGCACCGAGTTCGCGAATCAGTTCGCAGTGTGGCGAGGTGAACACCACGCTGCGCTCCAACGGTACCTCCAGTACGTCCGTACGCACGTCGTCGCCATAGCTTGCCGCTTTCTTGCGTACGGCATCAACGGCATCCGTGCTACGGTCTACGAGGAGATAGCGGTGGAGCACCTTCTTGAACTTCCACGGGTTGCCCAGCTGCACCTCGGTGTAGTCGCCGCGGTCTACCATAGTGATGTACTTTGCGTAGCCCATGCGTATGGTGTCGTTCTTCAATTCGAAGGCGCCCATCATATTGCGGCTGCCACAGGAACACATTACACTTGCCACGGCAACAGCCACGGCACATCTCGTTACATTCTTCAGTTTCATATAGCTCTATCTTTGGTCCATACCCCACATCATCTTCTCCCTCAGCGTGGAGAAGTAGTGGTGTTCCTCAAATCGTACTATCTTGGCCTTGTGCGCCGCCTTGCTGATGCGCACCTCCGTGCCGTCGTGCAGTTTGCAGCTTCTGCCGTCCACCGCCACGAGGAAGCTGTGGCTGCGGCTCTCCACCTTCAGCGTTATCACCGAGCTGTCCGTCAGCACTATCGGGCGCATATTCAGACTGTGCGGTGCCACGGGGGTGATGCACAGCGTGTCGGTGCCGGGGGCTATTATCGGTCCGCCGTTGGAGAGGCTGTATGCCGTCGACCCCGTAGGAGTCGTCACGATAAGTCCGTCCGCCTGATAGGTCGTGACGTATTCGCCGTTGACATTGGCACGGATGGAAATCATCGAGGCGTGGTCGCGCTTGAGCAGCGCCACGTCGTTGAGGGCATAAGGATAGATGGGCAACTCGCCCTCCTCGGTGGTCTCCACCTTTATAACGGAATGGTCGTGCACAGAGTAATTGCCGGCGTAGAGTGCGGAGACGGCCTTCTCAATGTCGGAGGGTGTCACGTCGGCAAGAAAACCGAGCCTGCCTATGTTGATGCCCACAACGGGAATGCCCTTCTCGCCTACTCGCGCCGCCGTCTTCAGCAGCGTGCCGTCGCCGCCCATCGACACGGCGAAGTCCGCCTCAAAGTCTTCTCCGTCGAAGACACCGTCAACGTCAAGCGACATCTGCTGTCCCTCCGTGATGAACTTATAGAACGGACGGTCGACGTAGATGCGGGCATTGCGCTGTCTGAGCGACGATATTATTTTATGTATCGCCTGTGACTTCTTCGGCTGATACTCGTTGCCGAAAATCACGAAGCGTAGCGAAGCGTTTTCCTTCATAAAATTTGCAGTTTCGCAGGATGTTTTGTACTTTTGCAATGCAAATGTACAGTAAATCTATTACATCCACAACAAAAACAACAAAAAACTATGTGTAAGGTATATGAATTCGTTGCCGACGGCAGCGAAGAGGTAGAAGCCCTCACCACCGTCGACGTGCTGCGCCGCGCCGACATCGAGACCGTATTGGTAAGCACCACAGGCACCGACTCCTTCGTCTCCTCGCACGGCATCGAGATAAAGTGCGACGCCAAGATAGAGGACGTAGACTGCAGCGACGCCACCATGCTGCTGCTCCCCGGCGGACTGCCCGGCTCCACCAATCTGCTCGACTGCGCCCCACTGCGCGAAATCATCCTGAAGCACGCCGCAGAGGGCAAGGCACTGGGTGCCATCTGTGCCGCACCGCTCGTATTCGGCGAACTGGGACTTCTCGAGGGGAAAAGAGCCACATGCTACCCAGGTTTCGAAGACCACCTGAAGGGTGCCCATTACGACGAGTTCGCACCATACGTCATCTCGGGCAACATCATTACCGGCTGCGGTCCTGCCGCCACCATGCCGTACGCCTTCGCCATCATAGAGATGCTGAAGGGACATGCTGCTGCCAACGCACTGCGCGAAGGAATGATGTTCAATAGAGTAATTAATGATTTATGAATTACATAATCGTCGTTGCCGGCGGCAAGGGACTGCGAATGGGCGGTGAGATACCCAAGCAGTTTCTGCCCGTTGGCGGCAAGCCCGTGCTGATGCGGACGCTGGAGCGCTTTAGGGAGTACTCTCCCGAACTGCGCATCATTCTCGTACTGCCCGAAGCACAACAGGACTATTGGCGGCAGCTCTGCCGTGAGTACCACTTCACCGTAGAGCACACCATCGCCAACGGTGGCGAGACGCGTTTCCACTCCGTGAAGAACGGTCTCGCCCTCATTCCCGACGATGCACAAGGCGTGGTCGGCGTGCACGACGGCGTGCGCCCCTTCGTCAGCACCGACGTCATCGGCAGATGCTACGAGGCGGCACGCACACTCGAAGCGGTCATCCCCGTGACACCCGTCGTGGAGACACTGCGTTTCGTCGGACACCAGACGGACGGCGACAAGAGCACGCTGCACGGCAATGCAACCTCAAAAAACGTACTACGCAGCGACTACCGCCTCGTGCAGACCCCACAGACGTTCACCGTCAGTCTGCTGAAGCGTGCCTACGCCCTGCCCTACACCGACACCTTCACCGACGATGCCTCCGTCGTAGAGGCTCTCGGACACGAAGTGGGCATGGTGGACGGCAACCGCGAGAACATCAAGATAACAACGCCGTTCGACCTCGTCATCGCCGAGGCATTGGTAAGTAAGTAAAAGCAATATGAGCAGCATTCTCGACCAGGACATAAAATACACGCAGGGCGTAGGCCCGCAACGACAGCAGATGCTCAGCAACGAACTGGGCATCCATACCGTCGGCGACCTGCTCGAGTACTACCCATATAAATATGTAGACCGGAGCAAGATATACCGCATCTCGCAACTGACCTCCGACATGCCCTTCATACAGCTCAAAGGCACCATCCTGTCCTTTGAGACCTTCGACATGAGTGCGAAGAAGAAGCGACTCGTCGCACACTTCTCCGACGGCACGGGAGTCATAGACCTCGTATGGTTCTCCGGGGTCAGCTACGTCCTGAAGACATACTGCACCAACCGCGAGTACATCATATTCGGCAAACCGACCGTCTTCAACAACCGCATACAAATCAGCCACCCCGACATCGACGATGCCTCGAAACTGGAGGTGACGACGATGGGCATGCAGCCGCACTACGTCACCACCGAGCGCATGAAGAAGGCGGGCATCACCTCGCGCACCCTGGAGCGCATCATCAAGGGACTGCTCCCCAAACTCCCCACCCTACCCGAGACGCTGCCCGACTACATCACAGGACCGCGCCACCTCATCTCGCGCGACCAGGCAGTGCGCCTCGTGCACTACCCACAGTCGCAGTACGACATGCAGCACGCCCGTGAGCGACTCAAGTTCGAGGAGCTGTTCTACGTGCAGCTCAACATCCTGCGCTACGCCGCCGGCAACCGCAAGAAATACCGCGGTTACCTGCTTCCGAAGGTGGGCACACAGTTTATGCGCTTCTTCAACGAGAACCTGCATTTCGAACTCACCGGCGCACAGAAGCGTGTCATGCACGAAATAAAGGCGGACATGAACACGGGACGACAGATGAACCGCCTCGTGCAGGGCGACGTAGGTTCCGGCAAGACGCTTGTGGCACTCATGACGATGCTCATCGCCATAGACAACGGCTTCCAGGCCGTCATGATGGCACCGACGGAGATTCTTGCCGAACAGCACTTCGCCACCATCAAGGAGTTCCTAGCCGGCATGGATGTCCGCGTAGAACTGCTCACGGGCATCGTGAAGGGAAAGCGGCGCAAGGAAGTGCTCGCGGGACTTGCCACGGGCGCGGTACACATCCTCGTCGGCACGCACGCCGTCATCGAGGACACAGTAGTCTTCAGCAACCTCGGTGTCGCCGTCATCGACGAGCAGCACCGCTTCGGCGTGGCACAGCGCGCCAAGCTATGGGCGAAGAACGACAATCCGCCGCACATCCTCGTCATGACAGCCACGCCTATACCGCGCACTCTCGCCATGACGATATACGGCGACCTCGACGTCAGCGTCATCGACGAACTGCCACCGGGACGCAAACCAATCCTTACGCTGCACAAATACGACAACCAGACCACGAGCCTGTATCGTGGCATACGCACGGAAGTGGCAAAGGGACGGCAGGTCTACGTCGTCTTCCCTCTCATCACGGAGAGCGAGAAGATGGACCTGAAAAACCTCGAGGACGGTTTCGCGCAACTGCAGGAAATCTTCCCCGACTACAAGATGAGCAAGGTGCACGGCAAGATGAAGCCTGCCGAGAAGGAGGCAGAGATGCAGCGTTTCGCCAGCGGCGAGACGCAGTTGCTCGTGGCAACGACGGTGATAGAAGTGGGTGTCAACGTGCCCAACGCCAGCGTGATGATAATAATGGAGGCGCAGCGCTTCGGTCTCTCGCAGCTCCACCAGTTGCGCGGCCGTGTAGGGCGCGGTGCCGACCAGTCGTACTGCATCCTCGTCAGCGGTCACGAGCTTTCCGCCGAGACGCGCAAGCGTCTGGACATCATGTGCGAGACGTGCGACGGCTTCCGCATAGCCGAGGCAGACCTCAAGCTACGCGGTCCCGGCGACCTGGAGGGCACCCAGCAGAGCGGCATGGCGTTCGACCTCAAAATAGCCAACATAGCGCAGGACGGCCAGCTGATACAGATGGCACGCGACGAGGCGCAGAAAATCATCGATGCCGACCCCGACTGCAACGCCCCCGAGCACGCCATGCTCTGGAACCGCCTGCGGGAGCTACGCAAGAACAATGTCGACTGGGCGGCCATCTCGTGAGCACCGCCCTTTTTATTTAATGGTGCCAAACGGGGTAGCTGGCTCGCCGAACGGTCTGGCAGAGCTACCAAACGAATCGGAGTAAGCCCCGAACGGCTTAGCCGAGACTTTGAACGGCTGCTGTGAAGCGTCGTCAAACGTTTTCCACTGCCCTGGGTTAAGCCACTTGGCTACACCGTCCACCACGAGGCATGTAGCAATTGCTGCCGCATCCACCGCACGACCCGTCTTCGGTGGCATCGTCACCGTAGCTCCTGGCAAACCGTTTGACTGTACACCTGTCGCCCCTATCCCTGACATATCTGGCTTGGGATAGAACATACTTACCGTCCTTGTGTTTGTCCCCATGCTATCCATTTTTTCCACTATCTTTTCATTGGCGTACACCGGGTCGCCAACAACCGTCTTTTCTGGATTCTCCGCCAATGCCGTTGACACATTTGCTGCCAACGTCATACCGAACAAAAGAGTCATCAGTCTAAGCATAGTCGTAAGGATTTTAATGGTTATTCGTGTTAAAGTCTTTATTCTAATGCAAAGATATACACTATATTCCCATTCCCAAAACTTTTAAACCTTTTTTTTACGCAGTCCCCTCCACTTTTCATCTTTTTTATAATGGCAACATAGCTTTCGTACCCTACATAAAAAGGAAACATTTGGGGATTTTTCTGGAATTCCACTAAAAACATTTGGGGATTTTTCTGGTTCTTCCGTTAAATGCATAGATGGAATGAAAATATTTTAGGATTTATACAAAA
>CAVCKM010000135.1:0-6805 GCA_963602765.1 Alistipes putredinis | reverse complement strand
CTGACAAGGAGGCTCAGTATGGCTATCTGGAGAAATATGATGCCTTGAAGGAATACATCAAGGACAATCCTAATTTCCACCTTGGTGTCGGTACGACTGTTGATGAGTACAATAAGCAGGATTTGGTTTATGCTTTGACCAATAGCAACTTCAACGAGACCGTGGCAGGCAATGCCATGAAGATGGCTTCGTGTGTGGCAGATGATGGTAGCATGGACTTTGACAAGGTAAGAACTTATGTCAACAATGCTACGGAGGCTGGTCTCTCTGTCTTTGGCCATACCTTGACCTGGCACTCACAGCAACCATTGAAGTATCTGAATGGACTGATTGCAGACAAACCTATTCCGGAAGAACCAGGCGGTGACAATATGTATATCCGTTATACTACTGCGGCTGCAGGGTCAAATATTTGGGACTATCAGGCAAATGTTACACTTCCAGAAAAATTGGAAGAAGGTGCTTCGTATACCTTGTCTATGAAGGTGAAGGCTTCTGAGGATTGCGATCTCGCTTTTTGGCCTATCTGGAATGACAGTCCTAATAAAAACCAGTGGGGAGGTAGCAATGATGTTCAATACTTGGACTCCAAGCAGGTTTCTACCGAATGGTCAACACTTACTTGGAAGTTTGAGGCTAAGTTTACCCATGACATGTTGCAGTTCTGCTTCGGCAAGCTGGGTGGAACCATCGACTTTGATGACGTAAAGCTCGTGAAGGAGGGTTCGGAAACCAACTTGGTTGCCAACGGAGATTTTTCTACGGATAATATTTCTAGTTGGGGAAACAACTATAATGGTCCATCTTACGCTATCAAGCAAGGTTCGGGCACTAGTGCAGGAGGTAATTTCTGCATCACATATACTACAACAAAGGATGGTGCTAATCTTTGGGACCATCAGGCCACTTATACATTAAACAATGCGTTGGAAAAAGGCGCAAAGTATAAGCTTTCCATGAAGTTGAAAGCTACGTCTAATACAAGTTTTGCTTTCTGGCCTATCTGGAATGCCAGCACTAATAAAAACCAGTGGGGAGGTAGTAATGATGTCCAATATTGCGACACAAAGGATATTACTACCGATTGGAAGACATATATTTGGGAGTTTGAGGCTCAGTTTACCCATGACATGTTGCAGTTCTGCTTCGGCAATCTGAAGAATGGCGAGAGTGTCTCTATAGATGACATTACGCTAGTTAAGGACGAAACAGAGGACAATCTTGTGGTGAATGGCGACTTTGCTGAGAATGCTACCACAGGTTGGGGTGCCAACTGGCAAGGACCTTCCTTCAAGTGCGAGAAATATGGCAATGGTATCCCTTTGACAGACGAAGAGAAGAAAGATGTGCTTACTACGGCTATGAACAACTGGATTTATGGCATGATGGAAGCTACAGAAGGTAAGGTGAAAGCATGGGACGTAGTCAACGAGGCTATTGCACAGAAGGATGCTGATGGCGACGGTATTTATGAGTTGCAGTCGGCAACACGAGAGACTTTCGTAGGCAATCCTGGTGATGAAAAGACCTACTTCTATTGGCAAGACTACCTCGGCGACCTCGATTATGTCCGTACGGCAGTTGCCGCAGCCCGTAAGGGCTTTGCTGACAATGGTGGCAATCCTGAAGACTTGAAACTCTTCATCAATGATTACAACTTAGAGGCTGCATACGATAAGAACAATAAGCTCAAGAGCTTGATTCATTGGATTGGTGAATGGGAGAAGGATGGCGTCACGAAGATTGATGGTATCGGTAGCCAGATGCACATCTCTGCCAGCATGAACCCTGATGAGCAGAAGAGAAGAGAGGATGCCTACGTCAATATGCTCAACTTGATGGTTGCTACAGGTAAACTCGTTCGTATCTCCGAGTTGGACATGGGACTTGATGACGAGAACGGCCAAAAAGTATTGACTGCTGATATGACTGAGGAGCAGCACATGGTAATGCGCGACTACTATCAGTTTATCGTGAAGAAGTATCTTGAGATCGTTCCTGTGGCTCAGCAGTGGGGTATCTGCCAGTGGTGTCCTACCGATAGCGACCCAAACAGTGGATGGCGTGCAGGAGAGCCTACAGGTCTTTGGGATTCCGACTACTATCGCAAACATACCTACGGCGGCTTCGCTGAAGGTCTGCAGAAGTCAAACGTCTCAACCGTTGAAAACTAAGTCTACAAAAAAAGTCTCTCCCTAAGAATCGATTCTTAGGGAAAGACACATTACCAATAACTAAAACAATTTAGAAAGCTTATGAAAAAGTTATTTACTTTTATTGCTGCCACATTGATGGCAGTAGGTGCTAATGCTCAGAATGAGTAAGTAATTAAGGTCTTTTCCGGTAATCCGGACTGGGCACAGATGTATGTAAATGATGGTGTAGAGTATACATGGCCAGGTAGAACATTTGCGACTACGGACAAGTTGACAGCCAAAGGTTTGTGGGCAGGTTCTAACTTGAAAGATAAGTAACTAAGTAGGTGTTCGAAATTATTTTTATCTTGGTTGTACTCTATTTGAATACCTACTTATCATTCCGTCGAATGAAATGGTTAGAGACGGGAGGTCTTTTCTCACCAAGAAATAAACTCCTTTACTAAACTAATGAATAGAATACTACAACTACTTGTCGTGTTGCTCATGACGGCACTCCAAAGTTTCGCGCAGTATGGCGGATTCCCAATTAGTCTGGAGGTGAACGGGACGAGCCGCAACTGTCCTGTGTATGTTCCGCAGAACATTGAGAAGAACCGCCCGCTGCTCATTGCCCTTCACGGCAGATGGGGAAACGGTATGGACATGGTTGCCTGCTCTCACTTCGAGGTGCAGGCGGACACGGCACGCTTTATCGTGGCTTGCCCCGACGGATTGGTTCGCCCGGAATTGGGAGGTGGAACGAATACTGGTTGGGATGCCAATGGTACGACTGATGATGATCTTGATTTCTTCAAGAAGATAATCGACTATATGAGCGAGCACTACGACATCGACCGCAAATGCGTCTATCTCTGTGGCTTCTCGCTAGGCGGTATGATGACATACCACTGCATCAACGTGGCCAGCGACATCTTCGCAGCCTTCGCCTCCGCCAGCGGATACCCGCTCAACGAGTACACACCGGTATATACGTGTAAGCGCAAGGTGCCCATCATGCACCTGCACGGCAAGAACGACGGCTTTGTGGTCTACAACAATCTACAGCCCGTCGTTGACAACTGGGTGAAGACCATCGGGGCCAATCCCGTCCCGGAGGTAACGGAAAAGCCGGGAGTCTATACGCGCCGACACTATCTGCCGCTTGACGGCGGTTACGAGTTCGACTACTATTCGCTCGACGGCTACGGACACGAATACAAGAACACGGAGACGTTCAACGAGAGCGACATCATCTGGAACTTCCTCAGCCGGTATACTCTTGACACACCTGCCAAAGGAGAGACGACGGGCATTACGTCTACCGTAAAAAAAACTTCAGACAAAAAGCAAGAAGAGCAGTAAACGCAGCAGGACAAACCGCGGACAGTAATTCAAAGTACTAAAGTAATGTGACTTCTGCGAGCTGTCTTAGTCTCAAATACTTTCTTGTTTGTCTCTTGTAAACTATTTATTATACTACACAAAGCCGTTTTCTATAAACATGTTTATTTTTGCACAAAAAATAAATTATACCTAAACAAGATGAACAGACTGACATTCTTAGCGTCCATGCTCATGATGGTGTGTTTGCCGATGGTGGCACAGAATAAAAGCAACAAGTCGATGGCCAAGCCCGACCCCAATTTTCAAATCTACCTTTGTTTCGGACAGTCGAACATGGAGGGCAACGCCGCCGTGGAGGACGTGGACCGCACGGGCGTAGACCCGCGCTTCGTGGCCATGTATGCCGTGGACGACAGCCAGGCGGGATGGAAGAAAGGTGAATGGCATACGGCGGTGCCGCCCCAGGCACGCCCCAACACCGGTCTGACACATGTTGACTACTTCGGACGTAAGATGGTGGCAAACCTCCCCGACAGCATCAAGGTGGGGACCATCACCGTGGCTGTGGGCGGTGCCAGCATCGACCTCTTCAACAAACGCACCTGCAAGGCTTATCTCAAGAAACAGCCCGACTGGATGAAGGACTTCGCCTCCGGCTATAACGGCAACCCCTACGCCAGGCTCATCGAACTGGCAAAGATAGCACAGAAGCAAGGCGTGATCAAAGGTATTCTCCTGCACCAGGGCGAGACCGACAACGGTTCCCTAACCTGGGCGACAAGAGTGAACACTGTGTATAATGACATTCTCAAGGACTTGAATCTGAAAGCCGAGGATGTGCCATTGCTCGTAGGCGAAACCGTGCAGAAAGACCAGGGCGGCTCCTGCTGGGCGCACAACGCCATAGTGGACAACATTGCCAAGACCATCCCCACGGCTCATGTCATCTCCTCCAAGGGATGTCCGCAGCGAGGCGACGGCCTGCACTTCGTTGCCGAGAGCTACCGCATCATGGGCCGGCGCTATGCAGACATGATGCTCTCGCTGCTCGGCATCAAGTTCGACTAGTATAAATTTATGCCGCGTGTCCACTTGGTGGGCATACGGCTCTTGCGTGGCGCAATAATTTGACTGTTCAAAAAACGATATAAAAGTTTGGCAGTTTCAATTGTTATGTGTACTTTTGTCCTCATAAACCTTGGAATGGTGTAAATATTACCATCGCTTTCGCCTTGGAATGGTGTATAACTATATAATTGCGAATCCTTGGAATGGTGTATGACTCAAAAGAAGACCTATGCGTAGAAAAATTTATCAAGACTTGCTTTTATGGAAAGAAAAGAGAAGTCAGAAGGAGGCACTGCTGATAGACGGAGCGCGGCGAGTGGGTAAAAGTTGGATAGTTGAAGAATTTGCAAGAAATGAATACAAGTCCTATATCCTGATAGACTTTACTAATACAACCCCGGCAATTCGAAGTCTGTTCACAGATTATGCCAGTCAGCTTGACTCATTTTTTATGCACCTCATGCTTGAAACCGGAGTGAAGCTTCACGAGAGGAACTCTCTCATTATTTTTGACGAGATACAGAAATATCCTGTAGCCCGTGAAGCGATTAAGTATCTTGTGAAAGACGGACGATATGATTATATCGAAACCGGTTCGCTGATGAGCATTAATGCCAATGTGAAGAACATCAACATTCCGAGTGAGGAACACAGGATAGATATGTATCCAATGGATTTGGAAGAGTTTCTTTGGGCATTAGGCGATGATATGATGATGGATTACGTTAAAGATTGTTTTGTCAGGCGCAAACCTTTGGGACAATCGCTTCATCGGAAAATGATGGAATACATGCGTTTGTACATGATAGTAGGAGGAATGCCGCAAGCTGTAAAAGACTGGGTGGAAACAAAGGATTTCGACGAGGTTGACAGGACAAAGCGGAATATTCTCGCTCTATATCGCAGTGACATCAGCAAATATGCCAGCGGTCAAGAAGCCAGAGTCACCAAAATCTTTGACACTATACCAGCCCAGCTACAGAAGCATGAGAAGAAATTTCGCTTGTCAGCATTAGGCAAGGGTACGAGAGGACGAAATGTGGAGACGGCATTCTTCTGGCTGGACGAATCACGGGTCGTCAATACATGTTTTGCTGCGACAGAACCTACAGTCGGATTGGAAATGCGCTCGGACGAGTGTTCCCGAAAACTATATATGGCAGATACGGGCTTACTCATTTCCCATGCTTTTTCTGAAGCTAAAATCAGAGCGGAGGAACTGTATCGGAAGCTAATGCATGACAAGTTGGAGCTCAACAAAGGCATGTTGGTTGAGAATGTAGTGGCACAAATGCTACGTTCCGCCAATCATAAACTGTATTTTTTTTCTTCCTACAGCAAAACGGATGCTAAAGAACGCATGGAGATTGATTTTCTTGTGCCGAAAGCTATCATCAGCAATCGTCATAACATTCATCCAATAGAAGTAAAGTCGACCACTCGCTATACTTTGACCTCATTAGGGCGGTTTGCACAAAAATACGCTTCTGCCGTAGCTGAACCCATAGTGCTTCATACTGCCGATGTCAAGGTAGAAAACGGGGTGATTTATCTACCATTGTATATGGCTGGATTACTGTAGAAAATTAGCAAAATCCCATGGTAGACTTGTAATGACTCTACCATGGGATTTTTGTTGCCCATACTTTATATCAGCAAAAGCATTTGTTACATGTAGTAAAGCGTTATTGGTGTTAAGGAGGTATCTTTGCAGTTGTTAGGATAACCAATAATAAAAAGTAATCAACTAAAACCTATAATGACGATGCTGAAAAAACTCGTACTGCCACTGCTGGCCTTCCTCTTGGCCTCTGGCTTGTCGGCTGTCCCCCAAATGGCACAGGCTGTGGAAACGGACAGTTTTGAAAACCCTATGCTCTGGGCTGACGTGCCGGACATCGACGTCATACGCGACGGCGACAACTTCTATATGGTCAGCACCACGATGCATCTGATGCCGGGAGCACCCATCATGAAGTCGAAGGACCTCGTGAACTGGGAGACCGTCAACTACATATTCCCTCGGCTCACCGATTCGCCAAAGTACGACATGCGCGAAGGCACTGCCTATGGACGAGGGCAGTGGGCAACTTCCTTGCAGTATCACAAGGGAAAGTTTTATGCACTCTTTGCCCCAAACGATTCGCCTGGAGGAGAAACCTATATCTGCACTGCCGATGACATTGAGGGCAAGTGGACCATCCACAGCCGTATGCGGCATTTCCATGATGCAGCACTCTTCTTCGATGACGATG
>CAVCKM010000134.1:0-2424 GCA_963602765.1 Alistipes putredinis | reverse complement strand
TCTTTCAAAAACAATCACAAGAACCTCAGAGTAGAAATATTCTGGGGTTCTTTTTACGCATTATACAAAACTACGTACAAAAACATGAAAGAACTTATTTTTCAGACTCAAGGTACATGTGCGAAGGCTATCCGCATAGTACTCACAGACGACAACATCGTAGACGACGTACAGTTCCTCGGAGGTTGCATGGGCAACACCGGAGGCATCTCCGCTTTGGTAAAGGGCATGAAGGCCGAAGAGGTGGTAGAGCGCCTGAAGGGCATCATGTGCGGCAACAAGGGAACCTCCTGCCCAGACCAGCTGAGCAAGGCACTGGCGGAGCAGATAGCCAAGTAAATAAATGTATATCAATTAGTTCTCTGAAACCAAATATCCTCATTTGTAAGTATTGTGTACGTACAAAAAATGTCGTACATTTGTACCGAATTTATACAAATGAAGATAATGATTCGGAAGAATACCAATCAGACAAGCAACAACAGGCGTCGTAGGATTACATGGCGCAAGTATCATAAGTGGGTGGGAATTGTCTTTGCCTTCTTTATGATAGTGTTTTGCTTGTCTGGTATTGTACTTAACCACCGTGCCGCTTTCTCACGTTACGATGTAAACCGTGCCATATTGCCTTCGGACTACCATATAGAGGGTTACAACAACGGTGTGGTGCGAGGTACCATTGCTTATGGTGACACGGTGTATGCCTATGGTTGTGGTGGTATATGGCTGACCCATAGGGACGCTGACGTGTGGACACCGATGAACGACGGTTTCCCAAAGGGCGTTGACCATCGTAATATCCGTGGACTCGTGCAGCTGAAGGACGGCACTTTGTGGTGCGCTACAAACTACGATGCATACACCTATGTTGACGGCAAGTGGTGTGCAGCAGACCTTGAACACGGCGACGAGCGCATCAATGACATCACTTTGACGCCAGACAGCACAGGAGTAGTTGTTCTCTCCCGTTCAGCACTTTATACCATTGCGGCATCCGGCAAGACAGACAGACATGAGATACGTCCGGTTGCTGGCTTTACGCCTAAGGAGACTCTGTTCCGTATTGTATGGAAATTACATAGCGGCGAACTATTCGGTCTGCCGGGGCGACTTGTAGTAGACCTCGTTGCAGTGGTGATGATTTTCCTTTGCATCACGGGGATTGTACTATTCGTATTGCCATACCGTATCCGCCGCCGTAAACACCAGGGTAAGGCAGAGCAGACAAAGGGACTTGTCAGCAAGATGAAGTGGAACTTCCAGTGGCACAACCGCATCGGAGGAATAACGATTATACTGACACTCTTTCTGACCATAACGGGCACGTGCCTACGTCCGCCGTTGATGCTACCGTTCGTATTCATGCACGTTGACGCACCTGGAACGAAGACTAATGCTTGGCACGACAGACTGCGTGCTGTCCGTTGGGACAAAGCACAGCATCAGTGGCTGCTATCTACTGCCGACGGCTTCATCACGCTTGACTCCGCTATGGTGAATGCCCCTGTGATGTTGCCGGCAGAGAAATCGCCCATCATCAGCCCGATGGGCATCAACGTCTTCCAGCAAAACGTAGACGGTACGTGGCTGGTGGGGTCTTTCAGCGGACTTTACAAGTGGAATCCTGCGACGGGCGAGCAGACGGACTACTATACGGGCGAGCCGCCTGTCGCAGGTCATGGTCCGTTCGTCATAAGTCATGCTGTGACGGGGTATTCTGCTGATTTCAATACGATGAGTCCCGTGGTGTTCAGCTACAGTGATTCTGCCAAAGGGATGCCACGTCAGCCGCATGTGCTCTCGGAGATTCCCCTTTCACTTTGGAATGTAGCTCTTGAGTTGCACGTGGGACGTTGCTATCAGCCGCTCATCGGTCCTCTCTCGTCACTATTCGTGTTCCTATGGGGGACGCTGAGTGTATTTGTCATTATATCAGGGTATATAGTGTACAGACGCCAAAGGAATTACAGGCGAAATCGCTGATGCAATCCCTATTAGTGAGTATTGCCAGTTTGGAGAAAAGTTAGTACCTTTGCACCCGATAAAATGGGCAATAACTTTTTTAGACAATGACGAAACAATTACATCTTGGCAAGACAATAGGGTCTTTGCTTATTATCTTGTTGCTGATGCCTTTGGGACATGCTCTGATGATTGTCATGGAGCATCTGTTGGAGCCCACGGTATTGCACTATTCGGCGTTCGCCATGGGTTTTGTAGGACTCGTGATAACCATCTGGGGAGTCTTCGTGAAGGGCGATACGAAGCAGACCGTATTCGGAATGACAGGCGCGCTGCTCTTCTGGACTGGATGGGTGGAGTTCCTGTTGGCTTATTACGCCCAGCGTTATGGCGTACACTGCGACCTCGTGGGCAACGGCGTTGTCCAGACTGTTACAGAGTATGTTGACGGCATCGGAGTAA
>CAVCKM010000133.1:0-38642 GCA_963602765.1 Alistipes putredinis | reverse complement strand
TTTTGTATAAATCCTAAAATATTTTCATTCCATCTATGCATTTAACGGAAGAACCACTTTTTATGCCTTTGTGCCCAAGCCGCGGGCATCCTGTGCCCGAGCCGTGTGCATCCTGTCCCCGAGCCGCGGGCATCCTGTGCCCGAGCCGTGGGCATTACCTACCTAAATGTCCATCTGTTTACAAAAAAAAGCGTTCCAAGTGGTAAGACTAGGAACGCTTTGTTTCTTTATTCAGTTCGTAAGATATTCGATGCGTGGTGTACATTTCGAAGATGGCGGCTATGAGCAGTGCTACCACCCAGTTGTTGTGTATATAATGTACGTAGGCGTTGTAGCCGTCGATAGTCTTGGCGAAGAATGGGAAGACTAGGTGAAAGACGTTTTCTACCAATAATATAGCGGCTACGATGAAGAGAATGTCACCCATCACCATGATGCGCCTGAGTCGTTTTATGGCGAGGCTTGGACCATCGTAAGTTTGCGTTATCTGTATGGAGGCAAACGTGATGGCCCCGATGGCGAAGATTACTGCGCCTGCCTCAGCTGCAGCATTCCAGAGTATAACGAAACCGATGCCGAGAGCCATCGCAATGGCTCCTGCTGCCATGGCGAGTGCCACGGGTTTGCTAAGTTGCTTCATTGTCCTTTCTCGTTATGAGTGGGTTTATTTCTGTTGCTGCGTACCAGCGAGTTCGTTGGGCGTTGGAGCAGCGTTCAGCAGGTTGTTCTGTTTTGGTTGTGGTAGTGTTGCGGGTGCAGATGCTACATCAGTTGTCTGTTCTGTACCAAGCGCCGAAGCTTGATCAGCTTCTGGTGTTGGGGCTGGTGCTTGGTCGGGTGTCATTCCGGTCATGATGTCCTGATTGTACTTGGCCTTTTCGAGGTACTCTTTGACGTAGCTGTCGCTCTTGAACTTTGCCGTAGCCTTTGTCATGAGTGCCTCAATCCAAGGTGTCAGCATCGGGGCTTCGTAGTTGCTCGTTGCCATTTGGAAGACATAGGGTCCGAGGCAGTTGTCGAAGTTCTCTGTGATGAAGCTTGTGACCATTTTGTCCTCTTTGATGAGGAGTCGTTGATTCTCCGCACTTAGACGTCGGTTGACCATTTCCATGTCGTCACCGTTCATGATGGCCTGATTCTGCTGGTGCTGCAGATCTGCCAAGTCGGCGATGAGTTGGCGGTAGCGCAGGTTGAAGGCGTCGAGGGTGTCGTTGAGAGCCGTGCCGTTGCAGTGCTGTCCCTGTCCGTTGAGTGTGACGGTGATGTCGCCGTCTTCCAGTACAACAGGCATGATAGGCTGGTCCTCAATGCAAAGCATTACGATGCGCACGGAGTCCAGCGTGCCGCAGAAATTGAATTTTCCGTGCACGACATCGCACGAGTCGAGGCTCTTGATTTCGCCGTCTGCCATTTCTTTTAGGTATAGCATACGTCCGTCAACGCCGTCAACGTCGGAGGTGCCTTGTATGTTGTATTTTGTGCATGACACCAGTGTCAAGCCAAGGAGTGATGTAAGGTAAAAGAGTAAAGTTCTTATCATAGTTTTTGAATTGTCATACAAAAGTAAGTACTTTTGCCGAAGTATGAAAATAAATTCATCGAATTTAATGAATAACTTTGTTCTTTTATCATTTGTTTACAATTTAACAAAAACAATACACCCCTTCGGAGGTATAGCCTTCGGAGGGGTGTACTTGTTATAGGGTATAATGTTTGTTTAGAGGTCAGCAAGTTCGATGACTTTCTCTACCGCATCCTTGAGTCCTTCCGGATTCTTTCCGCCTGCAGTGGCGAAGTGTGCTTGTCCGCCGCCACCGCCTTGGATGAGCTTGCCGGCTTCGCGTACTATCTTGCCTGCGTTCTTGCCCTCTGCGGCGAGGTCGTCAGAGAAGGCAACGGTGAGGTTGGGCTTGCCTTCTGCTGCGCAACCGATAACGACGAGGAGCTTCTCGGGGAACTGTGTGCGGAGCTGGAAGGCGATGTCCTTGGCGTTCTGGGCATCGATAGGGAGAACTCCGGAGATGACGGTAACACCGTTGATAGTCTTGGCATTCTCCACGATGTGCTTCTTGAACTCCTGCGCCTTCTGTGCCTTGAACTCTTCTACCTGTGCCTGCAGTTCCTTATTGTCGCTGATGGCCTTCTGGATGGTGGCCATGAGGTTGGGGGCGTTGTTGAAGAGGTTGCGCAGGTCGTTCATGAAGTCCTGCGCTGCGTACATCATCTTCTCTACGTCCTTGCCGGTGACAGCCTCGATACGGCGTACGCCAGCTGCAACGCTGCTCTCGGAGATGATGTGTACCATACCTATCTGACCAGTGGCTGCTGCATGGCAACCGCCGCAGAACTCTACGCTGGAACCGAACTTGACAACGCGTACCTTGTCGCCGTACTTCTCGCCGAAGAGGGCGATGGCACCGAGTTGCTTGGCCTCCTCAATAGGAGTGTCTCGGTATTCCTGCAGAGGTATGTTCTGGCGAATCTTGTCGTTGACAATCTGCTCAACCTGACGGATTTGCTCCGGTGTGACCTTCTCGAAGTGAGAGAAGTCGAAGCGCAGATAGTCTGGCGTTACGAGCGAGCCCTTCTGCTCCACGTGGTCGCCGAGCACCTGACGGAGGGCCTCGTCGAGGAGGTGGGTACAGGTGTGGTTGCTCTCGATGTCGTGACGACGGTCTACGTCGACGCATGCCATGAACTCTGCGTCTGCGTTCTCCGGCAGTTTGTTGACGATGTGTATGGCGATGCCGTTCTCCTTCTTGGTGTCGAGTACCTTTATCTCTTCGTTCTCGCTGACGAGAACGCCGGTATCTCCGACCTCACCGCCCATTTCGCCGTAGAAAGGAGTCTTGTCGAGGATTACCTCGTAGGCTGTGCCCTTCTTCTGTTTTACTTCGCGGTATTTGAGGATATGGCAAGGGTGCTCGGTGTAGTCGTAGCCGACGAAGTCGCTGACGGTATTGTCGGCGTCGCCCGTCACGATGACCCAGTCGCCGAGGTGAACCTCAGCGGCGTTGCGTGCACGGTTCTTCTGTTCCTGCATGCACTTGTCGAAGCCTGCTTCGTCTACCTCCATGCCCTGCTCGCGGCAGATAAGCTCTGTGAGGTCGAGAGGGAAGCCGAAGGTGTCGAAGAGGGTGAATGCCTTGTCGCCGGCAATCTGCTTCTCGCCCTTCTGCTTTGCCTCGTCGATGACGCCCTGGAGCAGGCGGATGCCGTTCTCAAGGGTGCGTAGGAATGAGGACTCCTCTTCCTGCATCACCTTCATGATGAGCTTCTGCTGTGCAGGCAGTTCAGGGAAGGCGTCGCCCATCTCTGCTACGAGGGTTGGGACGAGCTTATAGATGAATGCTTCCTTCTGGCCGAGGAAGGTGTAGCCGTAGCGTACGGCGCGGCGCAGTATGCGGCGGATGACGTAGCCGGCCTTGGCGTTGGAAGGCAGCTGACCGTCGGCGATGGCGAATGCGATGGCGCGGAGGTGGTCGACGATGACGCGAAGGGCGATGTCCTTCTTCTCGTCTTCACCGTACTTGCAGCCTGCCATGTCTGCCATGGCCTTGATGAGCGGCTGGAAGACGTCGGTATCGTAGTTGGATGTCTTGCCCTGCAGGGTGCGCACGAGACGCTCGAAGCCCATGCCGGTGTCGATTACCTTTGCTGGCAGACCTTCGAGAGACCCGTCTGCCTTGCGGTTGTACTGCATGAAGACGAGGTTCCATATCTCGATAACCTGCGGGTGGTCTTTGTTGACCAGTTCGCGACCGGGGACTTTTGCCTTTTCCTCGGCAGGACGTGAGTCCACATGAATCTCCGAGCAAGGGCCGCACGGACCTGTGTCGCCCATCTCCCAGAAGTTGTCGTGCTTGTTGCCGTTGATGATATGGTCCTCAGGCAGGTACTGCGCCCAGAAGCTGGCTGCTTCGTCGTCGCGCTCGAGACCTTCTTCTGCTGATCCTTCGAATACGGTGGCGTAGAGGTCCTTCGGGTCAATCTTCAGTACGTCGACGATATATTCCCAGGCCCATGAGATGGCTTCCTTCTTGAAGTAGTCGCCGAACGACCAGTTGCCGAGCATCTCGAACATGGTGTGGTGGTAGGTGTCGTGTCCAACCTCCTCAAGGTCATTGTGCTTGCCGGAGACGCGGAGACATTTCTGCGTGTCCGCCTGGCGACGGCTCTTTGGTACGGCATTGCCGAGGATGATATCCTTGAACTGGTTCATTCCCGCATTGGTGAACATCAGTGTCGGGTCGTCTTTTACTACCATCGGTGCCGACGGCACGATGAGGTGTCCTTTGCTTTCAAAGAATTTTTTGAAAGACTCACGTATTTCTTTAGCTGTCATACTTGTGGTATAAATACAATATTGCGACTGCAAAATTACTAAAAAGATTTTAATCGTAATGCGTTTTTCGCGCCTTTTCTTGCTCGTCTGCGTATTTTTCCGTAATTTTGCCGCGTATTAAAGCAACTAGCGTTGTGGGATAACAGACTGTGTGTTTCCTCAGACAAATAAAAGACCAATGACCAAAAGCGACAGCATCATAATCATTCCTACTTATAATGAGAAGGAGAACATCGAGAAAATAATCCGTGCCATCTTCGGTTTGGAGAAGGATTTTCATATCCTCGTAATCGATGACGGTTCGCCGGACGGTACTGCTGCTATAGTTCGCCGACTGATGAACGGTGAGTTTGCCGGTCAGTTGTTCTTGGAGGAGCGCCCGGGCAAGTTAGGACTTGGCACGGCGTACATCAAAGGTTTCAAATGGGCGTTGGCGCACGACTACGAGTATATCTTCGAGATGGACGCAGACTTCAGTCATGACCCCAACGACGTGCCGCGCCTGTATGCTGCGTGTGCCGAGGAGGGCTATGACGTGGCTATCGGCTCACGATATGTGAGTGGCGTCAACGTAGTGAACTGGCCTATCGGACGTGTGTTGATGAGTTATTTTGCCTCGAAGTACGTGCGTCTCGTGACGGGCTTCAAGGTGCACGATACGACTGCGGGCTTCAAGTGCTACCGTCGAAAGGTACTTGAGACGATTGACTTGGACAATATTCGTTTCAAGGGGTATGCTTTCCAGATCGAGATGAAGTTTACGGCATATAAAATTGGCTTCAAGATAAAGGAGGTACCGGTTATCTTCGTGAACCGTCGCGAGGGTGTCAGCAAGATGAATGGCGGCATCTTTGGTGAGGCATTCTTCGGAGTGATGCGTCTGCGTCTGGACGGTTGGTTCAAAAAGTACCCGAAGATAAAATAATCGATGCGACGCATTGTTGATTTTTTCTTGCCACGCCACTGCGTGGTGTGCGGTGAGAGGTTGGCTGTAGACGAACGTACCATCTGTACGGCGTGCAACCTGTCTCTGACGAGGACTCATCATTGGTTGAGTCCTACGGACAATGTGATAACAGAAAAGCTTCCTGGCATCTTTCCTGTAGAAAAGGCTGCTGCTTATGTAAAGTACATCCCCACCGACCCTTTGGATAATGTTGTCAAGGAGTTCAAGTATCACCACAATTATCGTGCTGCTATAGATGCTGGATATTTGATGGGGAGTGACATAGCGCGTCAGTCAGACTTTTTCAGCGATATAGACTGTCTTGTACCTGTACCTCTTGCCAAGAAACGTCGGCGACAGCGAGGGTACAATCAGACGGAGATGTTGTGTAGGGGTATAAAAAAAGCATTGGATGAGCTGGGGCCCAACCAATGCTGTATTGTAGCAGATGTTTTGCTAAGAAATCGTTTCGTGCAGTCGCAGACAACTCTTGACCGCTTGGGTCGTTTGAACAATGTCGAAGACGTGTTCTACGTAGAACATACGGAGAAGTTGGTTGACAAACACGTGCTGTTAGTGGATGATATTTTTACCGTTGGTGCCACGTCTTCCGCTTGTGCCATCCAGTTGAGGGATATCCCCGGTATTCGCCTGAGTGTGCTGACTTACGGCATGGCATGCGCTGAATGATGGCGAGGGGATGCCTACAGGGTTATCTCAGCCGAACCGAAGCAGCGGTGGTGTTGCTGGTCGTAGATGACACAGAACTGGCCTGGGGCTACTCCGTGTATAGGTTTCTCCGCTTTTATTATATATGTGGTGTTGCCTTCTTCGTTCGTAGGCACGGGGCTAATTGTGCCCTTCAGATACTCCGAGGTGTGGCGTATCTTGAATGTGATTGGCGTTTCTGGAGCGGAGAGTAGGGGAGCGGCGGCAGGTGTGAGCAGATGCAGGTCGTGCACGGGAAACTCCTGTTTATATGCCGATGCCGGGTCGTAGCCACGTGAGACGAAGAGGATGTTCTTCTTCAGGTTTTTCTTTACTGCAAACCATGGTCCGCCTCCGAAACCTAAGCCGTGGCGCTGGCCAATGGTGTGAAACCACAAGCCCTTGTGCATGCCGAGTTTCTTGCCAGTCTCAATGTCGATAACCAGTCCGGGTTTCTCGCCGAGATAGCGTCGGAGATAGTCGTTGTAGTTTATCTTGCCGAGGAAGCAGATGCCTTGCGAGTCTTTGCGCTTGGCATTGATGAGGTGTTCGCGTTCGGCGATAGTTCGCACTTCGTCCTTTTGGAAGTGACCTATGGGGAAGATGGCCTTTGCAAGTTGCCAGTCGTATATCTGTGCGAGGAAGTCGGTCTGGTCCTTTACTGGGTCTGGGGATGTGACGAGCCATTTGTTGCCGTCTGCATCAACTTCCGTTTGGGCGTAGTGCCCTGTGGCGATGATGTCGTACTCGTGACCGCGTTTCTCGTGGAAGGCACCGAACTTGATCAGGCGGTTGCACATCACGTCGGGATTTGGCGTGAAGCCAGCCTTTACCTTCTCCATGGTGTATTTGGTGACGTTGTCCCAGTATTCGCGGTGGCAGTCGATGACCTCCAGTTTCAGACCGAAACGATGGGCAACGGCCGTCGCCATTTCGAGATCTTCCTCGGAGGTGCAGTCCCATTCTTCCTGTTCCTCTGGTCCGATTTTGATGTAGAAACAGTCGGGCTTCAGTCCTTGGCGACATAGCTCGTAGACAACGACGGAGGAGTCCACGCCGCCGCTGAGCAGCACGGCTATATTCTTGCCTTGCAACTCGGAGATGTTGTTAGTATGCAGCTCGGTATTTTCCATCTTCTTCGTCCTCCATCATGGAGAGATAACTTTGGTAACGTGATGCGGCGATGTAGTGATTCTCTACCGCTTTAAGCACGGCGCAACCGGGTTCGTGGGTGTGTGTGCAGTCGGAGAAGCGGCAGTCTTTGGAGAACTGAAAGATCTCGCGGAAGTAGCTGGTCAACTCCTCCTTCTTGATGTCGAACGTGCCGAAGCCACGGATGCCAGGAGTGTCTATTATCCAACCGGCTTCTGCGTCAGGCTTGTTCTCTGCGTCGTTTGCCAGTGGTATCATCTCGCTGAACGTGGTGGTGTGCATGCCTTGGTTGTGTGCATCGCTGATGTCTGCGGTGCGCAGGTTGACACCGGGGATGAGCGTATTGATGAGTGTAGACTTACCGACACCGCTGTTTCCGCTGAGCAACGTTGTCTTGCCAGTGAGCATTTGACGTAGATCTTCCATGTTCTCGCCAGTCTCTGCACTGACGGCGATGCTTTCGTAGCCTACAGTCTTGTAGAGGGTGCGCATCATGTCAAGATAGTGAAGCTCGTCTTCGTCAAGCAGGTCTATCTTGTTGAAGACAAGGATGACTGGCACGCGGTATGCTTCGGCGGAAGCGAGGAAACGGTCGATGAACGTGGTGCTTGTCTCGGGGTAGTTGACGGTGACGATGAGCATCGCCTGGTCTATGTTGGCTGCTATGATAGAGCTTTGCTTGGAGAGGTTGGAAGACTTGCGTATGATGTAGTTACGTCGGTCCTCGATGGCTGTTATCCATGCCGTATTGTCGCCGGTCTGCTTGTCTTTATCTTTTGCAGTCTGGCTTGCAATGGTGATGGTAACTCTGTCTCCCACAGCAACGGGATTGGTGCTGCGAATGCCCTTAAGGCGAAAGTTCCCCTTCACCTTACAGTCAATCGTAGCACCATCCTCTGTGAGCACTGTGTACCAGTAGCCTGTATTTTTTATGACGAGTCCTGTCATTAGACGGTCATGATTTCTTTAGTCTTGTCCTCGATGAGTTTGTCGAGTTTTGCGATGTACTTGTCGTGAATCTTCTGAAGGTCGTTCTCGGCATCCTTTTCGATGTCCTCAGAGAGACCGTCCTTGATGCCCTTCTTCAGTTTGTCCTTGATATCAGCGCGTACGTCACGCACACCGACTTTTGCCTTCTCTGCAATCTTGTTGCACTGCTTTGTGAGCTCGCGACGGCGCTCCTCAGTAGGCTGTGGGATGGCAAGGCGGATGACCTCACCGTTGTTGTCGGGGGTTATGCCCACCTCGGAGTCCATGATGGCCTTCTCGATGCTGCGGATAGCTTTCTTGTCCCATGGCTTGATGGCGATGGTACGTGCATCTGGGGTTGACACGTTGGCAACTTGGTTGAGGGGCACCATCATGCCGTAAGACTCTACTTTGATGCCATCGAGGATGGCTACGTTGGCGCGACCTGCGCGGATGCGTGCAAGCTGTTCTTCAAGGAACATTGCTGATAGCTCCATACGCTCTTCGGCGTCCTGAAGGATTTCTTTTACGTCAATCATATTTATATTATTGTTAGTATTTTGTTTGGTCAATGTTTATTCACGTAGTGCTCAACTGTTTAAAGCAGTTTCGCGTAAGCCTGTATGGCCTTGCGTGCTATGGCTTCTGCTTCCGGCAGAGAGCAGTAGAGGCGTCCGCCAGAGGCATTCTTGTGTCCGCCGCCATTGAAAAACTCCGCTGCCATCTCGTTGCAGGGAAAGTCGTCGACGCTGCGGAGGGATACCCAAATGGTGTCCTTCTTCTCTGTGTCCTCGCGAAGGGAGATGGAGAGTCGGTGACCTCTGATTTGCAGTGGCATATTAACGAGACCTTCTGCATCGCCCTTGATGAAGTGGAAGCGTTTCTGGTCTTCTTTGGATATTGTATAATAGGAGGCGCGCAGTGGCGTCAGAACTTTCAGTTTTTGATAGAGCACGTACCCAGTGAGACGCAGACGGTCAACACTGAATACGTGGAAGACGTTGCGGTAGATGCGGTCTTTGTCGATGTCCTTCTCCAGCAGTTGGGAGATGATGAAGAATATCTCCGGGCGTGTGCTGTTGTAGGTAAAACCGCCCGTGTCTGTCATCATGCCTGTGTAGATGTTCTCTGCCATGTGCTTGGTCATCTGATCGTATCCGCCGAGTTGCCAGATTAGTCTGAACACGATTTCTGCGGTGCTGGAGAGGTTGGGGCACGATACGACGACCTCAGCATTGATGGACGGGTCGAGGTGGTGGTCGATGAGCAGCAGCTTTGCTTTGGCTTGCGCCAGTTTCTGGGCTATCATGTCGCCAGTGCGTGAGAACTGGTTCAGGTCCATGCAGCAGATGAGGTCTGCCTCGTCTATTGCTGCGTCTGCAACATCCTGTTTCTTGTCATAGCGCACGATGGTGTTTGAACCCGGCATCCATTGCAGATAGTCAGGGTACAGGTCGGGCACGACGACAGTGGCTTTCTTGCCTTTGTTGCGCAGATATTCTGCCCACGCCAACGTCGACCCGATGGCATCGCCGTCAGCGTTGACGTGGCAGAATATTGCTATGTTTGTAGAGTTCTCAATGAGACTGGTCAGTGCCGCAGCCTCACTGTTGCTCAGGAGGTTTATATTCATTGGAATAACAAAATTGATTTGAGAGTAGTCTCAAAATCCAACTTAGAAGAGCTTGTTGGGGTAGGTGCCGTCCTCAACGAGTTTCGCTATGCGGGCAACGGTGTCGGGGCGGTCTTCTGAGTATGTCACGCCGAACCACTTGCTGGTGGTGTCTAGTACCTTGCAGGTAGCAGTGCCTTCGTTGATGAGCTTGTTGACCATGAGAGGGATGAAGAACTCGGACTTGAGGTTCTTGATGTTCTCTGGATCTGAGAGGAACTCCTTGAAGTACTCTTCTGAATACTGGAAGTAGTCAGGAGTGAAGCCCCACATATTCATGCTGACAGGAGCGTTGTCCTCTATGTTTACCCATTCGCCGTCATCCTTGTTGTCGGCGCGGTATGCCACCTGACCGTTCTCCAGACGTGCTATCTTTGTGCGCTCTACGCAAGTGGTGAGACAACCAGCTTCGTCCTTCGAGCAGATGCCGCGGCTTACGGTGCCGTTCTCGCTGAGCGTGTTGCCAACGCGGAAACCCACCATGGCGTACTGTCCCTTGGCTCCCTCGGGCAGTTCGCTGAGGAACTTGCCGATTACCATGAAGGCATCGCGGTTGTAGAAGTCGTCGCAGTTGATGACGCAGAATGGTTCCTTGATGACGTCCTTACCCATCAGCACGGCGTGGTTGGTGCCCCATGGCTTCTGGCGACCTTCAGGTACGCTGAATCCTTCAGGCAGGGCGTCGATGCTCTGGAAGCAGAGTTCACATTTCACCTTTCCTTCGTACTTGGAGAGAATCTGAGTGCGGAACTGCTCCTCGAAGTCTTTGCGGATTACCCATACTATCTTTCCGAAGCCAGCCTGTATGGCATCATATATTGAGTAGTCCATGATAGTCTCCCCGTTAGGACCCAGTCCGTCGAGTTGTTTCAGACCACCGTAACGGCTGCCCATTCCGGCAGCAAGAAGGAATAATGTTGGTTTCATATTTTATGAGTTTTAGTTAAAGTGATAGATGTCTCAGCTTTGGCTATTTGTCTTTGCTGTACTTTTTATTGTTCTCGGACTTGCAATTATTTGTCAGCCTTGGGAGTCCACGGATTCCAACCCTGTGAAACTAGTTCGAATTCGTTGCCGTCGCGAGATACCAACTGCATGCCGAGTTCGGGTTTGGTGATGTGCCCGATGACCTTTATGCCTTCCATCTGCTGCAGCACGTCGTTGTCGCCGATGGGACAGGTGAAGAGCAGTTCGTAGTCTTCGCCGCCGTTCAGCGCGCACGTTGTGACGTTCATGTTCAGCTCCTCTGCCATGACGGCTGTCTGGTAGTCGATAGGGATGAACTTCTCGAACACGCGGCAGCCGACGCCTGACTGTTTGCATATATGGTGCAACTCGGAGGAGAGACCATCAGAGATGTCCATCATGGCGGTGGGGCGTATGCCGGCTTCGCGCAACTTCTGTATGATGTCGCCGCGAGCCTCGGTCTGCAGTTGACGCTCGATGAGGTACTCGCGTCCGGCGAAGTCTGGCTGCCATGCCTCGTTGAGTTGTTTCTGAAGGTACTCCAGAGCCTTGGCATCCTTTGTCTGGCGCATCTTCTCCTGTATCTTCTTCACCTCGCTATAGTAGACCATCTTCTCGCGCTCCAAGAGTTGCAGACCCATGTAAGCTGCTCCGAGGTCACCGCTGACGCAGATGAGGTCGGTATCCTTTGCACCGTTGCGGTAGATGATGTCTTCCTTGTTTGCCTCACCGATACAAGTGATGGAGATGGCGAGACCAGTAAGCGAGGAAGTAGTGTCGCCGCCGACGATGTCAACGTTCCATTTGTCGCATGCCATTCGCAGTCCCTCGTAGAAGAGTTCGAGGTCTTCTACGGCAAAGCGCTTGGAAAGGGCGATAGAGACGGTAATCTGCTTCGGTGTGCCGCCCATGGCGAACACGTCGCTGATATTTACCATCGCTGACTTATAGCCCAGATGCTTCATGTCCATGTAAGTGAGGTCGAAGTGAACTCCCTCCATGAGCATATCTGTAGTGACGAGGGTCTCCTTGTCACCATAGTGGAGCACTGCGCAGTCGTCGCCCACGGCTTTGCGTGTGCTGTCGTTCTTTATCTGTATGTCTTTGGTGAGGTGCTCAATGAGACCAAACTCACCCAGTTCTTTTATTTCCATTCTAAAGTAAAAACTTAATGTCAAATTCTTGTCTGAACCTATTGCTGATGTACCAGGAGTATTCTGATGTTCTAAATCAATTGATATTGTCCTCAGACTTTTATCCCTCGATTTTAGTCAGCATGGTTTTTACAAGGCGTGTTACCTTTTCTGTAGCCTTCTTGCCTTCTATCTGCACCTCTTCGTGCGTGGCTACTTGCGGAGTGTCGCTGACACCGATATTGGTGATGATGCTCAGACCGAAGACTCGTATGCTGCAGTGGCGTGCCACGATGACCTCAGGTACCGTGCTCATGCCCACGGCATCACCGCCCAGCCTGGAGAAGGCGCGGTACTCGGCAGGAGTCTCAAACGAAGGGCCTTGTGTACCATAGTAAACGCCGTGTACCAGTTTTATGCCCAGTTCTGTAGCTACACTGTCTGCAAGGTTGCGCAGTCCGCTGTCGTATGCCTCGTGCATATCAGGGAAACGTGGACCTGTCGGTATGTTCTTTCCGCGCAAGGGATTGTCGGGGAAACCGTTGATATGGTCGTCAATGACCATCACGTCGCCAACGTGGAAATCTTTATTGGCACCTCCAGCGGCATTGCTGACGATTAGCGTGCGTATACCGAGTTCGTACATCACTCTTACGGGGAACGTAACCTCCTTCATAGAGTAGCCCTCGTAATAGTGGAAGCGTCCCTTCATTGCCAGTACTTTCTTTCCTCCCAGTTGACCGATAATGAGCTTGCCGTCATGACCTTCTACGGTAGACACTGGGAAATTGGGTATGTCAGAGTAAGGTATGACAGTGGCATTCTCTATGTCTTCGGCAAGAGGACCAAGACCGGTACCAAGGATTATGCCTATCGTAGGCATTTGGCCAGGAATATTATTCGTCAGCCATTCTGCTGTTTGTTGAATGTTTTTGTACATGGCTCAAGATTAGACTGTTAAACTTCTCTTTATCGTCCTGTATTATCTCAACCTCAATGGGGAGGTAATATAGTCTATTGCGTACGTCGGCACTGAATTTGTCTTTCAGTATGCGCAGTCGGGTAGCGTCCTTCTCTGTTGTGATGATGATGTCATGCTTCTTGGCTTTCCATAGAGTATTGACCGCCTCTGCATCAGAAGGGGTGAACTGATAATGGTCACCGAATCTCTGAAGGTCTACTGTACGGCATAGCGGTGCGATGTGATCCACGAGATGCTCGGGTGATGCTATACCTGTAATCAGCATAACGTTGTGGTTCTTCTGAATCTCAGCATCACTACAACCAGCACCGGGGAAGACGGGTTGCAGGGTGCCGTATTTCAGAGTGCTGAAGAACAATTCCTGATATGGATAGAGATCCATCTGCTTCTGCAACACGCGGTATTCCATTGGCTTGAGATCCGTGGGGCATTTCGTGATGATAACAACCTCGGCACGGTCCTTTCCTTTGCATGGCTCGCGTAGTCTGCCTGCTGGCAGCAGTGTGTCATAGATGATGAGACGATGGTAGTCTACAAGCAGAATGTTCAGACTGGGCTTGATATGACGGTGTTGATAGGCATCGTCAAGCAGTATTACCTCAATGTCCTTTGTACCCGGAGTATTCATCAGTTTCCTTACACCATGGCAACGGTCACTGTCAACAGCGATGGTGACATCAGGGAACTTTTCGTGCATCTGGAATGGCTCGTCACCGATTTCCTGCATCTTTGTTTGACTGTTTGCTATGATGAAGCCGGAAGTCTTCCTCTTGTAACCCCGACTGAGAACGGCAGTCTTATAGTTGTTGCCCAGTAGCAGACGAATGAGATACTCCACGTGTGGGGTCTTTCCCGAGCCGCCAACAGTGATGTTTCCGACAGAGATGACGGGTAGTGGAAACTCCACACTCTTCTTGACTTTGACATCATAAAGGAAGTTACGTATCCAGACACCAAACCCGTACAGCCACGAGAGTGGCAGTAGCCATTTGTTTATCTTTATGAAGTCGCCTTCTATGCGTCCGTCGTCCACCATGGGTTGCTAAATGTAGTTTGTCGGATGTTTAATGTAGTTTGTCGGATACTTATTTTATATCTAAATGCCAAGGGAGCATTGCCTGCACCTTGCTGGTTTTCTCCAGTGTGCGAACTTGTCTGAACGGCTCGTACATAGTGCCGAGTGTCTCGTGCAGCTGCTCGTCGAGGTTGTTATAGTGACCTGCCGTCTCTTGCAGTTGGTCGAAGAGTGCCTTGTCCTTTGGGTAGGTGCATACGGAGTAGCTCTTTAGCTTTGCCAGTTCTGCCGCCTTTGCCATAGCTTCCGGCATACCGCCCAACTGGTCCACTAGTCCTATGCTCTTTGCATCTCTACCAGTCCATACTCGACCTTGTGCTATTTCCTTTACGCGTGTTAGAGGAATCTTCCTGCCGTCACTTACTCGTTTGCAGAACAACTCGTAACCGCGGTTTATATATGCCTGTAGCATGCTCAGTTCCAGAGTGTTGAATGGTCGCGAGGTCTGCGTGATGTCCATATCGGCATGGGCGTTCGTTTTGACGTTGTCGTATTTAAGGCCTATGACTCCCTGGGTCAGTCCGGTAAGGTCCGGGAACAAGCCGAAGATGCCGATGGAACCAGTCAATGTCGTCGGCTGGGCAACAATCCAAGAGGCTGGTGCACTCATATAGTATGCGCCGGACGCTGCTGCGCCGCTCATTGAGACAACCACGGGCTTTGACTTCTTCAGTTCTGTGATGGCGTGCCATATCTCTTCTGAAGCGAAAGCATCGCCGCCGCCAGAGTTGATGCGCAGTACCACAGCCTTTATGTCGTCGTCATTCTTAATGTCCTTTAGCAGACCAATCATTGACTGGCTCACAATTCCACCGTCAGAACTTAGAGTGTTCATGGCTTCAGTCTGTACGATAGTGCCTTGGCAATAGATGACAGCGATGTTGTCACTGGAAGGAAGGATGTCTTCCTCATAACGTGCCATGTCGCTGCATGTTACCTGCTCAATGTCTTTGTCCTTGTCTGTGCCAAGAACCGCCTTCATGTTTGTTGCCACGTCGTCAGCATACACCAACTTGTCAACAAGCCCCATCTTTTTGATATCATCCGCTGCCAATAGTGCCGTCGTGCTGTCTGCTATGATGTTAAGCTTCTCTGCTGATATTTTTCGGCTGGCGGCAATGTCTTTTGTTACTGTAGACCAGATTCCGGATATGTAGCGGCTAACCTGCTCGCGGTTGGCATCGCTCATCTTTGTCTCAGTATAAGGCTCCGTAGCACTCTTATACTGTCCAACCTTCACTACGGTCATTTTCACTCCGAAGCGTGCCATGACATCCTTGTAGTATATGGGGGTAGCCGATATGCCGTGTATGTCGAGTATCCCCTTGGGGTTCATCCAAACCTCATCGGCAGCGGAGCAAACGTAATAAGCACCTTGTGTGTATTCGTTTGCAAAGGCTATAACCTTAGCCTTGCCCTTCTTTGCCGCCTTGAAACGAACAAGGGCGTTGCGTATCTCTTGTAATGAGGCGTAGTCAGCCTGTATGATGCCTGCTTCAATATATATGCCTTCTATGTTGGGACATGCAGCTGCTTTGTCTATAGCTTTTATGATGGTGGCGAGGCTCTTGCGACCTGTTCCATACCCCATGATGTCGTCGAGAGTGTTCTTCTGTGTATGCTCTACTATCTCTCCCGAAAGTGATACGTACAACACAGAGTGCTCGTTAACTACAGTTGCTGTTTCTTTTTTCGCTGTGAGAGTAACGACAGTTCCTATGCCTATCGCTACCAAAACGACACCGGATATAAGTATTGCCACGAGGGCGGCAAGAGTGAATTTAAGGAACTGTTTCATTCGTGGGTATTTGTAATCGATTTGTCAGTCTTCGTCTTACACATCAAAGGTTTTGCCTTCTAGTGTTAAGTGAGCATTTGTGAAGATGCTGCGTGCTTCGTCGAGTATTGGTTGCTCGTTTTTATAGCATTGACTGTAATGTCCCAACAGCAATTGCTTGGCTTCTGCGTCCTTTGCAGTAAGAGCAGCTTCACGTGCGGTGGAGTGGAGATAACGCTTGGCCTTCTCTATGTTGTCCTCGCAGTAGGTGGATTCGTGATAGAGGGTCGTCACACCTTTGAGCGATTTACCAAGCTCAGGGATATAGCGTGTGTCGGAACAGTAGGCGTAAGACCTTACTGGGTCTGGCGGAAGGGTGAGCTGTTCATTGCCGATGACTTCTCCTTCGGGTGATGTCCAGTCCAAACCGTTGCGCAGGTTGTCTATCTGCGATCGCGGTATGTCGTAGTATTGCAGCATCTCTGGACGTATATGGCGCAGTCCTGGCTTTTCCTTAAAGAGAAAACCGGAGCACGGCATACGGTGGTGGAGTGGTATCGTCTCCACGGTAAGGGAGCGGTCGTCGTAGATCACTTTGCGTTCAGACGTGTCAACGGGATGGAACACCACCTCATAGTCCAACCCGGAACAGAACATCTGCAGTTCCATCTTCAGCAACGGCTCATAGTCGGCTGGAGCATAGACGTGGAGTGGGGCAGTGCGTCCCTGTAGTCCGAACGTGCTTATCATGCCGACAAGTCCGAGGACGTGGTCGCCATGCAGGTGTGAGATGAACACAGCATACAGCTTCGAGAAGTTCATACGCGAGCGGCGTATCTGCGTCTGTGTCCCTTCGCCGCAGTCAACCATAAACAGTTTACCGCGGATTTCGATAATCTGCGATGATGGATTATGGCGCTGCGTAGGTAATGCACTGCCGCATCCGAGGATATGTACTTTGAATGGTTGCACGATGATAGATGTATTTAGCTTGTTGCCAGTGTATTATCGTTATCTCAAGTCGATGAGCTCTGCTTTGGGATAGTCCTTTGCGCTGAATTTGAACTTCGAGTCGCTGAAGCTGGCTTGTTTCAGGGAATTGATGTTTATTGTAATCCACTTCCCGTTCTGTTTCAGACGAATCTGCTTGATAGTGTAGTCCTTACTTACTAGAACATACAACTCTGGGATGCCGTTACCACCAGTCCTGGTAAGATGTACCTCATAGCCGCTGGCAGACGTGGAGTGACTCATATTGTATCCGTTCTTATATAATGTAAGGAACGTATAAGGGTTCATGGACTGCTGTTGCGCTGCAGAAGGTGTCGATACGTTCACCTCCTCCGACTTTTTGTTGTACACCCACTGCGTCTTGCCGTCATACCAGATGATGGCACCGGGCGTGGTAGCCTGAAACTTCTTGCCCTTTACGGCGAGTGTGCCGGAGCAAGCCCCCCAACTGCCGCCTTTTATGGTGAAGTTGGCAGAAGCACCTTTGGTAAGGTTTACCTTCTGCGCAGCTTGGTCCAATATCTTACGTGTAGCAGTACCACTGTTGGCTGCTGTTATGGTGAGTAGTCCTACGAGGAGGACTGCAAGGAGTGACAGTATTTTCTTCATACCTTATTATATATAGCGTGTTGTATGGTTTATTTTAGATTGCTGCAGTTGTTGCATCAGTTTTGCTCAGGTAGTTTTATCCGACTCCCAGAACGTTGAATATAGACTGTAGCGTATTCTCGTCCTTTACGAGAACTTCTCTTGGTTTAGAACCATGTGCTGCACCCACTATGCCAGCCTTCTCCAATTGGTCCATGAGTCGTCCGGCACGGTTGTAGCCGATGGAGAACTTACGCTGTATAAGTGATGTGCTACCTTGGTCGGTTGCAACGATGATTCGTGCCGCTTCGACGAAGAGCTGGTCGATGTTACCCATGTCTTCATTGGCACCGCCACTACTTCCGCCTTCGTCGGCAGAGACAGGCTCTGGCAGTTCGAACGGTCCGTCGTAGCCCACCTGGTTGGCGATGAACTCGTTGATGGCAATGACCTCCGGCGTATCAACGAAAGCACACTGCACACGCACTGGCGTGCCCTTGTCGAGTATGAGCATATCACCGCGACCGATGAGCTGGTTGGCACCAGAACCGTCGAGGATGGTACGTGAGTCTATCTGCGACATCACCTTGAATGCCATACGACCAGGGAAGTTGGCCTTGATAGTACCGGTGATGATGTTTGTCGTCGGACGCTGGGTGGCAATAATCATGTGTATGCCCACTGCACGCGCCTTTTGGGCGATACGTGCGATAGGCAGCTCGATTTCCTTGCCTGCAGTCATGATAAGGTCACCATACTCGTCGATGATGACCACGATATAAGGCAGATAACGATGGCCATTCTCTGGGTTCAACTGATGGTTGATGAACTTCTCGTTGTACTCCTCCAGCTTACGTACGTTGGCGAACTTGAGCAAGTTATAGCGGTCGTCCATCTCCTGACATACCGAGTTAAGCGTCTTTACCACCTTGCTTACGTCTGTGATGATAGGCTCGTCGGCATCGCTCTCTGGCGGTATCTGGGCGAGGAAGTGGTTAAGCAGAGGCTTGTAGATGGAGAACTCCACCATCTTTGGGTCAACAAGCACGAACTTCAGCTCACTCGGGTGCTTCTTGTATAGCAGTGAAGTAATGATGGCATTCAGTCCGACAGACTTACCCTGACCCGTAGCACCGGCAACGAGCAGATGCGGTATCTTGGCAAGGTCCACCATGTATATCTCATTGCTGATAGTCTTGCCGAGAGCCAACGGCAGTGCCATCTTCGACTCCTTGAACTTCTTGGAGTTGAGGATGCTCTCCATGCTGACAATCTGTGGGTTGGCATTAGGAACTTCGATACCGATAGTGCCTCTTCCCGGTATAGGAGCAATGATACGTATGCCCAATGCCGCCAGTGACAACGCGATGTCGTCCTCCAACGAACGAACCTTGGAAATCTTGATACCCGGTGCGAGTGTTATTTCGTATAGCGTGATAGTAGGGCCGACGGTAGCCTTGATGCTGTCTACGGTGACGCCGAAGTTGCCAAGTACCTGCACGATGCGGTCCTTGTTGGCACGCTGTTCCTCCATGTCGATATACGACTTGCCGTCGTTCTCGTACTTTTTCAGTAAGTCGAGTGTCGGGTACTTATAACGCGAGAGTGTTGCCTTAGGGTCGTAGATTGTCATGTCGCCATACTCAGACTCTGCCAGAACCTTACCGTCTGCAGACTCTTCCTCGGCAGTTTGCTCTATCTCAAGTCCAATCTCTTGTTGGGCGTTGCCGCCAGCGGCAGTGCCGGTGGCTTGCTCAGAGTAATTTGTGTAAGCGTCATTACCAGTAGTGTCGTTCTCTGTGGAATAGCCATTGTCGTTTATTACGGCATCCGTTCCATTAACGTCAAACTCTACCGACTGTGTGACAGGGTTGTCGTAAACCAAGTCATCGTCAGCGTTGGTGGTGAGTTCTTCGGCATGCTCTACTGGAAGTTCTGTTGTTCCGTTGGATACGGTGAACTTTACACGGCTGGTGAGGTAGCCGATAGGATTCATCATCTTGCGTATGAAGGTGATGGTCTCTGAAGATAAATATGTGAGGAATATGAGCGCAACCACAATCAGTACACCTGTCAGTCCCGGAGGACCAATGATGTTCTCCATGTACTGGCAGACGTGTTCTCCGTGTTGTCCGCCAACGTTAAAGACGAGATCGGTGAATAACGGATTGATGAATTTGGCTGCAGTGATAGAGCTCCATATCATAATGATGAAAATGGAAAAGAACCATTTCCATAGATTTACCTTGTATATCCCCGTCATCTTCAAAGAACATACAATTAGATAAAGAGGAATGAGAAAAGATGGAACTCCAAAGAGTACTGCAATGAGTAAATGGGAAATCTTGGCGCCAAAGGAACCACAGTAGTTATGAAATTCGTGTCCCTGATTCTGTATGTCGCCAGGTTGTGGACTAAGAACCAAACTTTGGTCTGCCTCACATGTATTGAAATAAGAACTGAGGCAGATAAAAAGGTATACCGCAAAAACAAAGACTATGAGACCAACCGTAAAGTTTGCCTTCTCGTTAGCTATGAGTTTTTCGATGCCGATAGCTTTTCTAAATGATGTATCTTTCTTTTTGGTGGACTGCTTTTTCTTTGTCATCTCGATATAAAGATTCGTCGGATCTTGCTTAATAAAATCAATTGCAAAGTTAAGAAAATAATTCTATACTTCAAATATTGAGGTGGAAATATGTGCCTTTTTGATATGAAAATCGTTAGCTAGGTCAAAAAACTTGCAAAGAAAACTTGCAGTGTGAAAAAAAGTGCTTAACTTTGGGGTCAAATTGAACTTGTAAAAGAGTTTACTAAATCAATATATCGTAATGAACAACCTAAAATCCATCCTTGGAGGCAGCATGGCCGTTGCGGCAATGATGCTCACAGCATGTGCGGGCGAGAAGGCCCAAACAGCAACAGAACTAAAGTCAGGACTCGAACCAGCGGCGTTCGACACTATCATCAATGAGAAGCCTGTAAAGCTTTACACCCTCACCAATGCCAACGGCATGGAAGTGGACATCACCAACTTCGGCGGTCGTGTCGTTTCCATCATGGCACCGGACAAAAACGGCGAGTTTAAGGACGTGGTGCTTGGCTTTGACAATGTAGCCTGCTATGCGGACTCTGTAAATACCCCTAGCGATTTCGGTGCTGCCATTGGTCGCTACGCTAACCGTATTAATAAGGGTAAGATCAATATCGACGGCACAGACTACCAACTTGCAACAAACAACTTCGGTCATACGCTGCACGGCGGTCCTTCAGGATGGCAATATCAGGTGTATGATGTAGTGGAGAGCAACGACAGCACTCTGAAGATGAAGATTGTCAGCCCTGACGGTGACAATGGCTTCCCGGGTGAGGTGACTGCTTTTGTTACCTATACTCTGACCAGCAACAACGCTCTTGATATTCAGTTCGAGGCAACGACAGACAAGAAGACCATCATCAACATGACGAACCACTCATACTTCAACCTCAGTGGCGACCCTACCACAACGGTTGAGGGTGATGAGCTATGGATAAACGCTGACAAGTTCACTCCTTCTGACGCAACATATATGACAACCGGCGAAGAGAAGGCTGTTGAGGGTACACCGATGAACTTTACCAAGCAGCATGCTATCGGTGAGCAGATCAATGACACCTCGTATGTTCAGCTGAAGAACGCCAACGGTTACGACCATAACTGGTGTCTGCTTACATATAAGAATGGTAAGGGCGACGACACACAGGCTTGCGCCAAGGTGTACAGCCCAAAGAGCGGCATCCAGCTCACAGTTTATACCTCAGAGCCAGGTCTGCAGGTTTATACAGGCAACTTCCTGACGGGTCAGGTGGCAGGCAAGAACGGTGTGAAGTATCCGAAGCGTGCTGCCATCTGCCTTGAGAGCCAGAAGTACCCAGATTCTCCAAACAAGAAGCAGTGGGCTTCTCCACTCCTTGTGCCGGGTTCAACATACAAGAGTCACCTCGTTTACGCTTTCTCTGTAGTAAAATAATGTGACAACGGGGGCGTGATGCCCCTCGTGAATAAGGATAATTACTATTAATCTAATCAAAAAATAACTGAAACAAGAACAATGAGTATTATTGAAGCTTTACAGAACAATGGTTTCACCACCATTGATTATGGAGTAGTAGTACTTTACATCATTCTTCTCGTCGGCATGGGTATCTTCCTCAGCCGCGGAAAGAAAGGTGAAGAGAAGTCCTCTAATGACTACTTCCTGGCAGGCAACACCTTGACATGGTGGGCTGTGGGTGCATCTCTTATTGCGGCGAACATCTCCGCTGAGCAGTTTATCGGTATGTCCGGTTCTGCTTACGTGTCTGGTATCGCTATGGCTGCCTACGAATTGATGGCCGCGGCTACGTTGCTGGTAGTGGCCAAGTTCCTTCTGCCACTGATGATTGAGAAGAAGGTGACGACAATTCCACAGTTCCTCCGCGACCGTTACAACGACGGCGTAGGTCTGTCGTTCTCTATCTTCTGGCTGTTCCTTTATGTCTTCATCAACCTGACATCTGTGTCTTGGCTCGGTGCACTTGCCATCAAGACAATTCTTGGTCTGCCTTCGGTACCAGGCGTGTTCCTCGGAATGCCTGTTGACATGACGCTGCTCTACATCATCCTTGCACTCTTCATCATTGCTGGTCTCTATTCCATCTATGGTGGTTTGGCTTCCGTGGCCTGGACAGACGTGATGCAGGTGACATTCCTCGTTGGTGGTGGTCTCATCACCGCATACGCAGCTCTGAGCACTATCAGTTCCGCACTTAATATCGACGGCGGTGCTCTCGGCGCATTGTCAGAGGTGTACTCACATCTGACTCAGATACCAGGTGACAAGCACTTCAACCTTGTTGTCACACGTAACCCCGACCTCTATCCTAACATCGTAGGCAACGCCAACGGTAATGACCCATACTTCGATATCCCAGGTATCGTCGTTATCGTAGGTGCACTCTGGCTGACCAACCTCGGCTACTGGGGCTTCAACCAGTACATCATCCAGAAGGGTCTTGCTGCCAAGTCTCTCTCCGAGGCAAAGAAGGGTATGGTATTCGCAGCCTTCCTGAAGATTCTCATCCCATTCATCGTATGTATCCCAGGCGTTTGTGCATTCTATATCATGAAGGGCACATACGGCGGTACTCCTGTCGTTGACATCCTTGGCGACACGCTTCACGGTGCTATCGAGCGCAACGATGACGCATATCCATATCTGATTCGCAACTTCACTCCAGTCGTTGTGAAGGGTCTGTCCTTCGCAGCCCTTGCTGCTGCCGTGATTTCTTCACTGGCTTCCATGTTCAACTCTACCTCTACCATCTTCACGATGGATATCTACAAGCACTACATCAACAAGAACGCTTCCGAGAAGACTCTCGTTAATGTTGGTCGTCTGACATCTCTTGCTGCTCTTATCATTGCCCTCATCGCAGTATACCCAATCATGGGTGGTGCTGACCAGGCTTTCCAGTTGCTTCAGGAGTACTCTGGCTTCGTATATCCAGGTATTGTTGTTATCTTCGGTCTTGGTCTGCTTTGGAAGCGCGCCAATGCTACTGCTGCCGTTGTTACGGCCATCGGTACATTCGCATTCTCTATCCTCTTCAAGATCCTGTTGCCGGACGTGCCATTCCTGCTCCGCATGGGCTACGTATTCTTCTGCCTCGTGATACTGTTCTTCGGCATCACTTTCGCTTCGAAGAATGTGAAGCCAGCAGCAGAACTGCCTGAGAATGTTGTAAAGACACAGTTGAAGTATGCCAAGTTGTGCCTCGCTGCCGCTATTGTATGTGTAGTCGTCGGCATTTGCAGCTTGTTCTCTGTAGAGATGATGAACCTCGGTTTCGAGGCCGTGTTCTTCCTCGCAGCATTCATGTTCTGCCTCTACCTCTATCTGCGCAGCAATGCTCTGGACAAGGTGGAAGACCCGAAGTCTATTGGTGTAGACATCGAGATATTCCGTACCGATACCACATTCAATATCGGTGCTGCAGCTGTAATTATAATACTTGTTATCCTCTACATTGTTCTGTGGTAACAACATGATAAAAGCCGGATGTTCCGCCTTCTTGACGAGGGTGGGGCATCTGGCTTTTTCCTTTATTCTTCGATACATAAGCATATAACAATATTTACAAGTCTAACGAAGTCCTAAAACCATAACACTATGTTAGAAGAACTTAAACAAAAAGTATTCAAGGCCAACCTCGATTTGGTTAAGCAGGGCCTTGTCATCTTTACCTGGGGCAACGTCTCAGGCATCGACCGCGAGAAAGGTCTCGTTGTCATCAAACCCTCTGGTGTCAGCTACGACGAGATGAAAGCAGAGGACATGGTAGTTGTAGACCTTGAAAGCGGCAAAGTAGTGGAGGGCGACCTCAATCCGTCTTCCGATACCCCAACACACCTTGTGCTCTATAAGGCATTTCCCAACATACAGGGCGTTGTGCACACGCACTCCACCTATGCTACAGCCTTTGCACAAGCCGGACGCGACATTCCTAACATCGGTACCACACATGCCGACTATTTCTATAAGGACATCCCATGCACCCGTGACATGACTGAAGCAGAGGTGAAGGGACAGTACGAACTCGAGACTGGCAACGTCATCGTTGACGAGATTCTCAATATCCGTAAGATTAATCCTGACCACACTCCTGCCGTTCTCGTCAAGAACCATGGCCCATTCTCTTGGGGCACATCACCGGACAATGCGGTGTACAACGCTAAAGTGATGGAGCAGTGCGCAAAGATGGCGTTCGTTGCTTTCTCGGTAAATCCGGACCTGACGATGAACCCATTGCTAGTGGAGAAGCACTATATGCGCAAGCACGGTCCTAATGCTTACTATGGTCAGAAGGGACAGAAGCACTAATTCCATAGAATAAGAGATAATCAATTTCAATAGAATAAGAGACAATCAATCTACTAATTCAATATTAAAACGTAAACAATTATGATAGACGCATTCAAAGATTTGGAAGTTTGGTGGGTAACAGGTGCCCAGTTGTTATATGGTGGTGACGCAGTAATCGCTGTTGACGCTCACTCAAATGAGATGGTTGACGGACTCAACGCATCAGGCATCCTGCCAATAAAGGTAGTCTACAAAGGTACTGCAAACTCCTCTAAGGAGGTAGAGGCAGTGATGAAGGCAGCCAACAACGCTGACCAGTGCGTAGGCGTTATCACATGGATGCACACCTTCTCTCCAGCCAAGATGTGGATCAAGGGTATGCAGGCTCTGCAGAAGCCACTGTTGCACTTCCACACACAGTATAACGAGCAGATTCCTTGGGACACCATGGACATGGACTTCATGAACCTCAACCAGTCTGCACACGGTGACCGTGAGTTTGGTCATATCTGCGCTCACCTCCGCAAGCCACGCAAGGTGGTTTCCGGTTACTGGAAGGACGAGAAGCCACAGCAGCAGATTGCAGTATGGATGCGTGTCTGCGCCGCTTGGGCTGACTCAAAGGATATGCGCATCCTCCGCTTCGGTGACCAGATGAACAACGTTGCCGTAACAGACGGTGACAAGGTGGAGGCTGAGGTACGTCTTGGCTATCACGTTGACTACTACCCTGTTTCCTCTCTGATGGAATACTTCAAGAAGGTGACTGATGAAGAGGCACTGGCACTCGTAGAGGAGTACAAGCAACTCTATACTATCAAGATTGACGAGAGCGGTGAGGAAGTTTACTGGGAGAAGGTAAAGAATGCCGCCAAGGCAGAGATTGCTATCCGCCGTGTCCTCAAGGATGAGGGTGCCAAGGGCTTCACCACCAACTTCGACGACCTCGGTCAGGCTGACGTAGAGGATCCTAACTTCCTCGGTTTCGACCAGATTCCGGGCCTCGCCTCACAGCGTCTCATGGCAGAAGGCTATGGCTTCGGTGCTGAGGGCGACTGGAAGTCCGCAGCTCTCTATCGTACCGTATGGTACATGACACAGGGTCTGCCTTCTGGCTCTTCCTTCCTCGAGGACTACACCCTCAACTTCGACGGTGCAAACTCAGCAATCCTTCAGTCGCACATGCTTGAGGTATGTCCTCTCATCGCTGCCAACAAGCCACGCCTTGAGGTACACTTCCTCGGCATCGGTATCCGCAAGAGCCAGACAGCGCGTCTTGTGTTCGATTCAAAGACCGGCGACGGCGTGACAGCTACCATCGTTGACCTCGGCAACCGCTTCCGTCTCATCGTAAACGACGTTAAGTGCATCGAGCCAAAGCCATTGCCAAAGCTCCCTGTTGCCAACGCACTTTGGATTCCACAGCCAAGCTTCGAGATTGGTGCTACAGCATGGATTCTTGCTGGCGGTACACACCACTCTTGCATGGCATACGACCTCACACCAGAGTATTGGGAAGACTATGCAGAGATTGCCGGCATAGAGATGGTACACATCGACAAGGACACCACCATCGGCAACTTCAAGCAGCAGCTCCGCAACAACGAGATTTATTACATGCTCAACCGTGCCCTCGCACTGTAGGTTATATATAAGGTATAAGTAAATGACAGCAAAAGAAACTATCATAAGCGGTAAAGCCATACTCGGTATCGAGTTTGGCTCTACCCGTATTAAGGCAGTCCTCATCGACGAGGAGAACAAGCCTATAGCACAGGGCAGTCATACGTGGGAGAATCAGCTCGTTGACGGACTGTGGACCTACAGCATCGGTACCATCTGGTACGGTCTGCAGGACTGTTATGCCAACCTTCGTGCCAACGTGCTGGAACAGTATGAGACGGAGATAACCTCTCTTGCCGCCATCGGCGTAAGCGCCATGATGCACGGTTACATGCCATTCAAGGGCAACGACATCCTCGTGCCATTCCGTACATGGCGTAACACCAACACTGGCAAAGCGGCAGCGGAACTATCCACCTTGTTCAACTACAACATCCCACTGCGTTGGAGCATCTCTCATCTCTATGAGGCAATCCTCGACGGTGAAGAGCACGTGCCAGACATCGATTTCCTCACTACTCTGGCAGGTTACATACACTGGCAGTTGACAGGCGAGAAGGTACTCGGCATCGGCGATGCTTCTGGTATGATACCAGTAGACCCTGCAACCAAGAACTACGATGCCACTATGGTGGAGAAGTTCGACAAGCTCATTGCTCCTAAGGGCTACTCATGGAAGTTGGAGGACATCCTTCCGAAGGTACTCGTGGCAGGCGAGAACGCTGGCGTTCTGACGGCAGAAGGTGCCAACAAACTTGACGTTAGCGGTAATCTGAAGCCAGGCATACCTCTCTGTCCACCGGAAGGTGACGCTGGAACGGGTATGGTTGCGACAAACGCCGTAAAGCAGCGCACGGGTAACGTGAGTGCAGGAACGTCTTCATTCTCAATGATTGTGCTTGAGAAGCCATTGTCCAAGCCATACGAGATGATTGACATGGTGACAACTCCTGACGGCAGTCTTGTTGCCATGGTTCACTGCAACAACTGTACTTCCGACATCAACGCTTGGGTGAAGATATTCAAGGAGTTCCAGGAACTTCTCGGCGTGCCCGTTGACATGAACCAGCTTTATGTCAACCTCTTCAACGAGGCACTGAAGGGCGATGCTGACTGCGGAGGCATCATCTCATACAACTATATCTCCGGTGAACCCGTAACAGGACTGCAGGACGGTCGGCCAATCGTTGTTCGCAGTGCAAGCAACAAGTTCAACCTTGCCAACTTCATGCGTGCCCATCTGTACGGTGCCATCGGTGTGCTGAAACTCGGCAACGATATCCTCCTCAAGGAAGAGAAGGTGCAGGTAGACCGCATCACAGGTCACGGTGGCTACTTCACTACCCCAATCGTAGGTCAGCGTATGCTTGCCGCAGCCTTGAACTCTCCTATCTCCGTAATGGAGACAGCAGGCGAGGGTGGTGCATGGGGTATCGCACTCCTTGCCGGTTACGTTGTAAACAACACTAAGCAGCAGAACCTTGCCGACTACCTCGACAGCGTTGTGTTCGCTGGTAACGCCGGTTCTGAGATTGCTCCTACACCGGAGGACGTAGAAGGCTTCAACAAGTATCTTGAGGCATACAAGCGCGACCTCGCTGTTGAGTCCGCTGCTGTTGAGAACCACCAGTAATCAAGAATTTTTAATACCAATAATACATTAAGAATCAAATGAAGAATCCAAACAATGTTATGAACCATGCTGCTGACAACATCCGCATCCTTGCGGCTGCAGCAGTAGAGAAGGCAAAGTCAGGTCACCCAGGCGGTGCTATGGGTGGCGCAGATTTCATAAATGTACTTTATTCAGAGTATCTTCAGTACGACCCGAAGAACCCTTCATGGGTAGGTCGTGACCGTTTCTTCCTCGACCCGGGTCACATGGCTCCGATGCTCTACTCTCAGCTCTGCCTCACAGGCAAGTTCTCTCTGGAAGAGCTGCAGCAGCTGCGTCAGTGGGGTAGCCCAACGACGGGTCACCCTGAGTTTGAGATAGCACGTGGCATCGAGAATACCTCTGGTCCTCTCGGTCAGGGTCACGTATTTGCTATCGGTGCTGCCATAGCAGCCAAGTTCCTTGCTGCCCACACCGGCAACCCGACCTTTGCCAAGGAGACCATCTACGCCTACATCTCTGACGGTGGTGTACAGGAGGAAATCTCACAGGGCGGTGCACGTATCGCTTCAACCCTCGGTCTTGACAACCTCATCATGTTCTACGACTCTAACGACATCCAGTTGTCTACTGAGACAAAGGAGGTGATGAACGAGGACACCGCTGCCAAGTACCGCGCACTCGGTTGGTACGTCATCGAAATCAACGGTAACGACGTAGACCAGATCCGCAAGGCTATCGAGGAGGCACAGGGCGTTAAGGGTCAGCCAGCCCTCATCATCGGTAAGTGTATCATGGGTAAGGGTGCCCTCAAGGCCGACGGCACTTCATACGAGGCAAACTGCAAGACGCACGGTGCACCACTCGGTGGCGACGCTTTCGTTAATACAGTGAAGCACCTCGGTGGTAACCCGGACCAGCCATTCGAAATCTTCGAGGACGTTAAGGCTATGTATGCTTCTCGTGCAGAAGAACTTGCAGAAATCTGCAAGGCTCGCTACGCAGAAGAAGAGGCTTGGGCTGCTGCCAACCCAGAGAAGGCTGCCCAGCAGGCTGACTGGTTCAGCGGTAAGGCACCTAAGGTAGACTGGAGCAAGGTAACACAGAAAGAGAACGACGCAACACGTTCTGCATCCGCTGCATGTCTCGGTGCACTCGCAGAGCAGGTTCCAAATATGATCTGCGCTTCTGCTGACCTCTCTAACTCCGACAAGACTGACGGTTTCCTCAAGAAGACACACGCCTTGACAAAGGACGACTTCGGCGGTGCATTCTTCCAGGCAGGTGTGGCAGAGCTGACAATGGCTTGCTGCTGTATCGGTATGGCTCTCCACGGAGGTGTCATCCCAGCTTGCGGTACCTTCTTCGTATTCTCTGACTATATGAAGCCAGCCGTACGTATGGCAGCCCTCATGCAGCTCCCTGTCAAGTTCATCTGGACCCACGACGCATTCCGCGTTGGTGAGGACGGACCTACCCACGAGCCTGTTGAGCAGGAGGCACAGATTCGTCTTATGGAGAAACTCCACAACCACGCTGGCAAGCCGTCTGTTCTCGTTCTGCGTCCTGCAGAGGCAAAGGAGACAACCGTGGCATGGCAGCTCGCTATGGAGAACACCGACACTCCAACAGCACTCATCTTCTCTCGCCAGAACATCAACGACCTGCCTGCAGGCAACGACTACTCACAGGTAGCAAAGGGTGCTTACATCGTGGCTGGTTCCGACGAGAACCCAGACGTAGTTTGCGTTGCATCTGGTTCTGAGGTGTCCACTCTCGTTAGCGGTGCAGAACTCCTCCGCAAGGACGGTGTCAAGGTTCGCATCGTCAGCGTACCTTCTGAGGGTCTCTTCCGTGAGCAGTCCAAGGAGTATCAGCAGAGCGTTGTACCAGCAGGTGCCAAGGTATTCGGCATGACCGCCGGTCTGCCAGTCAACCTTCAGGGCTTCCTCATCGGTGCTGCTCCAGAGTCAAAGGTATGGGGTCTCGAGAGCTTCGGCTTCTCTGCACCTTATAAGGTTCTCGACGAGAAACTCGGTTACACAGCGCAGAACGTTTACGAGCAGGTTAAGTCAATGCTCTAAGCGTAGGGACGCTACAAATATAAGTTATTAATTCAAAAACCCTCTTTTTGCCATGGAAAAGAAAATTCTCGTGGGTCTGGCATCAGACCATGCCGGCTTTCCGCTGAAGCAGTTCGTTAAGCAGTACCTCGAAGAGAAGGGTATTGAGTACAAAGACTACGGCACGTACAGTGATATGTCCTGCGACTATCCTGACTTTGCCCACCCACTTGCAGAAGACATCGAGGCCGGTGTCGTAAGTACCGGTATCGGTATCTGCGGTAGCGGTGAAGGTATGGCAATGACGCTGAACAAGCACCACGGCGTTCGCGCCGGCTTGGCTTGGAAGGTGGAGATTGCTCACCTCATCCGTCAGCACAACAATGCCAACGCTCTTGTACTCCCTGGTCGCTTCATCACAAACCAGGAAGCTGCCGCCATCATCGACGAGTACCTGAATACTCCATTCGAGGCTGGACGTCACCAGCTCCGCATCGACAAGATGTAACGACATAGGAGTAATATGAATAAATTATAGCCTGCAGTAAGGATAGTACCTTGACTGCAGGCTATTTTTTTGCCCTGACGTTGTGTTGTTCCAAATAATTTTATTAATTTTGCAACATAATAAATACTAGCAGATGAACAACGAAATAGGCAAATGGTTCTTGGATGTCGCAAAGTACGTAATGACAGCATTTCTACTAACTAAGATGTTTAGTAAAGTAGATAGTTGGTCTGTCATAATAGGCGCATTCCTAACTGTGTTTATAATGTTTGCCATTGGAGTATATTTCTTGAACAAAAATAAAAAGTAATTACTATGGACTGGGGACTTATCGGAATGTATGCAACGTTATGGTGCATAGGCATAGGGGCTGTTATATTTTCCAAGATACAGGACAAACGGGAGAATAAAGCTGCCAATAAAGACAAGGTGTCTTGATCAAAACGACAAGGCATTCTGAGCAAATATAACCGTGAAACGAATTATATCTACTATACTCATTTTGATATGTACTCTGAGCATGTATGTTCAGGGACAGACTCTTAGTCGGTATAACGTGACCTATCTGAATATGTCGGCTGGGATGCCCAACAACTTTGCTGACGACATATACCAGGACTCCAACGGGTTCATCTGGATAAGCACACACGGTGGCGGACTCGTACGTTACGACGGCTTCACGTTTATGAACTTCGGATTCGGGTCCAACGGTCTCCGTCTCAGAAGCAACAACTGCCGCAACGTGGTAGAGGACAAATTCAAACGCCTTTGGATGGCGTTTGAAGAAGGCTCGCAGGTTCTCGACCTCAATACGATGTTGCCAACGATACCAAGTTGTGCCAGTTCGGAGCTGTCGCAGCAGTTAGAGAAGATAATAAAGAATGTCAGAGTCATACGCACCTATTGCGATACCAAAGGCAACGTATGGCTCGTCTCGGCAACGCGTACTTATCGCATTGCCATAAACAGCAAAGGGCAGGTTGACGCCATACAGTCTGTCCACTTCCCCATAAGTGTCCCCGATGTCGGCATTTGCGATGTCTTTGCCCGTGGAACAGTAGTGATGTGCTATGCCGGACGGGTAAGCGAAATTCTCATTGGGGGGGGGTAATGAACTGCAAGTTAATGACTTGACAAAGATGTTTCCTCCACTTGGAGGACGTTTTGCCGGTGCTGTCATATCATACAACGGTGCGATATGGCTTGGCACGAATAACGGACTTTTCAGCAGTAAAGGGCATGAGTTCTATGCCGGTACCTCCCATAATACACTTCAGCATGAGTATGTCACCAATCTTGCTGTCTCCCCCGAAGGCGAATTGCTGGTAGGTACGCTTTGTGGCGTGGACATCATCACTAAGAGCGGTGACGTGGAGCACTGGAACTGCAACAGTGCCGTGAATCCCCTAAGCTCTAACTTCATCAACTGTCTCTTCGTCAGAAACGGTCAGGTGTGGGTCGGCACCGAGACAGGTGGCATCACCAAGCTCACGCCGCGCACGCTTAACATCCGTTATTACGTTCACGACCCAAGCAATTCCTCTTCCATCTCCCGAAACGCAGTCAACGCCATGTATGCCGAACCCGACGGCACGTTGTGGGTAGGTACGGTAGAAGGCGGACTGAACAGGATGTCGAAGGATGGCAGTTTTACCCATTATACGACAGCGAACTCCGGGTTGTCCCACAACAGTGTCTCCGCCTTGACTGCCGACGACAACGGTACACTTTGGATCGGCACGTGGGCAGGAGGTGTCTGCTATATGGACTTGAAGAATCCAGGCACCATCCATCGACTTGCTGTTGCCCCCAAACACCAGAGCGTTCTGACCTTTACAGGCGCATTGGCGTATGACAAACTCAATGGCGGTTTGTGGATAGGCACCAATGACGGCATCTTCTTCTATAACTATCGCTCAAAACGGCTGGAAGAGGCGTTCAAGGGCTGTCGTACGCTGACAGGTTGTGTCGGCAGTCTCATCACCAGAGACCATCGTCTTTTTATGGGCTGTGCACAAGGTCTTGTCGTTGTGCATCTTGACAAGCGAGGCAAAGACGGACTCTTCTCTGCCAACCACCACCTGTATAAATTGGACAATCCTGCCAGCGGAGCGTTCGAGAAGATCTTCTCCTGCTTTCAGGCAAAGGACGGGAAGATATACCTCGGTTCCAATGGTTACGGCATATACTGTTTGGAGGGAGACTCCATCACTAACTATACCACTGCGGACGGACTCTCGAACAACTGCGTGAAAGCACTTGTGGAAGACCGTCAGGGCATGATGTGGATTGCTACCGAGAACGGACTCTCCATCTTCAATCCGACAACGAAACGTTTTGCCACTTATTTGAAGAAGGACGGGCTTCTCAGCGACCAGTTCTATTTCAACGGACTTATAGCCGACAGTAAGGGCATCATATATATGGGAACAGAGCGCGGCATGATGTCGGTGGCCGGTGGTATAACACCCCAAAACTCCACAGGTAACCTACGTTTTACCCAGCTCGCCATAGACAACCAACCCATCTTCTCCAACAGCGACTATATAGAAGAGGACATATCCATCGCCAAACAGATAAACCTCCACGAGAGCGACCGTTCGTTTACCATCAGCTTCTCTGCCCTCAACTACGGCAGCGACACCCAGGGTGTCTATACCTACCGCATGAAGGGCTACGAGGACGAGTGGACACAACTAAAACCCGGTCAGCACAGCGTGCGTTATTCCACTCTGCCCTCTGGCAGCTACACGTTCCAGGTGAAGTACTCGCCTACCATTGGTTCTGGAAAGGAACAGATGATAGAGATAAACCTTAGAGTTACACCTTATTTCTATAAGAGTTGGTGGTTCTTAACCTTAGTGTTTGTTGCCCTCTACCTTCTTAGCTACTATATGTATAAGTACCGCATGCGTCTGATGCGCGAGCGTGAGGCAGAGCAACTTTACCGTCCTATCGAGGCGGCATTGAAGGAAAGTGAAGAACCTGGTGTGCTGCAGGAGCGCATTCAGTCTATACTGCGTACGCAACAGGCATACCGCGACAGTCAGGACAAGTCGATAGAGGCTGACCGTGAAGAGGCGAAAAACCGTACGAACAGATTCATCGACACCGTCATGGAAGTAATGCAGCAGCACTACAGCGAGTCGGAGTTTGGCGTTCAGGAGTTGTCGGCAGCTCTCGGCATCAACCGCGGTCTGCTCAGCAAGAAGCTGAACGCCGAAACCGGTCTGCCCACTGCACAGTTCATCCGCAACTATCGTCTTGACATAGCGCGCAAGATGATAGCCGACAACGTGCTCAACCGCAATATAACAGAAATAGCCTACCGTGTAGGTTTCAACGACCCGAAGTACTTCACCCGTTGCTTCACCAAGCAGTACGGCGTTTCTCCTACAGCTTATAGGGACACCCACTAACTGTGTCCGTTTTGTTACACAATGATACATAAATATCACATTACGTTCATCCGCAAGGGTGGACGTTTTTTGTTTTGTAGCATCTGTTAAGACCATTTAGCACACATTGTGCGATGTGCGTTGTTTTCTTGTGTAGGTGCACAAGAGTTGGACGTAACGAAAAGTCCCCGCAAAATGCTAATATTTACACCTTTGTCCACCTAATAATTCGTTTTGTCCACCTATAGACATACGTCCACTACGTAAATTTGTGCCAGATTTTGAGGCGCACAGCCACGTCAAATAACAATAACTACAAAAATTACCTAACTTAACTAACCAAAACGTATTAACATGAGAAAACATTTATTCTCTGTAATGCTTTGCCTTGCTATCATGAGCGGCGCTGTTGTCATTCCAACACCAGCGAGAGCCGAAGTGCAGCAGTCGCAGACTATTAAGGTTAAGGGACAAGTTCTCGACGACCAGGGTCAGCCGCTGATTGGTGCTACGGTGAAGACAAAGAATTCCAAAACTGGTGTGGTAACGGACATGGACGGTAACTTTACCATCGATGTCGCTCCGAATGCACAGCTCTCCGTCAGCTATCTCGGTTTTAAAGAACGTCTCGTAGCAGTGCGTAGCCGTGCAGTCCTTAACCCTATTCAGCTTGAAGCCGACAACACCATGCTCGACCAAGTCGTTGTCGTTGGTTACGGTACACAGAAGAAGGCCGACTTGACCGGTTCCGTGGCTGTAGTCAATGCAGAGGAGATGAAGAAGGTGTCCAACTCCAACATCTCTACGATGCTTGAGGGTAAGGTAGCTGGTGTGCAGGTAACTTCCGACGGTCAGCCTGGTGCCGACCCGGCAGTCCGTATCCGTGGTATATCCACTTTCGGTAGCAGTGCACCTCTTTATGTCATCGACGGTGTGCCTATGGGTACCACCATCCGCGACTTCTCTCCAAATGATATCGAGACCATCCAGGTGCTCAAGGACGGTGCGTCAGCCGCCATCTACGGTTCGCGTGCCGCCAACGGTGTCATCATCATCACCACCAAGAACGGTAAGAAAGACCAGCCTTTGAAGGTTGACTACTCCGGCTATTTCGGTACGGACTGGATTCCAGGTTCCACGTATGAAACAATGAATGCTGATCAGTACAGCAATCATATCGGTCACGCATGTACTAACTCTGGCACATCTATCCCTGGCGGTTATAAGTACGACGGTGCTACCGACACATATCGTTTCCAGGACGACACGAACACTGACTGGTTTAAGGAAGTGTTCAAGTCTGGTGTGCGCCAGAACCACAACATCAACTTGAGCGGCGGTAGTGCAAAGAGCACATACAACGTAGGTCTTGACTACTTCAAGCAGTCCGGTACACTCGAGGGCACAGGTCCAAACTACGAGCGTTTCACTGCCCGTGTCAACAACACGATGGAGACGAAGTTCGTCAAGTTCCGTACCAGTCTCTCTTACTCTCACTCCAGTCAGGACGGTATGGGTATCTCCAACGCTTCTGAGTACATTCAGGGTCTCTACGGCGACGTAACAAATGTCCTCCGTGGTACATTGCTCATGCAGCCAACCATCAAGGCTTACGATGAGTCTACTTGGTGTCTGGACGACAAGGTGGGTGCTGCAAGCGCCTATAAATATGACGCTTACGGATATGGTGTGTACTACGACGATATCCATGGTGACATTTCGGCTTCCAACCCTCTGCTTATCAATAATATGATTTCGCGCAACACGTTGGTTGACCGCTTTGACGGAACTCTCTCTACTGACGTAGACATTCTCAAGATATTCGGCGTAACCAACAAGAACCACTCTTTACATTACAACCTTAACCTGGCTTACACTACAACACATTGCACAGACAAGACCTGGGTTGGGGCGTGGATTCAGAGTAATCGTGTGTATCTTAGCAACGACAATGAGAAGTTGACCAAAGGTACTCGCGGTTATACCAAAGGTCTCATAGAAAATACCCTTACATACGACGGTACATTCGGTCAGCACCATTTGAATGTTGTTCTTGGTCAGACATACGAGGACGAGACAAACAATAACCTCACTGCTTGGGGTAATACATTCTCCACTCCTTACTACCTGCAGGTGCAGAATGCAATAACGTCCCGTGATGCCAATTCTTTAGAGGACAAGCACCGTCTGACCTCGTTTATCGGTCGTGTAAACTACAACTACGCAGACCGTTACTTGCTTTCTTTTACTATACGTCGTGACGGAAGCTCACGTTTGACAAACAATATACGTTGGGGCACGTTCCCGTCTGTGTCCGTAGGTTGGCGTTTCGATAAGGAAAAGTTCTTCCCAATCAGCCACGATATCGTGAACTTGTTCAAGGTACGTGGTAGTTATGGTGTCTTGGGTAACGAGAATATCGGTGAGTACAAGTATCTTGCCACGCTATCCCGTAACAATTTGGCATACAGCTTCGGCGGACAGAAGGTGACAGGCTCTGCCATCTCTACTTTCATCAATGAAAACATTGCATGGGAGAAGAAGAAGTCGTTCAACGTAGGTATTGACCTCGCCATGTTCCGCAACCGTCTTGAGTTCTCTTTCGAGTACTTTAACAACAAGTCGGAGGATCTTCTCTATGATGTTCCCGTTCCGCAGATTGCCGGTGTGGACAATGAAAAAGTGACTATGAATGCGGCAACTATGACCAACAGCGGTTTTGAGTTCTCTGCTACCTATCGTAACAACGACCATCCGCTAAAGTATAGCATCAGCGCAAACTTGTCTACTGTCAAGAATAAGGTCAACTCCCTTGGCTTCGGTACCAACCAGACCATCTCTGGTAACTACATTACCAAAGTTGGCGAGGAAGTCGGACAGTTCTACGGATATGTCTATGAGGGCATTGCCCGTACCCAGGCTCAGCTTGACGACCACGCTACGCAGGTCGGCGCACGAGTTGGTGACTGCCTCTATAAGGACGTAAATGGCGATGGCAACATTGACGAAAACGACCGCGTGGTGCTCGGCGGTGGTTTGCCAGCTATGAACTTCGGTATTTCTGCACATTTGGAGTACAAAAACTTCGACTTGAGCATCAATACCTACGGCGCTCTTGGCTATCATGTGTCTGACGACATCTGGAACAGTCTGCACTCAAGCTATGGTTGGGCAAACAAGTCTACAGACCTTGTTGACGCAAACCGCTTCGATGCTGTCGGCAACTATCTCTCAAATGTACCTGCTGTCTATGCTGAAAAGCCAAGTGCAGCATCCATGAACTGGAACGACCTCTTCTCTGAGCGTTACATCCAGAATGCCAACTACTGGAAGATTGCCAACATCGAACTGGGATATAACTTCCCCGACAAGTGGTTCAAGGGTGTCATCTCTGGTCTCCGCATCTATGTGTCTGGTCAGAATCTCTACACCTTCACAAGTTACAAGGGTTACAACGTAGACTATGCAGGCGGTGTATTCACTCCAGGCTACAACTTCTGTTCTTACCCAAGCGCCCGTTCGTTCATGGGTGGCGTTCATTTCTCATTCTAAAAAAGAAAGGAAATACAAATGAAAATACGTAACATTTCTTTTGCTCTCCTCATGGGACTCGCCGCTCTCTCTTCCTGCAGCGACAAACTGGAGGTGCAGAATCCAAACCAACAGACATCTTCTTCCTTCGGAAATAATACCGATGAACTTGAAGAGTCTGTGATAGCAATATACAAACGTATCCGTATGGAGGGCACCTACGCCCGTGTAGGCTACACCATCGACCTTGTACGTGGCGACGACACTTGGAACTCGTCTCAGGTGTGGTATCTCTCCTTTGACGATTTCAATACTGCTGCTACCGACGAAATAGCATCGTGGTTGTGGCGCGACTGGTATTATGTCGTAAACGCCTGCAACTTTATTCTTTCTAAAGTGGACAGCGACGACAGCAAGCTGACCGACCAGTTGAAGCGCATCAAGGGACAGGCAAAGTTCTTCCGCGGACTCGCATACTACAACCTCGCTCTGTACTTCCAGAAGCCTGTACTCGTTACGGAGTACTCTACTTACTCAAGTATCGAGAACCTCTACAATCAGAAGAACTCGTCCTTCGACGAAACAATGGATTTTGTTGAACAGGAGCTCAAGGATGCCGTAAATCTCCTTCCTTCCAAGGAGGAAGGCGGTGAGTGGGCTAAGGGTCGTGCCAACAGTGGTGCAGCAGCTGGATACCTCGCTCGCGTTTATATGCAGCGTCAGAAGTATACAGAGGCTCTGCCTATTCTGAAGGACATCATCAATGGTGAATATGGCGAGTATGCCCTGACTGCAAACTATGGTGACAACTTCCGTGAGGGCACTGAGTATGAGAACAACGTGGAGAGCCTCTTCGAGGTGCAGTACCTCGACTATGGCAAGCAGGGTGTCGACGACGAGTGGACTCCTGTCAACACCAGCTCCAACGCCACTCAGGCACATGCCGTAGAGTCCAACCTCGCACCTGGCGACAACGGCGGTTGGGCAGACATCTCCGCCACGCCTTGGCTGTACAACCTGTTCAAAGCAGAAAAGACCAAGGACGGCAAGCTCGACCCACGTCTCTATTGGACTCTCGGTACCTATGAGGCCGACTGGACCAATAGCTATCCAGACGGTGGCTTTGGCAATGTGGTATATACGAAGTCGGTAAAGTCTACTGACCTGATTCGTACTAACATAAATAACGGCGGCATCGTGATAGCCAAGAATACCAACCTGCGAACTGGACTATATAAGTCTGTTACCACTGGTCTGAAGTGTGGCATCAACCTGCGTCTCATGCGCTTCTCTGACATCCTGCTGCGTGCGGCAGAGTGCGAGAATGAGATCAGCGGTCCTACTCAGCAGGCCATCGACTGGATCAACCGTGTGCGCAGACGTGCCAACCTCGCTGACCTGAAGTTGTCTGACTTCAACAAGGAGACCCTTTTCGAGCAGATTGCCAATGTGGAGCGTCCTAAGGAGTTCGGCTGTGAGCACGGACGTGGTTTCGACCTCCTCCGTTGGGGCTTCTACTATGACAGCGGCCGCTTGGAGCAGATGAAGGAACACAATACGTTCTACAAGAGTAATACGGCAAATCCAGTCACTGCTCAAACTGTAGGAACGAAGAAGAGTGCTTTCGACACCTTCGTTCCTGGCAAGGAGTTCCTGCCTATCTACCAGACCTATCTCGACCAGTGCGTGGGTCTTG
>CAVCKM010000132.1:0-21012 GCA_963602765.1 Alistipes putredinis | reverse complement strand
CTGTGCAGTGATGGAGTCCTCGGGGATGGCATCAATTAGACCAGTACCATATATGCCGATGGTCGATTCGAGGCGAACACCGATTTCAGATGCTACTTGGTCGTTTGGTATAACCACATTCTCGCCGTTGCGTTTTACTGTTACAGGAGAGTAGTAGGCGGATGCCGGTATGGTGACCTCTGGGTATTTGAGCTCGTATGTTTCGCCGTCAGGGAACTTGTTGCCCCATTCGTCAGTGTAGCTCTCCCATTTGATCTCAATCTGTGTCTCATCAATCTGTGGTTTGAAAGGTGCTACTGATGCCGTTTGTGGCATACCGGCTACAGAAGTGATGTAGGCGTCAGTCTGCTTGTCGTAGATAACGAGCAAGTATCCGTTACCATCATCATTTGCTCTATATCTGTTCTGTTTCTTGCCATGACCATAGGCAGGGTGGCAATACAGGCATCCTCTGCGTACGTAGACAGGACCAAGTCCCATATATGCACTGTTGCTCGTATTTGTATTGAAATCACGTTCAAAGAAGCCCTCGCCAATTTGGAAGTCAGCTCCCATGCCAGCTTCATCTACTGCAGGGGTAGGTTGTTTGTATGCATGTGCATCAACGATGGTTGTGGTGCCAAGCTTACCGCCTGCATAATATTCTTCTGGCATATTGCTGTCGGGATCATCGTCCAGATTTGTAATGTTGTTGAGATTGTCATCGCTGCAACCTACCAAACCTATAGAGGCAAGTGCAAGAGATATGTATGAAATCTTCTTCATAATGTTTGTCGTTTTAATGCCACAATAGCAGGTAACCTAATTAGCTATAGGTTACCTGCATATTTGTATAATGTTACTAACTGTTATTAGTTCTGGTAGAGTTTACTGAGCTGTGTTTCGAGAGTATGAAGGGCTTTGTCGAAGTCACTCAAAGCTTCAATGGCATCCTTGGCAGTTTGGTCTGTGTAGTACAGAACGAAAGGCTTCTTCATGCTATTTATCTTCTCAAGGGCAGTAGCAAGCTTAGACTGTACATCCTGTGCTGCAGACTTTGTAGTCTCGTTGTTCAGACAGAACTGGATAAGAGAGTTTGCACTTGGAGTTTTAGCACCAAGACTACCATAGAGAGAGTGCTGGCATGACATGATGTTGTCGTAGAAGTCTTGTATTGACTGCTGAGCGTGAGGTGATTCGATGTATGTCACATCCTCTCCGTTGGTTGGTTTGCCAATCTTGGCATCAGCAACCTCACCTACAATATCACGTGCGCCTGAAATAATCTGGAGGGAAGCTGAGACTACGGTTGTGTATCGAGAGCCAGCCTTGCCAGCAGACTTGAAGCCTTCGCCGTAGTTATAGGCAGACTCAAACTCTGCATCATCCAATATTTCCTGTTCTTCGGTAGAAACAGTACCGCCCCATGAGCTAATGAGTTCGAGAGATGCCAAATAAAGGTCTTTTGCAGCAGCCTGTACGAAATATTTCTCAACATTGTTCAAAGCAGATGCAGAACGTGCTTTGCCATCACGGAACAGAATGTACTCTACCGCATGGAAGCCTGTCAGACCCTTTGTGTTGGCTACGGTTTCGTCGATATTTTTCTTGTCCTCCTCGGTCAAATTTGCGTATTTACTAAGCATATTGTCGAACGCAGCCTTTTCGAAAGGCCATGTGTCGGTGTGAGGGTCAATAGAGTAGTCAGTTGCAGGACCGAACAAGAATGCCTCTGAGAACTCCCAGTACTTACGGGCTTGTCTCCATGATTCGCATGCCTTCTCCATTTGTGCGTCTGTGCCAAGATCCGCTACATTTGCGACAAGTTCCTTGTTGTAGTCTGCAAGTTTGCGGTATGTTGGAACTACAGTACTGTCGACGAATTCTTCGTTTGTCTTCTGTAGAGAAGCATCATACTTGCTTGTAGCGTCAGGAGTGTTAGGAGTGTCAGGAGTGTCAGGAGTTACGTCATCACTGCCGCAGCTTGCAACACCCATCGTGATAGCCAGTGCAGCTGCAAACATCATTGAATACTTGAAGATCTTTTTCATTGTGTTTCTATAAATTTGTTTGAACTATTATTGCTTTTACTTAATTTTGCTTGTCTAGAATCATTTTCTGTTGATGTTTCAGCATTTCGACTTCTTTTACGAGTTTGTTGATGCGTTCCATCTGCTCTTGATTCATTTCTGCATCATGTCTACATTTCTTCTTTGTATTAATGTCAAACATGCCTTCGAAGGCAACGCCAAGATTGAGACTTGGCTCGTTGTTGTATCCACTTTCAAAGAAACGTTTGCCCCATTCTGCTTTAACCACAACTTGCTTTATCGGTAGGTAGTTAACACCGAATGCCAAACGCTGTACATGGTTGTACAACTGTGCTGCCTTTGCGTTGCCACTTGCATAAGTGTCGTAATTTTCATATCTTCCAAACACGTATAACTTCTGCTTGTTACGCAGTGAATTTATCTGAGAGAAGACATTGTAACCAGCCTCTATACCTACAGAATATGCGTTCTTTGCTATTGGTGTACGCTTGGATGGCGAACCGTCTTGAATGTTGTGCTTTGGATACGAACCGAAGAATGTTGTCATACGGCTTGCATTGTCCAAATGAGAGTATGTGGCATTGCCACGTACAATCCAGTTCCAGCGGTTCAATTCAAAACCGAAACTGCCGATAGACAATGCACCAGTAACATTGCTGTATGAGTCACCAGGAGTATCGTTGGTATTGCGGAATGTATATCCATAGTATCCGCTCAAGCTAAGTCGAAGACCACGTACGGAATAGTTGTCCACACGTGCAGCTCCTGCATATACGTTGCCCAGTTTGTATTCGTACGGACTGCCAGCTCCGTAATGTGCGTAGCAGTTATTTCCGAAACGCTCTGCATCAAGTCCGGAAGTGAAGATAGCCTCGTAACGCCAGTCTTTCGTGCGTCCCCAGAGAGATATACCTACTTGATGCCATGTGTTAGGCAACATCTTTGCCTCGCCCTCTGAACGGTATACAGAGAAGAAATTCATTGGCATATGGTAAGCGTTTATCTCGCCTACAGGGATGATAATTTCACCTGCCTTGACATTAAACTTTCCCTTCCAGAATGCCTTGTTGACCCAAAACTGTTCGATAGCGACTTCGCCGCCGCGCTCTACTTCTGCTTCGTATTCGCCGCTCTCGTCGGCATCCATCTCGACAGCACTTTCTGTGCCTCCATGTTCAAACTCAACTTCCAGTCCCATGCTCCAGCCTTTGCCGAAGTTGTATCCCATGTTAAGGGCTATATGTGGAAGGTCAAAACGTCCATGGCTCGAACCGTTCTTATATCTGTCGGGATATGTATAACGGAATACGTTCTGACTGTAGAAATTACGGCTCATAACAGCCTCGCCATAGCCTCCGACAGTGAAACGGCTCTTAGGTTGTTCCTCGGAGTTTTCGCAACACTCCTTGTCGCTCTCTACACCGTCATGTTCCTGCGCCATAGCACTGGTAAAGAAACCGCAAGCCAAGAGGGCAGAAAGAAAAAGTTGTTTTGTCATCTTAAATACCTTATATATATTATAATCGATTAAATATCTATTTGAAGAAGCCGGCGGGCTTGTGCCGCTCCGTTGTTGATACAACAGTATCTTTGCGAGTGCAAAGGTACGGCGATTCTGCAAAGTGGGCAATACTCAAAAATTAGGAAATGATAACATACTTATTATAAAATTTAGTAAATACAGCCCCGAGCATACACAAATGTAGGTATGAAGGGGTGGGGGAGGGGAGGGAGATTGGGGATTGCTCAATAGATTTCTGCTCCTTTCTTTGGCAGTCTCTAAAGAAAGTAGTATTTTTGCATGGGAATTCCAAATATAACAAGGTCTTAGTGGCTTAAACAAATATGGCAGACATCAAGAGCAGGAAATTGCCGGCTGGCATACAGTCGTTCAGAAAGATAAGGGAGGACGGCTATCTTTATGTAGACAAGAGTGACATTGTCTGGCAGTTGGTAAACGGTGGTACGCAGTACAACTATCTCAGTCGCCCACGACGTTTCGGCAAGTCCATACTTGTCGATACGCTTCATGCGTATTTGGAAGGCCGTAAGGGCTTGTTCGAGGGCTTAAAGATAATGCAGTTGGAAAAGGAGTGGACACTTCATCCCGTCATTCGCTTTGACATGAGTATGGCAGGGGCGGATGCCGAGTCCATCAAGTCTTATCTGGACTATGTCTTTGAGACGTATGCCGGTCAGTATCAAGCGGAACTTAAAGAGACGGATTCGCTTGCTGTCAAGTTCGACAAGATAATCAAGGCCGCTTATGGGCAGACGGGGCAGAGGGTCTGCATCCTCATTGATGAGTATGACTCTCCGCTACAACACTCGTGGCACACGCCGGAGCACGAAGCCTGTACTGCGGTATATAGGGCGGTATTTGCCGTTCTGAAGAATGCGGACGAGTACGAGAAGTTTGTCTTTATCACAGGCATCACCAAGTTTACGCAGATATCGCTGTTCTCCGTGCTGAACAACCTTACTAATATCAGTTTCCAACCGGAGTATGCTGCCATCTGTGGTATTACGGAGAGGGAAATCAGCGATAACTTCACTCCAGAATTGCAAGAGATGGCGAAAACCAACGGATGGGATGCACAGGAAACACACGACAGACTTAAAGTCTATTATGATGGGTATCATTTCAGTCGCCGCAATATGGTGGATGTGTACAATCCGTATAGTTTGATAAACTCTCTTGCCACGCACGAATTGGGTTGCTTCTGGGCTTCGTCTGGGGCAACCAAGCTTATCCCCAAGTTCGTCAACGACCTGGAACTGAACTTGCGTGATTTCGACAACTGCCGTATCATGCGTGATACGTTGGAGATGTCCGATGTCGTTGGCGGCGGTGCGGAACTGTTCCTCTATCAGTCTGGCTACCTCACCATCAAGAGTTGCGATGAGTTCGGCTATGTTCTCGGATTCCCAAATGAAGAAGTCAGAAAGGCACTCTACGAGATGGTGCTGCCAGCATTGGCTCTGCGTAAGGAAAGTGAAGTGAAGTCAATGCAGGCAAATCTGTATGCCTATATGGGACTGGGACAGGTGGACGATGCCATGAAGACGCTGAAGAGTCTTGTTGCCGACGTGCCGTATAGCAACAAGAAACTGGCTTCCATGGACATGGAGGAACGTTATCGTCTTATCATCAGCACTATCCTCAATGCCATCGGCCTGACTGTTGAGGTGGAGCGCATGATAGCCACAGGACGTATAGACATGACAGTGCAGACTTCGCGTTACATCTACGTTCTGGAATTGAAATTGCACAACAACGGCGGCAAGAAGGCTGCTACGCAACAGATTCAGAACCGTCAGTATCTAGAGCCATTCAAGGCAGACAAACGCCAAGTGATAGGGCTTGCCATAGAACTGGACGAGAACGGCAAGGGACTGTTGGACTGGAAGAGGGTAGAGTGATATCAACAATATAAGAAGACAACTATATAGACACAGACAATGTCAATGATTCATTTATCCGACCTGAACAAGACGTATCAGGGGGCACAGCCGCTGCATGTGCTCAAAGGCATCAACCTCGACATAGAGAAAGGGGAGTTCGTCTCCATCATGGGAGCATCGGGGTCGGGAAAGTCCACACTGCTCAATATCCTCGGCATCCTCGACAACTACGACTCCGGCGAATACCGGCTCGACAACGTGCTCATAAAGAACCTCTCCGAGACGCGCGCCGCCGAATACCGCAACCGCATGATAGGATTCATCTTCCAGTCGTTCAACCTCATATCGTTCAAAACCGCCGTGGAGAACGTCGAGCTGTCCCTGTACTACCAGGGTGTGGGACGGCGCAAACGTCACGAGATGGCGATGGAGTATCTGGACCGCCTCGGACTGGCACAGTGGGCTTCGCACTACCCCAACGAGATGTCCGGAGGACAGAAGCAACGTGTGGCAATAGCACGCGCACTCGTCACAAAACCGCAGATAATACTTGCCGACGAACCGACGGGAGCCCTCGACTCCAAGACCAGCGTAGAGGTGATGGACCTGCTCAAGGAGCTGCACGAGAAGGACGGCATGACCATCGTCGTCGTGACGCACGAGAGCGGCGTGGCCAACGAGACCGACAAGGTTATCCACATCAAGGACGGACTCATCGGCAGCATCGAAAACAACCTTGACCACCACTTGGTGAGCAAGGACTACGTCAAATAACACCCATAGAAGACTTCCGAATGGACTCCATATCACATTTTTCCCTACACTCCACCATCCTCTCCGAGATATGGAGTACCTCCAAGCGCAACAAGCTGCGTACGTCGCTGACGGGATTTGCCGTGGCGTGGGGCATCTTTATGCTCATATTCCTCCTCGGAGCCGGCAACGGACTCATCAACGTGCAGCTGCACCAGAGCGACCGCTTCCTTGCCAACTCCGTTGTGGCGTTCGGCGGACAGACCTCCAAGGCATACAACGGACTGAAGGAGGAACGCCCCATCACCCTCAACGACCGTGACAAGGAGTACACCAAACTGCTGCACGCCGACTACGTAGACAAGGTGGGCGGTGTGCTGGAGCAACCCGTCGCCTCCATCAGTCTCGGACAGAACTATGTCGCCACCCAGACGCTGACCGGCGTTTACCCCGTACACACCGACATCGACAAGGTCGAACTGCTGGCAGGACGCTTCGTCAACGACATCGACATGAGGGAGCAGCGGAAAGTGGTAGTGCTCAGCCAGTCGCAGGCACGCGAACTGGTAAAGGACTATCACGCCGTCATCGGGAAGCACGTCAAGATAAGCGGCATGGCATTCAAGGTGGTGGGAGTGTACAAGGACGACGAGTCGCGCAAGAACCCCAACGCCTACACCGCCTACAGCACCATGAAGACGATATACAAGAAGGGCGACGAGGCGGGCAATATCGAGTTCACCATAAAGAACCTCCCCACAAAGGAGGCTAACGAGGCGTTTGAAAAACGCTATACCACTGGCATCAACCGCAACCACATGGCGGCACCCGACGACGACAATACCGTCTGGATATGGAACCGCTTCATGGACAACATACAGATGAACGAGGGCATCGCCATGATACGCACCGCCCTCTGGATAGTGGGTATCTTCACCCTCCTCAGCGGCATCGTAGGGGTCAGCAATATCATGCTCATCACCGTCAAGGAGCGTACGCGGGAGTTCGGCATACGCAAGGCGATAGGTGCAAAACCAATGTCCATCCTGAGACTCATCATCATCGAGAGCGTCATCATGACCTCACTGTTCGGATACATCGGAATGATGTGCGGCATCATTGCCAACGAGATAATGGATGCCACCGTCGGTCATGCCGTCGTGGACTCCGGTATCTTCAAAGCCGCCGTATTCCTCAACCCCACCGTCGGACTGGACATCTGCATCGAGGCAACCGCCACCATCATCGTCGCCGGTACGATAGCCGGACTCATCCCGGCCATCAAGGCGGCAAGGATACGCCCCATTGAGGCGTTGGCTGCAGAGTAACAGACGACGGCAATAAAAAGAAACACACATGAGATTCGACATAGATACATACAGGGAAATACTCGACACCATCACGCGCAACAAGAGCCGCAGCATCCTGACGGGCTTCGGCGTCTTCTGGGGTGTCTTCATGCTCGTCGGACTGATGGGCGGCGGCCAGGGACTGCGCGAGATGCTGGAGAGCAACTTCGCCGGCTTTGCCAACAACACCGCCATAGCATGGAGCGGCAACACCACCAAACCGTACAAAGGATTCAACAAGGGACGCACGTGGCACATGGGCACTGCCGACCTAAGGCGAATCAAGGAACAGGTGCCGGAGTTGGACGTGATAACGCCGCTCATCTTCTGCGGAAACAAAAGCGTTGTCTACGGCGACAAGAAGTTCAGTGCCTCGGCGCAGGGTGTCTCGCCAAACTACGCCAAGGTGTCCGCCCCGAAGATATTCTACGGCAGGTACATCAACGCCATGGACGAGCAGCAGAAACGCAAGGTGTGCGTCCTCGGCAAGCAGGTGTACCAGAAACTGTTTAAGGAGGGTGAAGACCCTTGTGGAAAGACTGTGCGCATCGACTCCACATACTACCGCGTGGTGGGCGTGGACTACCGCTCCGGCAATGGCTTTGCCCTTGGCGGACGTGCCGACGAGACCATCACACTGCCGCAGAATGTGGTGCGCGCCGCATACAACCTTGGCGACCAGGTAGACCTGATTGCCGTCACGGGCAAACCCGGTATAGTGATGAGCACGCTGACCACACACATACGCACCGTCATTGCCAACGCACATACCATAGACCCGACGGACGAGACCGCCATTGCCATATTCAATACGGAGGTGATGTTCTCACTGATGGACAACCTCTTCAAGGGTGTCAACCTCCTGATATGGCTCGTCGGCATAGGCACGCTGCTGGCCGGAGCCATTGGCGTGAGCAACATCATGATGGTGACCGTCAAGGAACGCACCACGGAGATAGGCATACGCCGTGCCATCGGGGCTACGCCGAAGATGATTCTCTCGCAGATAATAGCCGAGAGCATCATACTGACCCTCGTGGCGGGAATGAGCGGCATACTCTTTGGTGTGGCACTGCTGCAGATGCTCGAAATGGCTACCACCACGGACGGCATACTGGCGGCACACTTTCAGGTGAACTTCTGGACTGCCATACTCTCCGCCCTGGTGGTATGTCTGCTTGGAGGTCTGGCAGGACTCGCCCCGGCGTGGCGGGCCATGAGCATAAAGCCAGTCGATGCAATGAGAGACGAGTAATACATTAATAGTACGTGAACATTATATATAAGAGCACAATATGAGAAAGTATTCAAAGTTGATAGTAGCGGCAGTCGTCGCTCTCATCTTTATCGGAACCTTCGTGTTCCTCTACGAGAAGTCGCAGCCCAAGCCTGTGGAGTACACCGAACTGACTCCCAAGGTGGCAGACGTGCTGAAGACCACCATCATCACCGGCAAGATAGAGCCGCGCAACGAGGTGAACGTCAAGCCGCAGATCAGCGGTATCATCACCGAGATATGCAAGGAGGCCGGCGACTACGTGCAGGCCGGTGAGGTGATAGCCAAGGTGAAGGTTATCCCCGAGATGTCGCAGTTGAGCAGCGCGCAGGCACGCGTGCGACTCGCTGAGATAAACCTCAAGCAGGCACAGGTGAACTACACCCGTGAGGAGACGCTCTTCAAGAAGGAACTGGTCAGTGCCGACGAGTACGACAAGATAAAGCAGGCGCTGCAGCAGGCCAAGGAGGAGGTTGTGGCAGCCAACGACGCTCTTGAGGTGGTGCGCAACGGTGTGTCGAAGAGCAACGCCAGCGAGTCGTCAACGCTCATACGCTCCACCATCTCTGGCATCATACTGGACATCCCGGTAAAGGTGGGCAACTCGGTGATTCTCTCCAACACCTTCAACGACGGTACTACCATAGCCAGCGTCGCCAATATGAACGACCTTATCTTCCGCGGCAACATTGACGAGACGGAGGTGGGCAGTCTCGTCGTGGGGATGCCGATGAAGATAACCCTCGGTGCCATGCAGGATGTGAAGTTCGATGCCAACCTGGAGTATATCTCGCCTAAGGCCACGGAGAACAACGGTGCCAACCAGTTTGAGGTGAAGGCCGCCGTGCGTGCGGCAAAGGGCGGCAAGATACGTTCGGGCTACAGTGCCAACGCTGAGATAGTGCTCTCCAAGGCCGTCCATGTGCTCACAGTACCTGAGAGCAGCATAGAGTTCAGCGGCGACAACACTTTTGTCTACGTGATAAAAGGTGCAGGCGGTGACAAAACGTACGAACGCACTGCCGTCACCACGGGTCTGAGCGATGGCGTGAATATCGAGATAAAGAAAGGGCTGAGTGTAAAGGACAAGGTGCGCGGTCCGCAGAAGGTGGCAGACATAAAGGATGAAAACTAAATAAAACGGAAAAGGGCTGCGAAGCATTGCTTCGCAGCCCTTTGTGCCCAAAACCGGACTCGAACCGGTACGCCTTGCGGCATTGGTGTTTGAGACCAACGCGTCTACCAATTCCGCCATTTGGGCGAATTAGCGGCTGCAAAGGTAAGCATAATTCTTTAATTGTGCAAACTTTGCAGCCGCTTTTTTCGTTTGGTAGTGTATAATTCTTTATTTTGCGTTCAAATATCGCTCAGCATCGAGTGCAGCCTTGCATCCGGAGCCTGCAGCTACGATGGCCTGGCGGTATGTGGGGTCGCAGACATCACCGGCGGCAAAGACACCCGGTATGTTGGTCTGCTGCGTGCCGTTCTGCGTCTTGATGTATCCCTGCTCGTCGAGGTCTATCTGTCCTGCGAAGAGGTCGGTGACAGGCTTGTGGCCTATGGCAAGGAAGAATCCGTCGATGGCCATGTCATATTTCTCCTCGTCCGCTTCGCCCTGACGCTTCACTACGTGCATGCCCTCCACGCCGTTCTCGCCGTAGAGCCCGATGGCGTTGTGTTCGAAGAGAATCTCGATGTTCTCTGCCTCACGCACACGCTGCTGCATTATCTCCGAAGCGCGGAGGTAGTTCTTGCGTACCACGAGGTACACCTTCTTGCAGAGGTGGGAGAGGTATAGTGCGTCCTCGCACGCTGTGTCGCCGCCGCCTACGACAGCGGTCACCTTCTTACGGTAGAAGAATCCGTCGCATGTGGCGCATGCCGACACGCCCATGCCGTTGTACTTCGCCTCGTCGGGCAGTCCGAGGTACTTCGCCTTGGCACCCGTTGCTATGATGATGGTCTCTGCGGCTATCTGCGTCCCGTCGTCAACGGTGCAGACGTACGGCTGCTTGGAGAAGTCGATGCTCTCTATCTCGCCGTCGCGGATGTCGGCACCGAAGTGCTCCGCCTGTTCGCGTATCTGCATCATCATCTCGTTGGCATCCACTCCGTCGGGATAACCGGGGAAGTTCTCCACCATGGTGGTCTGTGTGAGCTGGCCGCCAGTCTGCGGTCCGCAGTATTCTACTGGCGAGAGGTTTGCTCTGCCGGCATATATGGCGGCAGTGTAGCCTGCAGGTCCACTGCCGATGATAAGACATTTTGTAGTTTGCATAAAACCTATTGCTTTACGCCAGCATCTCGGCGATGCGAGCGTCGATTTCTTCTATTGGTGTGCTGGCGTCGTAGCGTGCCACTACCTTGCCTATCTTGTTTACGAGGAACTTGGTGAAGTCCTCTGTTATCTCGCCTGGGAATTTCTCCGTGAGGTACTTGTAGAGAGGGTCTGCGTCGGCACCGTTCACCTTTACCTTCTTGAAGCGTGGGAACTCCGTGTTGTATGTGTCCTTGCAGAACTGGTGTACCATCTCGTCAGTGCCTGGGCACGACTTTGTGGGCTGGTTGGAGGGGAAGTCCAGAATGGCGAACCCCTGTGGGTGGTATTTCTCGTAGAGTGCCTCGAGCGCCTCATACTGTGGGGTGAGCGGGCTCTTCGTTGCAGTGTTGACGATGAGCACTACTTCGTTGGCGTAACCTTTAAGGGGGACGTTGTTGCCCTTGCGGTCCTTAACTACGATTTCGTTGATTGAGTTCATTTCTTTTTATAGCTCTGTGTGTTGTTGTTGGTTTTGTTTGTCAAATGCATTGCAAAGATACAACATATTTTTCAACTGAGCAAAACTTTTTTCGGTGTTTGGCCGTTTCGTCCACGTTTATCGTCTGCCACCACCGCTGCCGCCACGCTGCGAACCGCCTCCCATGGAAGGACCGCCGCCCATGTTGCCTCTACCGCTGCCGCTAGGGCTGCTGAAGCTGTTGTTGTTTCGGGAAGCACCGCCGAAGTTGCTGCTGCCTCCGAAGTTACTGGGACGTGAGTTGCCTCCGAAACTGTTGCTGCCTCCGAAACCGTTAGGACGTGTAGTGCTGTTGCCGTTGTTGCGTGACCCGTTTCCGAAGCTGCCTCCGACGGGGCGTTCCACGGTAGTGCGTGTGCTGGAGGGACGGTTGCCGAAGGATGTGGGGCGGTTGTTGTTGAGGTTGCCGCGGTTGTTGTTTACGTGTATGAAGTTGTTCTGCACGATGACATTGTTGCCGCCGTGTATGGGGCCGCCGCCGAAGTGTCCTCCGTGGGGGCCGCCGTGCCAACTGTCGCGCATGCCGACGAAGCGTCCGCCGGATGCGGGTACGGCGCGGAAGTGGTCTGAGCGGCTGACGTACCACGATACACCGCCGTTGTGTCCCCAGCTGTGTCCGCCGCGGTAGGTCACGTAGCATGCCGGGCGGTCGAAATAGAACGAGGTGCGTTGAGGGTAGTGTGCGTAGACTCCGAAGTGCCATGCGCCGCCTCCCCATGTCAGTGGACGGAAGAAGTAGGATGCAGCGCAGAAGGCATTGTACTGCCAGTCGTACATGATGTATGAGAAGTCAAGATTGCGGCGTCGCCAGTTCTCGGCATACAGGTCGTCCACGGTGGTGACACCGAGGAGGTAGTCGAGGTTTATCTCGTATGCTGCCTCGTACTGCGTCTGCGTGAGGTTCAGCTCGTAAGCCATCTTGTCCGTGAGGAAGAGGGCTTGCTCGCGTGCCTGTTCGTAACTCATGGCGTTGATGCTGAATAGTGATGCGAGGCAGATTATCAGTGTCAGAAGAGTCCTTTTCATAATGTCCTTTCGTTTAATGTCCTTTTTTTATGGGAGCAAAGGTACGGCAATTTGTCTTGCCGTGCAAAGGGCTTTTCCCTACTGTGGACGGGGAATTTCCCTATCTTCGTCCCAATACGCTGCTGCCTATTCGTTTTGCTATGAGTGCGCGCATCTGCTGCACCTTCTGCAGCTCCTGCATCAGAGCGGTGAGCCGCTGGTTCATGTCGCCCTGTGCCGCGGCTATCTCTGCCGTGATGCGTTTTATCTCGGCGGTGACGTACTCGTTGCGATAGTCCAGGAGGAGGTGCTCTATCTTGTCGCGCAGCAACTCCGGCGTCATCGTCATTTCCAGACTCTTTGAGAGGAATGTCTCCTCTTGTGTTATCTGTATTGAGAATGCCGATATGTCGTAGTCGGGGTGCATGGTGAAGTACTTCTCGCTGTCGAAAACGTTGGGGGACTCCACGCCGTTGCATCCTTTCACTGCCTCTTCGAGTATCTGGTTGTACATGCCTTCGTTGAAGGCCAACGAGTCCTGCGCCAGGTCGTAGCTGACGTACTGTGCGAGGGTGAACGAGGCTGTCTGTCCCTCGTCCACTTCCACGTTGTCGTAGATAAGTTCGCCGCCGTACTTTATCACCATGCGAATGATGAGGTCGGGGACGGCGTTCAGTGGACGTGTCTTCCAGAACGGGATGTCCAGCGGTGGCTCTGGTTGCGGTGGGGTGGGGGCATCCTGAGGTGCTGCCGCTCCTGGTGTTGGCTGCACGTCGTCGTCAACTCCCATTGGCGGCATGTCCTCCGGCGGAAGTCCTGCCGGGGCGTTGCCTGTCTGCGTTGCGGGCTGTTGAGTTGGCGTTGCCGTCTGAGTTGCTGCCGTAGTGGACTGGGTCTTCTCGTTGCGGTTTGCTGCCAGTCTGTCCTGCTGGCGGTTGTTGCGTATGCACTCGTTGAGTTTCGCTATGAGTGTCTGCTCGTTGATGCCGAGTCTGGAGGTGCAGTCCTGTATGTACGTGGCACGTATGATGGGGTCGCCGATGACGCTGATGCTCTGTATGATGCTCGAGATGGCCTCGGCGCGTTTTACGGGGTCGTTGACACCGTTGAGCAGCACGTGCGTCTTGAACTGTATGAAGTCCGTCTTGTTGTCCTCGATGTACTGGCGGAACTCCTCTGCCGTGTGTTTCTTGGCGAAGGAGTCCGGGTCGTCACCGTCGGGCAGCAGCATCACCTTTACGTTCATGCCGTCCTTGAGGAGCATGTCCGTGCCGCGCAGTGCCGCCTTGATGCCGGCGGCATCGCCGTCGTAGAGCAGTATGATGTTCTGCGTGAAGCGGTGGAGTATGCGTATCTGGTACTCGGAGAGTGCCGTGCCGGAGTTTGCCACTACGTTTTCAATGCCGCACTGGTGCATGGAGATGACGTCGGTGTATCCCTCCACCATGTAGACGCAGTCCTCCTTGGCGATGGCTTTCTTGGCCTGAAAGATGCCGTACAGCTCGTGGTCCTTGTGGTAGATGACGGAGTCGGGGGAGTTGACGTATTTCTGGTTGACGCCCTTGGTGCGCGAGTCGAGGACGCGGCCGCCGAAGGCCACCACTTTGCCGCTGACGCCTATCCATGGGAACATGGCGCGGCCGGCGAAGCGATCTGCGAGGTCGCCGTTGTCGCGTGCGTAGCAGAGTCCCGTCTTGAGTAGGAATTCCGGTTTGTAGCCCTTGCGCAGTGCTTCGCGCGACAGTGCCTGACGGTCGTTGAGGCAGAATCCCAGCTGGAACTTCTCTATGATGTCGTCGCGTACGCCGCGCTGGCGGAAGTACTGCATGCCTATGGCACGTCCGTCCACATCGTTCTCCAGTATGTCGTGGAAGTATTTGGCAGCCCATTCGTTGACGGCAAACATTGACTCGCGCTCTGAGTCCTCCTGTTTCTGTTGGTCGGTACGCTCGCGTTCCTGTATTTGTATGTGGTAGCGGTTGGCGAGCCATCGCAGGGCATCGGGGTATGAGAGTTGCTCGTGCTTCATGATGAAGCCGACGCTGTCGCCGCCTTCTCCGCATACGAAGCAGTGGCACGTGCGGCGCGATGGTGACACGTAGAACGACGGCGTGTGGTCGTTGTGGAACGGGCACAGTCCGCGGTAGTTCGCACCCACTCGTTTGAGTGACACGAACTCCGACACAACGTCCACAATGTCCGCCGTGTCCTTGATGCGTTCTATGGTCTGCCTGTCTATCATCGTGTTGTATTGTGGTGTTTCTATCGATGTGAGTATTCTTGTTTCACTAAAGAGATGATGTGGGATGCATAGCTCGTTCTGTCTTCTACAGCTTCTTTATTTACGAGTATATAGAGTGACTCGTCCTCGACGGGGAAATGGGCGAAGAGTCTGTCGGAAACAATAGAGGTTACAAAGCGGAAATATACTTTGAAACGACGTGTAGACGACCCCAGTACATCCCGCTCATCCTCAGCACCGATAAAGAAGAATGATGCTTTGTTGTCTTTCTTCAAGACATCAAGGAGTATGTGGAAGATGGTATAAAATATCGTGCGAGGTTCAAATGTATTAGTTCGTAGACTGAACTTTTGCCGACTGTTCCTGTTTGCTTTGTCAAAAAACTTAATGCAATAGGCATGTTGGCGGTACTTCTCTACGCGCACAATATACGTGTGGTGCGACTTGTCTGACTTGAACCGGTATTGTAGTGTTTCTGTCAACAAGTCATCTGCATCATCCCTGTCAATCATTTGAAAGATAAAAGGGTAGCCATCGCAGTCTGCCATACTTTTATATGAGTTGTTTGTAAGTAGGAATCCTGACTTTATCCAACTGGGCAGTTGTCATTTCTACCGCTCCCGTGTTCACTCTATAATAATCCACGGGATAGCGATATTTGCCGTTAGGCATTAACACTGTTGTGACGCGCTTGATGATTTCCATACCGTCAAGTGTAACAATCTTTGTAAGTTTTCTGTCTACAATTTTGCCCATATCTCTGTTTGTTTGTGGCAAAGTTACTAATTTTCCATTATAGTACAAATTTTTCCTCCAAGAATCTCAAAAATGGTATAATCTTTAGTTCTTCTTTTGGAAGATGGAGAAATTGACGCTGCCGTATGCTCTGTGCTCCACGAAGTTGGGGTGTTGGGAGAAGTCGTACTGCTTGCCGTGCTCGAAGACGAAGACGCCGTCTTCCTTCAGGAGCGGCAGAGCCTTGTCCGGTATCTCGGCGAGGGTGGGGAGGGCGTATGGCGGGTCGGCAAAGATGAAGTCGAACTGCTTGCGGCACGACTTGAGGAAGCGGAAGACATCGCCGCGCACCAGGGTGTGGTTGAGTGTGCCGAGCTTCTCGACGCACTGGCGGATGAAGTTGGCGTGGTCGCGGTCCATCTCCACGCTGACCACTTCGCTGCAACCGCGCGAGAGCAGTTCCAGCGAGATGCTTCCCGTGCCGGCGAAGAGGTCGAGGGCCGATGCGTCTTCGAAGTCGATGTATCCCATCATGACGTTGAAGATGTTCTCCTTGGCAAAGTCCGTCGTGGGGCGTGCCTTGAATGTGCGCGGCACCTCGAAGTGGCGCCCTTTGTATTGTCCTGTGATGATTCGCATGTCTGAGTGTTATTCTTTTACGAGCATCAAGTCGAACGGCATCCCCTTGATGTCTGCCAGGGGGGAGCGGTTGAGGCTTGCGCTGGGGTTGATGAAATAGACGCGTGCCACGTATGTCTTCAGTCGTGAGACGAGCCATGCGTCTGGTGTCAGGTCGCCCACGATGTGCAGTTCGTCGTCCCGCTGGTTCATGCCCAGCTGCTTCCATACGTATAATATATAGTAGAGCACGTCGTGGTCGTTGGAGGCATCGAAGACGTTGGCAAAGCGCATACGATGCGTCTCAAAACAGCATACGTCCACCTTCTTGTCGTGGAAATAGAGGAACAGCCGGCGGTGCGTCATGGTGCGGTAGTAGCGGTTGTAGAGATGCTCCCAGACGGGGATGGTGACGTTGCGCACCTCCACGTCGGTGAAGTGGTCGCTCACGACCATGCGCAGGTCGTTGTTGACGGGGAAGACAGCGACGGCATCCAGCTCCGCCACTTCCGTTGTGACCTTTGCCTCCCCCTTGTGCCCCGTGATGACGCAGCCGTACGTGTCCTCTGCGTCGAAGTTCGCCATGTCGTTGTACTCCTCCAGTGGAATGAGTACTATTGGAGTGGCAACGGAAAGCACTGCCATGTCTCCGGCATCCTTCAGGTACGGCTCGGTGCGGAATGCCTCGCGCAGGTTGGCGGCGATGGACATCCCCTCCTTCACGTCGTAGGGATGGTACGCTCTCTTGCCGTCGCCGTCCTCCACGAGAAACGACAGGGTGCCCTGTCCTACGCGGATGTGTACGGGTAGGGTAGTGGTGCGGTCAGCTTGTGATGTTGTCATTTTATCGTCTTGTTTTATTGTTTGTCGCAAAAAGTTTGTACCTTTGCCGTTGCAAAAGTACAAAATATTAAGCACAACGGCAAATTTTTCTTTCCACTTCTTCCCCAGAACCGCCAATGACCATAGCAGACTTTACCCAACTCATACTGCAGCGCTTCGGTTTTCCACCGACGGAGAGTCAGCGCACGGCCCTCGCCACGTTTGGTGCTTTCCTTGCCCAGCGCCGCGGCATGCCGGCAATGATAATGCGCGGTTCGGCGGGCACGGGCAAGACCTCCCTCGTGGCTGCCATGGTGCAGACGCTGTTGTCGCTGAACCAAAGGGTGATACTGCTTGCGCCGACGGGACGTGCCGCCAAGGTGCTGTCGCTCAACTGCGACCGCGCCGCCAGCACCATCCACCGTAAGATATACCGCCAGAAGAGCAATGGTAGTGACTTTAACCTCGATGTCAACCTGCACGCGGACACTCTGTTCGTCGTCGACGAGGCATCGATGATAAGCACCATGCCGCAGTTGCCCGCCGACGGCATGCCCAACTTCATCGGCAACGGCGGAGGTGTCCTCGACGACCTCGTAACGTACGTCTACTCAGGGCGCAACTGCCGCCTGATGCTCGTGGGCGACACGGCGCAGCTCCCTCCCGTCGGCGAGGACGAGGCCCCAGCTTTGCAGGCAGGCGTTGTGGGGTGCTACGGGCTGGACGTGCACGAGTGCGACCTCACCGACGTGGTGCGCCAGAAGCAGGAGTCCGGCATACTATGGAACGCCACCATGATACGCCAGATGATAACCCACGACGACATCACCCAGCTGCCACAGATCCACTTCCACGGGTTCAGGGACGTGCGCAACGTGCCAGGCAACGAACTGATAGAGAGTCTGGGCGACAGCTACTATAGGGTGGGGGAGGACGACACGGTGGTAGTCACGCGCAGCAACAAGCGCGCCACCATTTACAACCAGGGCATCCGCATACAGGTGGTGGACCACGACGGCGAACTCTGTTCCGGCGACCGCATCATGGTGGTGAAGAACCACTACTTCGACGAGAAGGAGACGGCGGAGCGCGAGAAGAACGGCGAGACGATGACGTTCATCGCCAACGGCGACATGGCGGTGGTGCGGCGCGTGCGCAACATCCGCGAGCTCTACGGCTTTCGCTTTGCCGACCTGACGCTCGAGTTTCCCGACTACGACAACGCCGAGATGGACATCACCGCCATCCTCGACGCCCTGCACAGCGACTCGCCCGCCCTCACCGCCGAGCAACAGCAGCAGCTCTTCGACAGGGTGATGGAGGACTACGCCCACCTGCCCCATAAGGCAGACCGTATGAAGGCCATCAAGAAGGACATCTACTACAACGCCCTGCAGATAAAGTTCGCCTACGCCATCACCTGCCACAAGGCGCAGGGCGGACAGTGGAGCCACGTCTACGTAGACCAGGGATATATGACCGACGACATGCTCACGCCCGACTACATCCACTGGCTCTACACCGCCTTCACGCGAGCCACCGACACTCTCTTCCTCGTCAACTGGAGCAAGGAGCAGACCGCAGCAGAGTGACCCACGTGTGGGCACTTACCATCATATACACATAACTAATAACTTAAAAACCACAAAGACTATGAACCAGTTCACTTTTTGTCACATCACATTCTACAGCAAGCGTGTCAATAACACCCCGGCCTACTCCGACGACGACTATGTTGAGGAGGAGGACTACGAGCGTTACGAAGAAGGCTCCCGCTCGGAGGAGTGGTATAATTACTACGGAGACATGGAATAAGGAGCGTTTGATAGCATGGCGTATAGAAAAAATTTGACTCTTTTCGGCACGTCAAAGATTTGAAACCAATTGCCATTGGTTGTTGACAACTGCCAACAACGTCGTTGGTAATTGCCAACAATCTGAATGGCAACTGCCAACAACCTGAATGGTAACTGCCAACAGTCAGCACTGCCAAGTTCCTGCTCTTTCGGCACTTGTTATCCTGTACCTTCATAGCAGAGGTCAGGGGTGACGTGATATCACAAATAATGGGCTTTTGTGTGGAAAAAATTTGGAAGTGTGAGGAAATCTTGCTAACTTTGCAGCCACATTGAAGCATTGTCTTTAGGGGCTGACTGGATTTGACAGCGGACCGAGGCGGTGTGTAAGCATGCGGAGCGATGGCTGTTGGCTCCATAATCACGTCGGCCGACAATTTAATTGGCGAAAACAACTACGCTCTCGCTGCCTAATCGAAGTATAGTAGATTAGCTTTATTCCCTTGCTAGGCGAGGGAACGGGACATCGCTCAAAGCCCTCTCTCCCTGAGGCTGAATTGGTCAAGCGGTGCTACAATATCGGGGATAGCGACAGCATTGCCTCGCGGCTGCCGCGAAGTTTTAGAGGCTAAGGCAGACGATTGGTGGTCCGGGTCTTGTCGTCAGCACGAAAACCGAAGGCCGGAATAAGCATGTAGAAAGCATATTGTTTCTCCGTTTGGACGAGGGTTCGAACCCCTCCAGCTCCACCCACATTTACGAACAACGCGGCAAGATGACCTGTCTTGTCGCGTTAACAGTTTTTTTATGAGACGCACACTATTATTTCTCTTGACAGCGGCGGCAGTGCTGGTGTCATGCAGCGACAACGACGGAGCGAACGAAAATGGCTCTGTGCCGGAGATTTCGGGTTCCATTACCGATGTTAACATGTACGGAATGCCGATACCCAGCTTCACTCCGCAGGAGATGAAGGACAAGGGCTTCGACTATGCCGACCTGTTGCACGTCAAAATCGGGGACAAAATAGACATCGACAGCATCCCCTTCCTGACATCCTTCAACGAGGCCGGCAGCTTCGACCTTACTTATGTAGACTACAACGCCTTGGGCATGATGTACTGTTTCGGCATGCTCAACGCTGACTTCCACCTCTTCGTCGGCGGCGACCCAGGCGACAAAGTGACCATAACGATGACGCAGAAAGGCGGATACAAGGAGAAGTACGACCTGCTCAAGTCCACCTTCCCCGCAGAGATGCGACCAGGCGAGACTCCCGAACAATACGCCAACTTCCGCGTGGTGAGCACGACGGGAATGGGAAAAAATATACTGTATCGCTCCAGCAATCCGATAAACTGCCGTGACAACAGAGGTCGCTACAGTGTCGTGGACAGTCTGGCGAGTGTGGCAGGCATAAAGACGGAGATAGACCTTGCCGACACGAAGGATGCCATCGAGGGGTACATGAAAACTGAGGGCTATGCCTCCACCTACTGTCCGCAACTCTACAAGAACGGCAGTACGATGGCGTGCGGACTGTCTCTTAACATCTTCGGCGATGCCTTCCGGAAGACGATAGGCGAGATGGTCAAGTTCATGATAGACCACCCGCAGCCATATCTCATCCATTGCAATGAGGGCAAGGACCGTTGCGGCTTTGTCACCATGCTGCTCGAGGCTTTCATGGGAGCCGACATCGCAGAACTGCGGAACGACTACATGCAGACGATGATAAACTTCTACCACATCGAGAAAGACGGTGAGTCGTATATGCTGCGACAGAAAATTGCCATCGACCGTATGATATGGGCGATGTGTCACGATGAAATCACCAGCAACTTGCAGGCGGTTGACTGGAGCAAGGCAGACGTCACGACACTCAGTAAGGATGACTTGCGCGAGTCCGCCAAGAGATATTTCAAGTCTGGCGGCGTGAGCGATGCGGAATTGGAACAATTGCGTATGCTATTGGCTCCGCAAACTACAGAATAAGATGTGATTACCGCATCATCTCATGCAGTTTCTTTTGTCGTTTATTCTTTGCTACGCTCACGTCTGACTTGATAATCTTACCGTTTGGAGCCTTAGCCCACGTGGTCAGTCCCATGTGCTCCTTGTCAGCGTAGGCACGTTCCACGATTAACTCCGCAGCCGTATGCCCATGTACGGCATAGTGCATC